>NZ_LR723000.1:0-48794 GCF_902500275.1 Brevibacterium sp. Marseille-P9724 | reverse complement strand
AAAATCCATGGCCAGAAAACAAAAAATCTGGCACCACGAAACAAACAAACACGCTATTGAGTTGACAAAGAACAGACACACAAAGAATCCACACCCACACACGCAGGCACATCATCAAAAGTGAAAGCTCACTACCCCAGAGGGCAGTCCGAATCAGATTGATTCTGCTGCAGAGACTTCGGTTCCAGTGGAAGCGGGGCCGCACCATTTAGAAGATCTTATCTTCGGCCTGGGGCCCGCTCGCTTCGGTGTTTTCCGTCCGAGCAACGAGGACTACTTTACACACAGTTCAGCGCGGGATGCAACTTTGCGCCGAAAGCATTTTCTGAGACCAGAAGATCCGCAGATTCTCGCGCCAAAACGACCCTTCCGCGGACGCGCAGCAGGGCTTATTCGCCAATCTGCCACGTGTGAACCGGCTCACCTTTTGCCTGGTTCTCCATGTACTGTTCGAGCATGAGAGCCAGAGCTCGCTGTCTTTCGGGACTGCCCGGACCGGTCTTCTTCGGCCTGATGCTGCTCAGCGTCCGCAGCTGCCACAGAGCACCGTTCTGCCTGCAGACAGCCCGGCCGTCGATGATTCCCATATAGCGCTCGATGAGCTTGTCGTTCACACCGAGCTTTTCGAGCCCCCTGCGCGCCTGCGGCACCAGGTGCTCGTGCACGAGCTTCGCCACGTCAATTGCACCGAGGGTCGGCCATTCCTGCCGGGCGTACAGGCCGGAGCGGGCGGCCGTCATGAAGTTCTTTTCGGCTGTTCTGAAAGGAAGCCGCGACCACACGGGCCGGGTCTGCTCCCCCAGGAACTTGACCAAGCCGTAGTACAGCGCCGCATCGGCGACCATGTCGACAACGGTCGGCCCTGCCGGAAGCAGTCGGTTCTCAACTCGCACGTGCGCCAAACCGTCGGTGCTGGGTGCATAGATGGGCCTGTTCCACCGCCACACCGTTCCGTTGTGCAGATTGAGGTAGTGCAGAGCCGGCGCTTCACCGCGCATGATCGGCGCACCCGAGTCTTCGCGGGATTCCGGCAGCAGAGCCGGGAAGTAGCGGACGTTTTCTTCAAACAGGTCGAAAATGCTCGTGATCCATCGTTCACCGAACCACACGCGCGGCCGCACTCCCTGGACGATGAGCTCCGGTGGGCGGGTTTCAATGGCCTGGGCAAAAACGGGTATACGGCTTTCGTGCCACACTTTCCGACCCAAGAACAGCGGAGAGTTCGCACTCAGCGCCGTCTGCACACCGGCAATGGCCTGCGAGGCGTTCCACGCCTGAGCAAAGCGCTGCGGCGACACCTGCAGGTGCAGCTGCATGGATGTGCACGACGATTCCGGTGCAATGTCCTCGAAATCGTGTTTGAGCTCTTCGCGGTCGGCAAGATCGATCGTGACAAGCTCGCCCCGGCTGTCCATCACCGCATTGCTCAGCGCTTTATAGCGGTTCTCTTGGGTAACCCAATCGGGGCTTTCGAGGAACTGCTCGGTCAGCGTCGGCAGCGTGCCGATCATCGCGACCGAAATGTCGTGTTCAGCCGCGGCACTGGCCGCGCGGTCAAGGCGTTCGCGCAGTCCGTCTTCAAGATCTTGAAGCCCGTCTCCCTCAACTGACAGAACCGGGTGGTTCATTTCGAAGTTGAACGAGCCGATCTCACTTTGGAAGTCGTCGTCATCGAGAGTCTTGAGCACGTCGAGGTTCACCGGGGCCGTCGCCATCTGCGCGTCGACCAGGTTGAGCTCAAGCTCCATCCCTATGGTTCCGCGGCTGACGAACTCCGCCTGCTGCAGATAGGCATCAAAGGTTTCGAGGTCATCGTTGAGCGCACGCCGGTAGTCGGTTCGCTCACGCGGGGTGTAGCGCTCTCGTGATACTGCGTCTCCCATAGATCAAGCCAACCACAAACCCGGCCTTTCAACCAGCCAGAGCGGCGCCGCGCCTCGCCAGAGCCGCTTCGGGCAACAACCCGGGACGGTCAGCTCTGCGGGACCGGCGGACCCAGGAACAGCAGGAAGGCGAAAAGAGCCGAGACCAGCACAATGCCGACCACAACAGCCCGGACCGGATTCTTCAGAGCCCACAGGCACAGGCGCTCAAACGGGTTGGCCGGCTGCCGTTGCGATCCAAGACTCCAGGTTTCCGGCAGCAGCCCCCTGCGGCGCGCCCAGATCTCAAACGGAACCGTGGCGTAGGGGATGACGGCCGAACCCAGGCCCAGCAGACCGCGGGCTTTGCCCCAGCGCTCCGAGGTCGCCACGAGCACCGTGACAACGCAGTACGCCAGGAACACGAAGCCGTGAACACCTCCTCCGATGCGCACCCCCAGTTCAGTGGTCTGGGTGACGTACTTGAGCACCATGCCGATGATCAGCATGGTCCAGGTGATCGCCTCGGCAATTGCGAGAATCGAAAACAGCCGTTTCGGTGACATTGACCTTTTCCTTGTGTGGAGTGCTCCTGCGCCGAGGCCGGAACAGAAGCCGGACCAGGCGATGATACTTCTGATTCTCCAGGCTGCGCAGTGCGCAGGCGTCAGCCAAAAGTATGAATCGGCCCCGACGGTGGGCAAAGCCGCTCCTGAGAACCCCGCGGACTTAAGCCGCGCTAAGAAATACTGCGCCTGAGCACCCTTCTACCATTGCCTGTGTGGAACAGAATTCTGCTGACTTCAGTGCCGATTCGGGCTTTGGCACCGGCGAGGCGGCGGCTTCGGCCGACCGCGCCTCGACCTCGTGCGGGAACGCTCCCGCGACCGACGACCCCCGCCTCATCAGACAGTGGCGCCGCTACCTGGCAAACGAACTCGTTGAAGAGCGGGTCTACCGCAGCCTCGCCATGAAGAAGACCGGCGATGAGCGGCGGATCCTCATTGCGATCGCCAACGCCGAGCGACGCCACCAACAGCACTGGCGCACACTCCTGGGCCATCACGCCGACAAGCCGGGCCGCCCCGACCTCGGCGTGGTCATTCTGGCCATGTTCGCCCGCATGTTCGGGTCGATCTTCGTACTCGCACTTGCCCAGCAGGCCGAAAGCAGCTCGCCGTACATCGTCGATGAGTACGCAACGGAGCAGATGGCCGCTGACGAGCGCGTGCACGCCGAAGTTGTGCGGGCTCTGGCCACCAAGAGCCGCTCTGACATGTCCGGCAACTTCCGCGCCGCGGTCTTCGGCGCAAACGACGGCCTGGTGTCCAACCTGGCACTTGTCATGGGCGTCGGCGCAGCCGGCCTGACCAGCGGACAGGTGCTGCTGACCGGCATTTCGGGGCTGTTGGCCGGTGCGCTTTCCATGGGTGCTGGCGAATACATTTCGGTGCGCTCTCAGCACGAGCTGATTGACGCTTCGAACCCCGAACCCGACGCCGATTCGATCCTGCGGGACCTCGACATCAACGCCAATGAGCTCGCCTTGGTCTTCCAGGCTCGCGGTATGGCGGAGGACGAGGCGGAGCTTGCCGCCCGCACCGCCATCGGCAGGGCGCGCACTCCCCACGGCGCCACTTTCCTGCCGAACTCGATTGCGCAGGAAAAACACGAGGGCACCGGGTCAGGCCTGGGCGCGGCGGTGAGCTCTTTTCTCTTCTTCAGCGCCGGGGCCGTCATTCCGATCATTCCGTACTTCTTCGGCCTCGACGGCACGCTGCCGCTGCTGATCTCCGCCGTGCTGGTGAGCATGGCCCTGCTGTTCACGGGAGGTGTGGTCGGTGTGCTCTCAGGCAAGGCCCCGATGCCGCGCGCACTGCGGCAGCTGGCAATCGGCCTGGGAGCGGCCGCCGTCACCTACGCGCTGGGCATGCTGTTCGGATCTGTTGCCGGCTGATCTTCCGCCGCGCGGCCCCGCGTTGCTTTCACAACCTCGGCGTGTGTCAGTGGGCGGGGATAGCATTCCTGGCAGCAGCTCAAAGCCGCACTGTGAACTGCCTGTGTCGTATCCTGTTGAGACAGAAGACACACAGAAGTTCACACTGATCTGAGGAGACATCATGGGCAAACTCGCTTGGAAGGTCATCGGCGTCGGCGGAGGCACACTCGCCGCTATCGCAGCACGCAAGGCAATCGGCCTGGCGTGGGAGAAATCGCTTGGCCGTCCCGCCCCGAACGACCCCAATGACACCGACACGGACATGGCCGAAGTCATCGCCTGGACCATCGTTTCGGGCGTCGGAGTCGCCATCGCCCAGATCGTCGTTCAGCGCTACGCCGCTCAGGCCATCCGCAGCCAATTCGGCAACGAAGCTGTTGCGGAATCCAACTGAGCACCCTTTTCTGTCCATCTTTCTGATGGATTTTCAGCGCCCTTGCGAAAGGGCCCCCTGGAGGTAAAACACACATGACAGCCCTGCAGATCGTCGCAGCGATCATCGGTGTTGCTGCGACCATTGTCGGCTGGACGATGTTCTTGACCCGGATCGGCAAGTTCGTCCAGTTCTTCAAGCTCGGCGCACCCACGCGCGCCGGTGAGCGCACCAGCGACGCCGGCGCCCGCACCGGCACCCTCATCAAGGAGTTCCTGGGGCACACCCGAATGGCGCGACTGCCCGTTGTGGCAATCGCCCACTGGTTCACCATGATCTCCTTCGGCGTGCTCACGCTCACGCTTGCTCAGGCCACCATGCAGCTGTTCAACCCGGCTGCGACCCTGCCGATCATCGGCCACTTCGTGCCCTACGAATGGATCACGGAGCTGTTTGCGATGACCGGCCTGATCGGCATCATCGTCCTGATCCTCGTCCGCCAGTCCAAGAAGCCCAAGGGCGAAACGCTCGATGAGCAGCGCAAGTCGCGCTTCTACGGTTCGAGCTTCTGGCAGGCCTACTACGTTGAGTTCACCATTCTGGGTGTCTGCCTGTGCATTGCCCTGCTGCGCGGCCTCGAATACGTGCTGCAGGGTCACGAAGGCCAGGCGAACCTCATCCTGCACTTCCCGCTGACCTTCTGGATCGGTGAGATCCTCTCCGGCCTGTCGATTCCGGTGGTGTCGGGTCTCATCGTCGCCATCGCACTGGCGAAGATCCTCATCTCCTACGCCTGGATGGTCACGGTTGCCCTCACCCCGACGATGGGTGTTGCCTGGCACCGCTTCCTCGCTTTCTTCAATATCTGGTTCAAGCGCCACGCAAACGGACGCACCTCGCTCGGCGCCCTCCAGCCGATGGTCTCCGACGGCAAAGAACTCGACTTCTCCGACCCCGACGCCATGGACGACTCCACCACAATGGGTGTGGGCAAGGTCGAAGACTTCACGTGGAAGGGCCTGCTGGACTTCTCCACCTGTACCGAGTGTGGTCGCTGCCAAAGCCAGTGCCCGGCTTGGAACACGGAAAAGCCGCTGAGCCCCAAGCTCATGATGATCAACCTGCGCAATCACTCCGCGGCCAAGTCACCGTGGTTGGAAGCCGCCAAAAAAGCGCAGGCCGAAGCACAGCCGCCGGCACCTCTTGCCGAAGACGCCGACAAGAAGGCCAAGCGCGCGTGGCAGAAAGAAATGGACGCCTACGAAGGCATTTCCGACCCGCACGAAAACCTCGACCTGCTGGGCACCCTGTCAGAAGCCGCACAGGCTGAGGCAGTCCGCCCGCTCGTAGGCGCACAGGACGTTGAAGAACTCGCAGAGCTCGGCGTCATCGACCCCGACGCCCTGTGGTCGTGCACCACGTGCGGTGCTTGCGTTGAGCAGTGCCCCGTTGACATTGAGCACGTCGACCACTTCGTTGACATGCGCCGCTACCAGGTGCTCATCGAATCGGCATTCCCCACCGAGCTCGGCGGTCTGTTCAAGAACCTCGAAAACAAGCAGAACCCGTGGGGCATGTCCCAGCGCAAGCGCCTCGAGTGGGCAAAGGACCTCGACTTCGAAGTCAAGCAGGTCGGCGCCGACATCGAAGACCTCGGCGAAGTCGAATACCTTTTCTGGGTTGGCTGCGCCGGTGCGTTCGAAGACCGCGCCAAGAAGACCACCCAGGCAACTGCGGAGCTTCTCAACATGGCCGGTGTCGACTTCGCAGTCCTCGGCGACGGCGAATCCTGCACGGGTGACCCTGCCCGCCGCGCCGGCAACGAGTTCCTGTACCAGATGCTGGCTCAGGCCAATGTCGAAGTGCTCAACGAAATGAAGGCGCGCAAGATCGTTGTGACCTGTGCGCACTGCTTCAACACGATCGCCAACGAGTACCCGCAGCTGGACGGCAAGTTCGAAGTCGTCCACCACACGCAGCTGCTCAACAAGCTCGTCCGCGAAGGCAAGCTCACCCCGATCGCTCCGTCCGAAGGCGAAAAGGTGCAGACCCCGGTCACCTACCACGACCCCTGCTACCTGGGCCGCCACAACCAGATCTACGAACCGCCGCGTGAACTCATCGGTTCGCTGCCCGGTGTGGAGTACCGCGAAATGGAGCGCTCCAAGGAAACGAGCTTCTGCTGTGGCGCAGGCGGTGCGCGCATGTGGATGGAAGAGACCATCGGTTCGCGCATCAACGTCAACCGCACTAAGGAAGCCGTGGCCACCGGTGCCGAGCAGATTGCGGTCGGCTGCCCGTTCTGCCGCGTCATGCTGTCTGACGGTCTGACCGCCGAACAGTCTGAGGGCAATGCTTCCGAAGGCGTCGAAGTCCTCGACGTCGCGCAGATGCTGTTGGCCGGTGTCAAGCGCGGTCAGGGCGGAACGGAATCCGAACAGGAACCCGCTGAGGTCTGATCAGCTCACTCACGTATGAAGGGCGCCACCGATTTTCGGTGGCGCCCTTCACGTTGTCTGCGCCCGAACACCTCGTCAATCAGCCAGCCAGCAAGCTGCCCGGCGCCTCGCCCCCTCGGTCCACAACATCCAACCGCACCCGGCACCTCGTCTGCACCCACACACCGCTCAGCAACAAAAACACCCGATAGCAGTACTGGTTTTCGGGAGTTTCTGTTGCTGACGGGAGTTTTCTTACGGTTAAAGCGCAGATCCCGGCTGATGGGTGTGCTTTGGCGATGCCTGCCGCCCAGGACCCCTGCCGAGGTGCCTTCAGATTCTTCAGCGAACTTCAGTCCAGATTGAACGCAGCTTTGCCACGGAAATCTGGCCGGGTGCTGTCGGTTCGTCGTCCAGTGGGGCGAAAGTCGCAGCGGAGCCGAAGTCCCCGCCGAATACCCGAGTGGTCCGACCCAGGGCGCCCATTGAGATTGCAATGATAGGCACCTCGGCCGTTTCGACAGCTGACGAGCAGACTTCCAAGACCCGCGCAACGTCGCTCGGGTCCTGGGGCATGACGGCGATTTTTGCGACATCTGCCCCCATGACGATCATGTCGCGGATCTTCGCCAGCAGAACCCCGGTACTCGGGGTGCGGTCGAAATCGTGGTGTGATGCCACCACCGGAATGCCTGCCTCCCCCGCGTGCTTGCACAGCTGATCTGCTGCTTCGCGATCGATTTCAATGTCAACAGCGATCCTCGGGTGCGCTTTGCTGGCCTGAGCAGATTCGGCGCAGCTGATGACTTCGGAGACGACGCCCGCGTAACCTGCTTCGTCGAGGTCAGCCTGCCCACCTTCTGCTGCCGACCGCAGTGTGATGAGCACAGGAAGTTCAGATTGGTCTTGAATGGCACGCTGGGCCATCTTCAACAGCTCGGCACTTTCGGCGCTGTGCTGACCAGCGCCGCCCACAAGCGCGTCGACCCGCCACTCGAAGGCATCGGCGCCAGCCTCTCGGGCGCGCCCAGCCCAATCAACTACCGCGCACGCTTGATCAAGCGTGCGCGGCGAAAACGGCACAATGACCTTCGGCCGATTGTTGTTCTGCGCGGTGGCGGGAATGAACGGAAGGCTGAGCATGATCTCAGCTTAGGCAATCATCCGAACAGAGTCTCGCCGATATAGCCGCCCTCAGACGCTCCGGGCGGAATTGCCCAAACGGTCGAACCGACCGGGAACGTCCATTCGTTGAGCAGGTCGCCTTCTGCCAGCCGCTTTTGAATCGGCTTGTACTGCCGTTCGATGTCCGCCTGGTAGCTGGCGAACATGAGCCCGGCATCGTTGATCTGGCGGACACCCTCTACGTCGTCCCGGATGGGCCCCTTGGTCAGCGACTGGTAGGAGTACACCCGACGGAAGATCTGCTCTTCGGGCTTTTTGTCATTGCGGGAGCGTGCCACGTGGCTGGCCGGAGAGATCTTCTTGAAGCCGTCGCTGCCGGCGGCCTCAAGATCTGGGACGTCGTGCTCGCGTTCGCCCGTGAGCGGCGAGCCGTCTTTCATACGCCGACCCACCGAGAAATCGCGGGCCGGTTCGTCTGCCAAGTCCCAGCTTTCCAGGTCCATCACAATGTCGCGCAGAACGAGCGTCGTACCGCCTGCCATCCAGTCGGGGTGCGCCGAATCCAGGTCCGCAGGCGCTTGACCGCGCGGCGTTTCCACCTGCTTGCGCCCTGAACTGCCGGGCCTTTCGGGTGCGTTCGGATCACCCCATACGAGTGCGGCGAAGTCGTCGGTGTCGATTTCAGGGTTGACGGTGCCGTCCACCTGGCCAAAGGGGTTGCGCACCGTGGTTCCCTTCGGGTCGGTGCCATAGGCCCGGCGGAAGCACTCCTTGGACCACGCGATCTCAGAGAATGCGCGCGAATCCTTCATGAGCATGCGCGATGCGTGGGCGAGTGTCAGCGGGTCATCAGAGCAGATCTGCATGAGCAGATCGCCGCCGCACAGTTCGGGGCGCAGCCGGTCGATCGGATATTTCGGCAGCGGCTTCAGCCACCCCGGCACCTTGTCGGCACCGGCGAGTTCAACGACTTTCCTGCCAAAGCCGAAGGTGACCGTCAGCGATGCCGGCTGGGCTGCCATTTCGGGTTCCGTGTCCGCCAGCGGTGCCCGGCCGTCGGTGAGTGCGGCCGCAGCGTCGCTGAGGATGCGCAGCCACCGGCGCATGGCAGCTGCGTCAACGTGATCTTTCAGTTCGACGGCAAGGAAGACGGCGTGCGCCTGCGGAGGTGTTTCCACCCCGGCCTGGTGCGGCCCATAGAACGGCACCGTCTGTTTGCCGGAAAAGCCTGCGCTGTCTTCACCGCCGCGGGCGGCGGCACCCATGACCCCATAGGTGCCGCCGATTCCCGCTGCGAGTCCAGCGCCGGCCCCAATGCCCGAGGCACCGAGGAGTCTGCGTCTGGAGATCTCAGTCATTGTTACTTTTTGCCGTCGCCGTGTTCGTGGTCACCGTGTTCGCCATGGCTGTCGTCGCCGCCCTTGTCGTCACTGCTTTCGTCGTCGCCGTGGTCCATGTGCTCACCGTGATCGTTTTCGCCCGGTGCGTACTCTTCCTTGGCGCCGGTGAATTCACGGGCGGCAGCGGTGATCTCAACATCGCCGGCCGAGGTGCTGAGGGTGATCTTGACTTCGTCGCCGGGTTTGATGTCCTTCTTGAGGTCCATGAGCATGATGTGCTCGCCACCGGGCTTGAGCTCAAGCTTTTCACCGGCGGGGATTACAAAGCCGCCTTCTTTTTCTTTCATGCTCATTCCGCCCTTGCCGTCGGACGTGGTCTCGTGCAGTTCTACGGTTCCGGCAACATCGGTTTCAGCATCAGCGATGATGATCTCCTGTTTGCCTTCGTTATCGATTGTGGCGAAGACACCGGTCATGCCCTTGTCCTTGGACACGGCCCTTGTCCACGGTTCGTCGACCTTGAGAACGTCAGCGGCAACAGAGTCCGCACCGCAGCCGGCCAGGGCCAGGGTTGCGGCAGCGAAAGCAGCCAGAAGGGTCTTGCGGAGTTTCATGATTGTCCTTTCGCACCCGCTCATGGGTGCACAAATAGGGGGGGGCATACGCCCAGGGAAGCGGCGCGCGGCCGCGGAATTTTAAGGCCTGCTCGCGGTCCGTTGCCGCGGGGCGGGATGAGGGCTTCCAGCAGAAAGTCCCTTGCGTGTCACACGGCAGCGGGAGGACCGCGCACCGACACCGAGCTGAAACGCTCCGAGGTGCCTGGATTGCGGGTGCGAAACACACCGGGGCGCTGAACGCG
Source organism: Brevibacterium sp. Marseille-P9724 (assembly GCF_902500275.1). Lineage (NCBI taxonomy): Bacteria > Bacillati > Actinomycetota > Actinomycetes > Micrococcales > Brevibacteriaceae > Brevibacterium > Brevibacterium sp. Marseille-P9724. The sequence continues at coordinate 38,798 of NZ_LR723000.1, read as the reverse complement.
GCGGACTTGGGGCAGCGCACCGGCGAGAAGAACGAAGACGAGCGGGCCCACGACTTCGGTTAGCACCGCTTCGATGGATTGTTCGCCGAACAGCACAAAGCCTGCCGTGAGGACAACGGCAGCGATGTGGGCGGCCAGCATGAGCGGAGCGGAGTGGTCTGCGTGGCTCGCGGCGGAGGGCGCAGCAGTGCCCCCTTCAGGTGATACAAGCCCCATGCAGAGCGCATGGGCGGAAGTCTCCAGGAGTGAACCCGATCCGCGAGGTGTCGGTGCGGCGGTCGAGGCGAAGGTCATGAAAACGTGCAGCAGCCACTGTCCTGCTGCGACAACGGCAACGACCGAGAAGATACGCAGCCGGAGGGCCGAAAGGACGATTCCCAGCCAAGCGGCGACGAGAAAAGCGAACAAGCACGCTGCCGCCGAAGCTGCGCCGCCGGCACCGGTGTGGAACACCAGACCGCTGAACACAGAAAAGAAGGCCGCGGCGCAACCGCGAAGCATGCGAGCACGCCGCATGCTGAGCTTCTGTTCAGCAGTCATGCTCGCATTCTATCGAGCGGCAGACTGCTCTCCACGGCCTGCCGAATTCAGTCGACCACAGCCCCTCTTGTCCGCAGATGTCCGCAGAGCCTCATTTCTGCGCGGCAGTGCCCGTCGTCTGTGCGCGCGGAATAGAGGGGAGCTTGGGGTAACGTTTCAATAACAACGAAACGCTTGCATAACCCCTGGTCAGATGGGGTATTCAGACAATTGTCCAAAAAGTGAGCCGAATCTGATCACGCACTTCCAGCCGCCTGAAAGTGCTCTGTGTTTACAGTGGAACGTTGCCGTCGTCCGATTTTCGGCCGTCGGCGCCAATGCCCGCGCCACCCGGCGCGGATGTGCACAGTCAACCGGAAGGTGGCCACCCAGTGGCATTAGTCCGTGCATCGCACGTCTACAAAGTCTTTGGCCAACACGAAAAAGAAGTCATTCGCCGCATTGAGAACGGCGAAGACCGCGACGACCTGCGCGATTTGGGAACCGCGGCCGTCATCGACGCGAGCTTCGAAGTCGAACGCGGTGAAATCTTCGTCGTCATGGGGCTCTCCGGCTCTGGAAAGTCGACCCTCATCCGCACCCTCAACGGGCTGTGGAGCACCAGCTCCGGCTCCGTTGAGATCGCGGGCAAAGACATCTCGAAGATGAACGCCACCGAGCTGCGGGCGGTTCGCCGTGACCATATCTCTATGGTCTTCCAGCACTTTGCCCTCATGCCTCACCACACGGTGCGCGAAAACGCCGCCTACTCGCTTCAGCTGCAGGGTGTGGACAAGGATGAGCGCCTGAAGAAGGCAGACGAATGGCTTGAGACCGTAGGGCTGAAGGGCTGGGAGGACAAGTACCCGTCCGAACTGTCCGGCGGTATGCAGCAGCGCGTCGGCCTGGCCCGCGCCCTTGCCGCGGAGACCGACATTCTGCTGATGGACGAGGCGTTCTCAGCTCTCGACCCGCTTATTCGCCGGGAAATGCAGCAGCAGCTGGCTGAACTCCAGCACACCTTGAAGAAGACGATCATCTTCATCACCCACGACCTCAACGAGGCCATGTACCTGGGCGACCGGATCGCGGTTATGCGCAACGGCCGGATCGCTCAGATCGGCACGGCTGAGGACATTCTGTCCAACCCTGCTGACGACTACGTCCGCTCCTTTATTCAGGACGTCGACCGTTCGCGCGTCTACACCGCGCAGTCGGTCATGCGCCCGCCCACGAAATCGATCTACAACACCGCGGGTCCGAACGTGGCGATCAGGGAAATGCAGGAAGCCCAGGAATCGGCCGTTCTCGTCACCGACCGCAGCGGAAAGCTGCTCGGGCTCGTCACCGACGAGGACGCCGTCGGTGCTGCCAACCGCGGCGAACGCACCCTGGACAACATCATCCGCACCCAGGACATCCTCACCTGCCAGCCGGATGCTCAGATCGCTGACCTTTTCGCTCCGTCTGCCGAAGCCCCGGTGCCGTTGTGCGTTGTCGATGACAAGTGGAAGCTCTTGGGCGTTGTTCCCCGAGTCAAGCTGCTGCAGGCAATGGGCACTGAGTCCACCGCCACCGGCGAACTTCCCGCAGTCGCACCGGTACCGCAGCCAGAGACGAACGATGACGAAGACGCAGATACCGCAACCGGAAAGGAAGCGTGAGCATGAACCCGCTTGAACCCCACCTGCCGCTGGGCGAATGGGTTGACGATTTCCTCATCTGGTTCCAGCAGCACTTCGACTGGCTTCTGTCAGCCATCACCGATGTGCTGTCAAGCATGTACTCCGGGCTGAACTGGGTTCTGGAAACTCCGCACCCGTTCATCATGATCCTGATCTTCGCGGCGATCGCCTGGGCTGCCGCCACGTGGCGTCTGGGCCTTGTCACGGTGATCGGCTTCTACCTCATCCTGGCTCTGGGCCAGTGGGAAAACGCCATGAGCACATTCGCGCTCGTGATTGTGGCGGTGATCTTCGCTCTTCTCATCTCACTGCCGATCGGCGTGTGGGCCGCGAAATCCCGCGTTGTTTCGACCATTGTCCGGCCGATCCTCGACTTCATGCAGTCGATGCCCGCTCTGGCCTACCTTGTTCCGGCAATCGTCATGTTCTCCGTCGGTCAGGTGCCCGGTGCGATCGCAACGATCATCTTCGCGCTGCCTCCCGGCGTGCGGTTTACCGAACTGGCCATCCGCCAGGTTGACGGCGAGGTTGTCGAAGCAGCCCAGGCGTTCGGTGCAACACCGAGCCACATTCTGTTCAAGGTGCAGCTGCCCCTGGCACTCAAAACGATCATGGCCGGCATCAACCAGGTCATCATGTTGGCCCTGTCAATGGTTGTCCTTGCCGGTATGGCCGGTGCTGAAGGCCTCGGCGGCGCTGTCATCGGCGCTATTTCCCAGCTGGACGTGGCCATCGGCGTTGACGCCGGTGTCGCAGTGGTCGTACTTGCCATCTTCCTGGACCGCGTGACCGCAGCACTGGGCAGCCGCAACAGCGAGCACACCACAGTTTGACCCAGACCGACCGATGAAAGAGCCGTGCAGAGCGAAAGCCGCGCACGGCGCGCCGCTACCGAAGCGGACTGATGTGAAAAAGGAGAGAAACATGAAGTTTCCGAGAATTGCAAAGGTGGGAGCTGCGCTTGCCGCTTCCGCACTCGTACTGACCGGCTGCGGCAGCGCGGACAGCGGCGACGGCGGCGACACCGCTGCCGGAGACAAGAACTGGGCCGACTGCATTCCCGGGTCCGAAGCCAAGGACGTTTCCGGCGAAGATGCTGACGACAACAAAGAGCTCACCATCGGCGCGTTCAACGGCTGGGACGAGTCCTTCGCCGTGTCGAACCTGCTGAAGAACAAGCTCGAAGACGACGGCTACACCGTCGAAATCAAGGCATTCGATGCTGGTCCGGGCTACACCGCAGTTGCCAACGGCGATGTCGACTTCCTCGTTGACGGCTGGCTGCCGCTGACCCACGCCGACTACATCAAGAAGTTCGGCAACAAGCTCGAAGAGCAGGGCTGCTGGTACAACAACGCCAAACTCACGATCGCCGTGAACGAGGACTCCAAGGCCAAGACCATCGAAGACCTCAAGTCGATGAGCGGCGACTACGGCAACACCATCTACGGCATTGAGCCCGGTGCCGGTCTGTCCAAGGCCGCCAAGCAGGCTGTTGAAGACTACGAACTGTCCGACATGGACCTCAAGCTCAGCTCGACGCCTGCAATGCTGGCTCAGCTGAAGAAGTCGACCGAAGACAAGAAGGACGTCGCCGTGACCCTGTGGCGTCCGCACTGGGCCTACGATGCCTTCCCCGTCCGCGACCTTGAAGACCCCAAGGGCGTTATGGGCAAGGCTGAGGTCATCTACTCGTTCTCGTCGAAGGGCTTCGGCGAACAGAACCCGAAGGTCGCCCAGCTGCTGAAGAACCTCGTTCTGGACGACGAGCACCTGTCCAGCCTTGAAAACGTCATGTTCTCCGAAGACAACTACGGCGGCAAGGAACAGGACAAGGCTGCCCGCGAATGGATGGACGACAACAAGGACTGGGTCGAACAGTGGGAGAAGGGCGAGCTCAAGGGCGAACCCAACCCTGACGCCTGATCGCAGACGTCTGATTCAGCCGACAGGCTGAACTTCTACTAGACAGCAGTGGGGCCGCGGAATTTTCCGCGGCCCCACTGCTGTGTGCGCACGCAGCTACATCTTGAGCCAGATATCCTCGGCGGGCTTTTCGACAGCACCCAGCTGGAGGGCATCGTGCATCCAGGCCGGGCGATCTCCGGTGTCGGGCAGAACAACAGCCGTTTCTGCGAACACAACGCTGAACTGGTGCGCCAGAGCGGCAACAGCGGTAGCCCAGACGGCGCCTCGACCCTCTGCGTCCGGCTCTGAATCGGCGCCTGCCACAATCAGCCTCTCAATGCCCATGTCCTGCAGTCCCAGGGCGAGGTCGTCATAGGACTCAAAGGCGTCCAGGGTGGGTGAGGCCAGAATAAGATCGTCTGCCGTGGGAGCGGCAGCAACCGGATCAGCGCCTTCAATCGGTTCGGCAAAAGCGGACTCTTCTGCCGGAGCAGTCACGTAGGCAATGACGCCGTCGGCCATACGGGCTTTGTCAAGAAGCTGGATCAGCGGTGTGACGGGAACCGCTGATTCGTGCGTGTTGATGAGCATGAGAGCATCCATGCCCCCATTTTGTCACGCCTCTGAGGCGGGCCCTTCCGAAACAGCGCCCTCGGAAGCACTGCCCCTGCGCAGCGCCTCCAGGCCGTCGGCAAAGGCCCAGCGCAGCAGAGCCGTGTCCGCGGCCAGCGACACCATCCGAAAGCCCATGTCGGACCAACGGCGGGCAAGTTCGACGGTCGGGGCGAAGATGCCGGGTACCTTGCCGTGCGCGGCACACGCTTCCAGAACCTGTTCGAGGGCGCGTTCGAGCACGGGAGCGGTGAAGTTTCCGGGCACCCCCAGATTCGTCGACAGGTCGAGCGGACCGACAAACGGCACGTCGACACCGGGCAATGCGGCGATAGCGCTGACGTCGTCCAAAGCGCCGGGGGTTTCGATCTGCGGGAGGAAGAACGTGCGGGCGTCTGCTGCGCGCTGTGCGACTTCCGCCGTTCCGCCCACGTACTGGTCTCCGGCAATTCCAAAAGCCGAACCGCGCACGCCCACAGGCGGGTACTTGGTCCACGAAGCGATCCGCTCGGCTTCTTCAGCCGATTCAACCCACGGAACCATGATGGCGTCAGCGCCCGCGTCGAGCGCTGTAGACACCAAGTGCTGGTGCGGGCCGGGAACTCGCACCACCGTCGTGATGCCCGCCTGTCGGCCCACCGCGATGGGGGCTCGCGCAGAGTCCAGGCCAAGGCCCGAATGTTCGAGATCCAGCAGCACCCAGTCCGCTCCCGCCTGTTTCAGCAGGGTCGGCAGTCCGGGACTGAAGAACTCGATCACGAAAGTGCCGAACACGGGCCGGGTCCGCGCGGTACGCAGCAGCGGGTTTTCGCGGCTGGTGTCTGCTTCACTCACGGTTTTCTCCTTCGCTGGGCTCATCATCGAAATCAGCGCGGGGTTCGCCTGCGTCCCGGTCCTCCGACCGGTCCTCACCGCGAGCGGCTTCAGCCTGGCTTTCAGGGCCCGACGGGTCCGTTCCGCCTACGTCCAGCCCACCGGCGGCTTCGTCCGGGGAGGCATGCGGCGCATCGTAAGAATCATCATCCGCACTCCCCTGCCCGAAGGCTTCGGTGCGGGCGGTCACTTCGCGAGCTTCGGCGCGGGACACGGCATCGGCAAGCTCGTCACGGTACAGCTGTGCACGCCGCAGGTGACGGGTCCGGTAGCCCGCGCGGCCGATCATGTGGGCGCCGACCGGGGCGGTTGCCATCTGGAAGCACGCAATGAGCAGGCAGGTGGTGATCAGCCCGAAGCTCGGATGGGTGACCGCAACGACGATGAGCACCGAAATGAGGCCGAACACCTGCGGTTTTGATCCTGAGTGCAGGCGCGACAGCAGGTCGGGAAAGCGCATGAGCCCGGCTGCCGCGGCAATCGAGAGGACGCCGGACAGGAGGATGAGCACGCTCAGAATGATCGAAATGACGAGGCTCATGGGCGGCCCTCTTCTGTTGGGCTGGGGTCTGCTGTGCTGTCGGCCGAGGCGCCCTGGTCCGAGTCTGCGGGAGGGGCCAGCTGTGCCGTGTTCTCGGAGCGGGCCACGTAGCGCGACACCGCGACTGAACCGACAAAGCCGAAGAACGCCATGGCCAGCAGGATGAACTGCAGGTCAGTCCGACCGGTTACGGCCATGAACACGGCGAAAGAGCACAGCATGGTCGACAGCAGAACATCGGTGGCGATCATGCGGTCGAGGATCGCAGGGCCGCGGACGATCCGCGCAATGGCGACCGCTGCGGCAATGGAGAACAGCACAAAGGCTGCGGGCAGGACGACTACTGCAACGCGAGGATCAAACTCCATCAGGCACCGCCCTCTCTGCTGTTCTCAGCACCGGCTGACTTTCCGGCCGCGGGATTGTCGGCTGGGTGTGTCGCGCCGGACTTCTCAGCACCCTGCTTCGCTTTGAGGTCATCCATTGTGCGTCCACCCAGAACGGGCTTCTGCCCCTGGGCGATGCGTGATTCGTTGAGCACGTGGATGTCATGTTCCGAGCCGATCGCCTTGATGACATGCACCTCGATTTCCAAGGCCAGTTCGCGGGCGCGCTCAATCTGTTCGTCCGTGTTGCAGTCGAGCACGTGGAGGAAGATGACGCCGCGAGCGCGGTCAACCTCGGTGACGAATGTGCCGGGGATCAGTCCGGCAGTCTGCGCAATGACTGTGATGAGCAGGTCTGATCTGGTGTGCAGATCGACTGCGATCACACTGCCGGGAGCGGTTTTGCGCGGCCTAAGCGCAACGGCCGCCACTTCGAGAGCGCCCCGAACCAGCTGCCCGGCAAACCATGCCAGGTACACCGCGAAATACCACGGGTTGATGCGGCCGGAAAGTTCGATCGGCGGCAGGTAGAAAAGGCGCGTGACAATGACCGCGACGATAATGCCGGCGACAATGTGCACAACTGACCAGGCGTCCCACAGCATGATCCACAGAACAACCAGTCCGGTGGTCAGCAGAAGCTGCCGCAGCAGCGCCCACCGCAGAGCCTTTTTGTCGGCGATGCGCGCCGCCTTGCTCTTAGGCTCCTGCTTTCCCGGCTTCTGTTTTTTCGGCGGCTGACCGGCCGAGGTGCCGGGGCCGCTGTGCGCGGTCCCTTCCGGTTTGGGTGTGGGTCGGTTCGTCATTGCTCACCTCCCCTTTCGTGGGCACCTTCGTACTGGTCGGAGGCTTCGGAAATGTCGTCGGAGTAGCCCGGCGGGACGGATTTGCCGTCCGGGTTCGGTGTTTCGTCCTGTCCGACTTCGAACACTGCTGACACGTAGATGCGCGGATCGATGAGGTTGGCTGCCGCGTTTTCGGCTGTCCTCCACAGCGGTCCGGCGAAAACCGTCAGCGCAATTGACACCGCGAGCATCAGCACTGCGGGCCGGGCCATGGGGCCGGGCAGCTTCTCACGGTCGGGTTCAGTCGCACCGATTGCCCGTGCGCCTTTGATCGCTTTGATCTGGCTGATGAGCTGTTCGGTTTCCGGCAGCCGTTCGGGGGCTTCGACCGGGGAGCGCCAGAACACCTGGTTCCACGTGCGGCCCATGACGTAGAGCGTCAGCAGGCTGGTGAGCGCGCCGATGGCCACGAGTGTGATGGTCAGCCAGTCTGCGTCGAAGACACCGGCGAAGAACAGGGCCACCTTGCCGATGAACCCTGACAGCGGAGGAATGCCGCCGAGGTTGAGCGCGGGTATCAGGAAGATCCACGACAGTGCTGGCGACAGGGTCATAAGACCGCCGAGTGCGCTGATCTTTGTGGTTCCGGTCCGCTGTTCGATGAGTCCGACGGCGAGGAACAGCGTGGTCTGCACAACGATGTGGTGGACGGTGTAGTACAGCGCAGCGGCCAGTCCCAATTCCGTTCCCAGGGCGACGCCGAACAGCAGGTAGCCGATGTGGGATACGAGCGTAAAAGAAAGCATTCGCTTGAGGTCGGTTTGGGCGACGGCGCCGAGGATGCCGACTATGAGCGTCAGCCCTGCGACTATGAGCAGCGGAGTGCGCAGCGACTGGCTGAAGAACAGCAGGGTTTCGGTGCGGATGATGGCGTAGATGCCGACTTTTGTCAGCAGCCCGGCGAACACCGCGGTGACCGGCGCCGGTGCCGTCGGATAGGAGTCGGGAAGCCAGAAGGACAGCGGGAAGACCGCGGCTTTGATGCCGAAGCCCAGCAGGAGCGCTATGTGGAGGAACAGCTGGACATCGTCCGGCAGCATGCTGAGTTTGACGGCCAGGTCGGCCATGTTGACGGTTCCGGTTGCCGCGTAGATGAAGCCTATGGAGCCGAGGAAGATGAGCGAGCTCAGCAGGGATACGACGATGTAGGTGGCGCCTACGCGCACGCGCTCTGGGGTCACGCCGATTGTGATGAGCACAAATGACGCCACCAGCAGCATCTCGAAGCCCACGTAGAGGTTGAAGAGATCGCCGGCTATGAACGAAGCTGCCACACCAGCGCAAAGGATGAGGTAGGCGGGATTGAACACCGACACGGGTGACTGGTCGGAGTCGTCGGTCATCTCCTGGCCGACTGCGTAGATGAATACGCTGAGGGTGACGAACATTGAGACCACCAGCATGAGCGCTGAGAGTCGGTCGACTACGAGCGCAATGCCGAACGGAAGTTCCCATGCTCCGACTGCGACCACTTGGATGCCCTGGTTGTCTGTGGCCCAGAGGAGCACACCGCTGATGCCGAGCATGGCCACCAGCGTCACGACTGTCACCAGGTTCTGCAGGCGCACGCGCATTCCCGCCAGCAGGTTGATGCCGGCTCCCAGCAGCGGCAGCACAACCGGCAGCGGAACAAGGGCTGCGAGTGTCATGAGTCCTCTCCCCTTTCCCGCTGCTGTGCCGAGGTGCCGTTTGGCTCATCGTGTGCTGTTCGCTGATCGTCTGGTTCGCCGTCGAGGTCCAGCAGTTTGACGGCCCCGGTGACGGGGAATTCCGCGTCACCGCCGAACTCGGTGTCGTCCTGTTCTTCGGAAACATCTCCCTCATCGCCCATGGTGGCGCGCGACTGCAGCCCGATGCGGATGTCTTCGAGGTCGTCGTCGAGGTTTTCGCGCCTCATGAGCCTCCAGGACCGGTAGATCATTGCAAGCATGAACGCGGTCACACCGAAGGTGATGACGATTGCGGTGAGCGTCAGTGCGTGCGGCAGGGGGTCTGACATTCCCGCCGTGGACAGGTTCTCTCCGTCTGTCAGGGGTGCGCGTCCCGGTTTTCCGGAGGTGAGCACCAGCAGGAGGTTGACGGCGTTGCCGAAGAGCACGATTCCCAGCAGCACGCGGGTCAGCGAGCGCGACAGCATGAGGTAGACGCCGCCTGCGAACATGACGCCCATGGCTGCGGCCATGATGAGAGGTACGGTCACAGCGAATCACCCCTGTGCTGGCCGGCACCGTCCAGCCGGTCGATGCGGCCCATGATGGCGTGCATGCGGGAAGTGTCGAAGCTTTCGTCAACGTCCGACAGCGCCTGGGTCAGGCGGCGTTCGTCTTCTTCCTGGTGGCGGTCCACCTGTGCGCCGAGGGTGCGGAGGATGTCGAGCATGAGTCCCAGGACGATGAGGTACACGCCGATGTCGAAGAGCGTCGAGGTGCCGAATGCGATGTCGCCCAGGGAGCCCAGCGGGATTTCCACGAACACGCTGGAGAGCACTGCATCGCCCCACAGGAGTCCGCCCAGGGCGGTCAGAGCGGCAAGCGTCATGCCCAGGCCCAGCAGAACTCCCGCATTGATGGGTGCGGCTTCTGCCAGTTCCCAGCGGCCACCGGCCAGGTAGCGCATGATGAAGGCGATGCCGGCCACCAGCCCCGCTGCGAAGCCGCCGCCGGGCAGGTTGTGACCGGCGAACAGCAGGTAGACGGAGAACACCATGACGGGGTGGAAAAGCAGCCGGACGGTGACTTCGAGGATGATTGACCGGTTGCGCGGGTTGAGCGTTCGGCCGGCCAGAAGCCAGGCGCCTCGGCTGCTGACTTCATCGGCAGCTTCCGGCGCGTTTCGGTAGTTCTGCGGGTAGCGGGACACGTCGGCGCCTTCGCTGGACACGGCGTCGTGAACCGGGTTGAAGCGCCACAGGATGCCCCGCTGGCGGCCGCGGGCGCTGTCTGCTTGCATGCGCTGCAGCGAGGCTCCCCGGTTGTTGATGAAGATGAGGCTGGCGATGCCGGTGGCGGCCACGACGACCACGGCGAGTTCGCCCAGGGTGTCCCAGGCGCGAATGTCGACGAGTGTCACGTTGACGATGTTCTTGCCGTGTCCGCCGAGCCACGCCAGAACGCCCCAGTCCGATGAGACCGGCCGTTCAGTGCGGGCGGCCATCGCCACAATCGTGCCGACTGCCATAACAGCGCCGAAGGCCACTGCCAGGGTGATGCGCACTGTCTGTTTGAGCTTCCGCTTGGGTTGTCCGCTGGACATGTCACCGGGCAGTCGACGCAGCACGAGGATGAAGACGACGAGAGTGATCGTTTCGACCAGCCCCTGGGTCAGGGCGAGGTCAGGAGCACCCTGGAAGGCGAAGAAAGCCACCATCGCGTAGCCGGAGATGCTTACGACGACGACCGCGGCAAAGCGCTTCTTCATCATGAGCACGCCGATGGTTGCGGCTATCAGTGTGGCCGCAACAGCCCACTGCTGCCAGCTGTCTGCGAGGGTCAGCCGGTCGGGCCACGTGCGGTTGAGCGCGAGCGCAGCGATGAGCGATCCGACTGTCACCAGGAGGATCACCGCCTGGTAGAACGGCAGCGAACCGCGCTGTGTGCGGGCGGTGACGAACGCGGCGGTGCGTTCGAGACCTTGGATTGCACGACGGTAGCCCTCGTTGAAGTCGATTTCGGGCACGTACTTGTGCAGGCGTGCGTCTCGGCCGGAGATCCAGGCCGTCAGCGCGCCCAAGAGGATGGTCGCTGCCGACAGGCCGAGTGCTGGGTTGAAGCCGTGCCACAGGCTGAGTTCGACGAGTTCGGACTCCCCGGCAGCCGGTGGGACGAACAGCACGTAGGTCTGCAGGAGGACCTGCAGCGCACCCGGGAACAGGCCAAACGAAACGATGCCCGCGGCCAACACCACGGTCGGCAGAATCAGGATTGGGTGGGTGTTGCCCGGTGCGACGGCTTCGACTTCTGGTTTGCTGAAGAACGCACCCCACACGAACCGCACCGCGTAGGCGAAGGTGAACACCGATCCCACAAAAATGCCGATCAGCGCGATAGTCGCCCCGGTGGAACCGTCGTCCAGCAGGGTTCCGTAGGAGGCTTCTTTTGCCACAAAGCCCAACAGCGGGGGCACTCCGGCCATGGAGGCCGCCGCGATCGTTCCGACTGCCGCAAGCAGTGGGTCTTCGCGCCCGAAGCCGGAGAGTTTGCGCAGGTCACGGGTTCCCGCCCAGTGGTCGATGATGCCGACCACCAGGAACAGCGTCGATTTGAACAGGGAGTGGGAGACCAGCATCGCCAGAGCGGCCATCGTGATGCTGGCTGTGCCGAAGCTTGCCATGACGGCAAGAAGTCCAAGCTGGGACACGGTGCCGTAGGCCAGAATGAGTTTGAGGTCGTACTGTTTGAGCGCCCGCCACGCACCCAAAAGCATGGTGCTGATGCCGACCGTCAGCAAGACGGGCTGCCAGCCGGGCATTGTCGAAAAGCCCGGCGCCAAGCGCAGGATCAGGTAGATGCCCGCTTTGACCATCGCGGCGGCGTGCAGATAGGCGCTGACGGGGGTGGGGGCGGCCATCGCGCCGGGAAGCCAGAAGTGGAAGGGCAGCAGGGCGGATTTCGCCATCGCTCCGACCAGCAGCAGAAGAACGCCCGCAATGACCATGGGGTACGTTCCGGAGTCCGGGTAGCCTGTCTGGACAATCCGGGTGAGGCTCATGGTTCCGTAGCTGGCGGCGAGGAACACAATGCCCACGAGCATTGCCAGACCGCCGAACGTGGTCACGATGAGAGCCTGCAGGGCGGAACGGCGGGACTGCACGCGCGTGTTGAAATGGCCGATCAGCAGGTAGCTGAAGACCGTGGTGCCTTCCCAGAAGATGAAGATGACCAGCAGCTCATCGGCAATCACCAGGCCGTACATCATGCCGGCAAAGGCCATGAGGACGCTGGCAAACCGGCTGAGCGACCAGTCGTCCGCTTCGAAGTAGCGCGCGCTGTAGATAAAGATGAGTGCGCCTACACCCGTGACGATGAGCGACATGATCCACGACAGAGCATCTAGTTGGAAGACGATGCTCATCCCGAGTTCGGGAAGCCACGAAAACTCCTGGCGCACAGGCGGCGCACCGGCAGCATCGAGCACCGGGGCCGAATTGAGGATCGTGTAGAGGAAGCCTGCCGCTGGAACTGCGGCGAGAATGAAGAACGCCCCGCGTTCGAAAACACGAAACAGCATCGGGGCGAGCAGGGCGGCGGCAAAGAAACTCAGAAGAATCGTCGCCATTGCGCCCCCCCGGGGTTAGAAAATCAGTGAATATTTTTGCATACCCGGCTTTGCCGCGTGAGCATCACCCCTTCAGCTGGTGTTCCGCGAGCAGGAAGCCGTCGCGGTCGACCGCCGCCCCACCAGTGGCTTCGACGACCGCTGCGGCGAGGTCGCCGATGATGCTTCCGGCGGTTTTGCGAATCCGCCGGTGCGCGCGCGAAGAATCGTCGTCATCATCTGCGTGCCAGCGGATCGAGTAGGCCACCTGGGGGCCGTCGGCGAAGCGCTCCACGATTGTCGGCAGGGCGGTTTCGACGATGACGCCCAGTTCGATCAGCCCTCGCCCCTCGCCCAGATCGACGTCGAGGGAGTAGCCGTCGAGTTCTTGGTCTTCGGGAACATAGGCCGAGGTGTCGACCACCTTGCCTTCCGGCACCGCGTTTTTGATGTGGGGCATCAGGAGGTCCGAAGTGATCCAGTAAGGGGAGAACACGGTGATTGCGGGGTGAGCGCTGGGATCGGGCGCGATGATCCGCTCGTGCCCGCCGGGTTCGGCATCGTCGGCTATCCGCACAGCAGAGTGCAGGCGGCGAGCGAGCGCTATGAGCAGTTCGATGCCGCGCTCTTCTTCGCGAATCGGCAGCCCGTTCGGAAACAGCTTTTCGATTCCCTCGGAGTGGAAGAACCATTCCGGTGGAGGCTCTGGTTCGCGCTCTCGCGGAGTGGACAGCGCGTAGGCCTTGCGGAAAATGGTTGGGATCTGGGCTTCTGCGGCAGCGCTGGCAGTGATCTTCAGCGGTCCGGTCAGCGTGGAGTATCGGCTGAGCGTTCGCACAGCGCCGTCGGTTTCGACACGCGGCAGCACGTTTGACAGGAGAACGTCGATGTCGCTGTCGAGAATCGTGTTGTCGACAAGCAGCAGGTGTTGGCTTCGCAGGGTCTGCGGATCAGCGACCTGGGACATCAGCGTGGGTCCTCCTGGTTCATAGGTGCGCGGTAGAAGTTCTCAAAGGACCGCGAAGCCGTGGGGCCGCGCTGTCCCATGTAGCGGTTCGCGGTTGCCGGGTCGGCTCCGTAGGGGCGCTGAGCCTGCGCGCCCAGACGGAAGAAGCACAGCTGGCCGATCTTCATGCCCGGCCACAGGGTGATGGGCAAAGTGGCGACGTTCGACAGTTCGAGGGTCACGTGGCCAGAGAACCCGGGGTCGATGAAGCCTGCGGTGGAGTGGGTGAGCAGCCCCAGGCGGCCGAGGCTCGACTTGCCTTCCAGGCGGGCCGCGATGTCGGTTGGCAGGGTCACGACTTCGAGGGTCGAGGCGAGCACAAACTCACCGGGGTGCAGCACAAAGGGCTCATTGCCGTGGGTCTCCACCAGGCGGGTCAGTTCGGGCTGTTCCTGGGATGGGTCGATGACCGAGTACTTGTGGTTGTCGAACAGCCGGAAGCTGCGATCCAAGCACACGTCGACGGAAGCCGGCTGAACCAGACTTTCATCCAGCGGGTCCAAGCGGATGCGGCCTTCGGCAAGTTCGGCCCGGATTTCGCCATCAGATAGGAGACTCACGTCACCAGGCTACATCGGCCTTATACCACGCGCATTGAGCAGATTCTTAACATCGGGGCAAAAATCGTTTACAGTTGAACCTGACCTACACCCCGCACCGATGGTGCCTTCCCCTTTCAACCTCGTTGGGCGGGTAGGTGTCGTCGCCTTGTTGGGTGTGTTCACAACACAACCGAAAGGCTAACTGTGAAGACTCTTCCCAGTCTTGTTCTTGCCCCCGCAGTGGCCGCGGTTACAGGCTTTGCAGCCGTTCCCGCTTTTGCCGCTCCCGGGGATCAGGCCCCGGATACATCAACCGGCCAGAACTCCACTCCGTCATCTGACTCTCAAACCGGCCAGGTCAGCGTCTCACTCGCGCAGAGTTCGATTCCTGCCGAGCAGATCGCCGACAGCAAACAGGGTCTGAAGTTCACCGGTACGGGCTTCACCCCCGGAGACAAGGCAACCGTCACGGTCATCGGCACCGACGGAATCTCCTACACCCCTGACACCCAGCTGGCGGTTTCGAAAGCCGGTGTGGTTAAGGGCTCCTACTTCTTCTCGACCGAGAAGGATTCGAAGGTGCCCGAAGGCAGCTACCGCCTGTTCCTCACGGACGTGAAGACGAACGAAGCCACCGAACTGGCTGCGTTCACCGTCGGCAGCAAGGCCGCGGACAAAGCCGACAAGCCTGCAGAGTCTGACCAGAAGCCGCAGCCGGAGGGCTCGGCAAAGCCGGCAGGCGCATCGAAGGCCCCCGCGGGTCAAGGCGGCGAAAAGACCGCCGAGGCAGCGAAGGCCAGCCAGGCCCAGCCGAGCGAATCCCCCTCGACTCCGGCTGGCGACAAGGCTGAGACGAAGTCGGCCAGCCCGTCCTCGCAGCCGACGCCGTCTGAGACTCCTTCGCCGACCCCCAGCCCGACGAGCAAGTCGGCACAGCCGAGCGAAACGCCTTCCCCGACTCCCAGCGAAAGCACCAAGTCGGCACAGCCCACTCCGTCCGAGACGCCCTCGGCTTCCCCGTCGCCTAAGCCCAGCGAAAGCCCGACTTCCAGCGAGTCCTCGAAGCCTGCCGAAAAGGCAGACGACAAGAAGGACGACAAGGCTGAGGCAGACAAGTCCGACGACAAGAAGGCCGAAGACAGCACTCCGAAGGTCACTCAGGAACAGCTGCCCACTTCGACCGTGTCGTTCAGCTCTAAGCGCATCAAGGACTCTGACTTTGCCCTGACCAAGGAAGAAATCGCCCAGGTCAAGGTGCCCGGCAGCGCTTCGAAGAAGCAGAAGGACGCCGCTCAGAAGAAGTCAGCTGAATTTGCCAAGGCTGGCAAGGGTGCAGCCCTGACCCTGAAGAACGGTCTGCCCGGCGCCACATACACCTTCAAGGTGCAGGAACCCGGGGCTTCGAAGCCGTTTGAGCTTCAGGCCAAGACGGATGCGGCAGGCAATGCCTCGGTGTGGATCTACGCTTCAGAGAAGGCCGCCGCGGGCACCTACAAGGTGACCGTCGAAGGCAAGAAGGCCGTCGTGACCGAACAGGCTGGTGACAAGGCCGACAACAAGACTGCTGACAAGGCCGACAACAAGAAGTCTGAAACCAGCAACGCCAAGAAATCTGAGTCCAGCAAGTCCAAGGCTGCCACGCCTGAAGCAGCCAAAGCCGAGTCCGGCGGGCAGCTGAACTGGGCTGAGGCTACGAAGCTGGCTAAGAACGAGCAGTCCGGCGTCGGGATTGAAGACAAGGCGCAGGTTGCTTCTGCAACGTTCACGGTATACGCCACACGATCTGCCTCGGCGTCCGCGAAGACGAGTCCGGAGCAGAAGGCAGCTTCGGAACAGAAGGAAACGGAACCGCAGAAGAAGACCTCCGACGCTGAAAAGCCCGCACCCCCCGAATCTCCCAGCCCGGCCCCTAAGTCCGAAGCTGAGGGTATGAACAAGACGCCAGCAGCACCGGAAGCTCAAAAGCCGGCGGCTGAAGGCGACGCGGAACAGAAGTCGGCAGAAGACGACCAGGCAGAGGACACCGTGCCGGAAGCCGAACAGACCGACCAGGCTGACCAGTCCGATCAGACTGCAGCGGTCGACTGGGGCCAGGCAGACACCTCGGGTTCGCAGCAGGGCCGCGAACTTCCCAACACCACTCCCGGTGACGACTACGCACAGTCCCAGGAGCAGTCAGGTTCGCAGATGCCGCGCACCGGCGGGGATCTCACCGGACTTGCGCTCGGTGCTGGACTCGTTGTAGTCGGTGCAGCATCGATCGTCGTGACCCGACGCAAGGTGAGCGGCGTCTGAAAACAGCGGTATCTTGAGTACATGACTGAACTTGACCTCAGCGATGTCGTGTTCTCGGGAACACCACTGACAGACGGCCCGATCGGCACCTCGGAGCGCCTCGTCATAATGGGGCAAAGCGAGGACGTGGGGACTGCCCTTCGGGCCGTCTGCACCAAAACTGAGGTCTGCGCTATGGCGGGGGAAGCCACAGCGTCAGACAGCCTCATCCGCTATGCCAAGCACCAGCTTCGCGCCCTGACCTACAGCCGTGCGGCTGCCCGGTCAGGGTTTGAGCATGTGCATACGGCAGCCCGCTTCTTCGGCATCACCGTCGACGGGCGGCGGGCAGAGGAACTCGACCCCGCGGACCGCGGTCGACTGCGCTTAGCTGTCACGATCGCAGCCGCACTTACGCGGAACAGCCCCTGGCTGGTCTTAGACCGGCCGTTCGAAGGGATCCCCACACGTGCCCGAGCAGGTATACGAGGAAGACTGCTGGACGCACTGGATCACTTCGAACTGGGGGCTGTTTTTGCTCTCGACTCGGCCGTCGATGCGGGAATCATCGGCGGCCGAACAGTCGTTTTGGAACTTGATCAGGTTGCTGATGCCGGTAATTTCGGCCAGCAGCTTCGCACTCCGCGCTCTAACCTGGCCGCGGATCTCGCCGGGGTGAATGTGTTCTCCGGTTTGGCCAGGCGCGGTTGGCTTTCCATTGGGCATTCGCAGGTTCGCGCCAAAACGGAACTGGACGGCAAGGTGTTCGTCACGATTCCCACCGGCGCTGTCCGTCTGTCCTTTGACGAATTCTCACCGATTTTCGACGGCGAGGCTGTTTTCGAAGCCCTCGTCGTAGGTCTGCACGACAAGGATTCGAAAGTGCAGATCACGCTTTCTCCATCCGATACCGAGGTGGGGCTGGCTCTGCAGTGCGACCTGTTCGACTTCAGCGCCGAAGCTGCTGAGAACACCGAGCTGGCGTGGGGTGTTCTCCACCCGGACCTGGGCGCGGACATCGCCAAGCAGAATGAGGCTGTGCGCCCCGGCACTCGCCTGTGGGTCGAAGTGGACACCGCGCAGATGCGCGCCTATCCCGTGTCAGACGCCGCACCGACCGCTGTTATGAGCGCAAAGGAATGATATGCGCAGATGGTTGAGTGCGGCTGTCGTCCTGTTTGTTCTGGCGGGCTTGAGTGTGCCGGTTTTCAATCTGACCCGCTACTCCCCCGCGACTGTTGTCAGCCGCTATCTTGGCGCTTTGGCCGATGGTGACGGCGCACGGGCCCGCGGCTTTGTCATTGGACCCGATCTGCAGAGCACTGACGGCATGACCGACGAAGTCATTGACGGCGCTCAGGGTGTGCCCACCCAGGTCAAAACGAAGGTTGAGGAGTCTGAAAAGAACACGGCAAGGGTCCGCGCGGACTATGTTCTCGGGTCGAGTCCGCACTCCACGGTGTTCACAGTCGAAAGGCTTCCGCGTTCGTGGGGCCTGTACAGCCAGTGGAGAATCCGAGTTGACGAATGGCCCACGCTGTCGGTCCGGGGTCCCCAGGCGCAGGCTGCCAACATCAACAATCAGCCCATGGAAAACGGCACGAACGCCGTTCCGGTTCTCTTTCCCCTGCAATACGGGATCGGCTTCAACCAGAAATATATGAAGGCCGACTATGAGACTGTTGACGTCGTAGAACCCGGTGAAGAGCACAGTGTCACGGTCGAGGCTCAGCCCACCCAAGCGCTGAGCGAAGAGGCTCAGGCTCAGCTGCACAAACAGCTTGCAGACTGCACAAAGCAGAAAGTGCTCATGCCGACCGGCTGCACTTTCGGCTATGAAACGAACAACACGATCCTCGGCGATGTTCAGTGGGAACTTGTGTCCGCCCCGGATGTTGAGCTTGTGAACGATTCCAGTTCGAACGGGTCGGCCTCGCTCAGCAGCGGTGAGAACACAGACGGCAAAAGTGCTGGCAGCAGCAGTCAGCAGGACCAACAGTCGGGCGGTCTGCTCATGCGCTCAGCCGAAGCGAAGTTCACAGTCTCCGGCAACTACCGCGACGCCGTCACCGGCACCGAAACCGATTTCAGCGAAGAAGTCACCGCGCTCATCTCTGCCCGCATCATCCTCACCGAGGACGGCAAGGTAGAGGTAGAACAGATCGAACCCTGAAATGACGAGGCGCCGCTCAGGCGAGCTTTTGAACTAGCCCGAGTGGCGCCTCGTCCGTAGATGGCGACTTGTCAAACGATCCTGCTATGCTGAGACTGATCGACCCCCTCCCAAGCCTCTCGTGGAAGCTCAAATGGGAGGGGCCTTTATCTTTCTGGGGTGCCGCATGAAACCTTCGCTGTCGTGGGACGAGCAAGTCGCCCTTCTAGACAACCGAGGCCTCACTATCCCTGACAAGGCGGAATGCGCCCAATTCCTCGCAGCGACAAACTACTACCGGTTCTCCGGCTACGCTCGATATTTCCAGAGGGCCCCTCATCTCGGTGACGATGATTTTCGGCAGGGCTCCTCGTTCGACGAGATTCGGGCAATCTACGACGCCGACGAAGCACTGCGCGCCCGGCTGGTTATTCCTCTCGCCCGCGTTGAGCTTGTGCTCCGGTCACACGTTGCCCGCGTCATCGCCGACAATCATGGCGCCTACGGCCGGTATCTCGACGAGGACTTCTACACCGAGATCGGCGACCGCAAATCGACCGTCGAATTCTGTTTGCGCGACATCGATCGGAGCAAGGATCGTCATATCCTCCGTTATCGGGAGGCCGGCATCGACCGAGCAGACTACAGCAAACTGCCTGTGTGGTCAGCCGTCGAGGCCTGGTCGTTCGGCACCCTGTCGAAAGTGATCGAACGCGGCGGCCAAGGCACACTTGCCGATGCGGTTGCGACGAGCACCGGGATCGCCAAAGCGGGATTCGCCTACCGTGTGCGGGCAATGGTCTATCTTCGAAACCGCTGTGCGCACCACAGCCGCCTGTGGCACCATTCTGTCCTCGATGCCGGGCCGACCCCGAACAACGTGCGCAACAAGGCAAAGCGGGTAGCCGGACAGTTCGAACCCCGGTCCGTCCTCGACGTGATCGCCTCGCTCGACGATATTGCGTGCCGAACCGGAGTTGCTGACCCGCTTCTTCCGAGGCTCGTTGCCGACTACGGGCGGAATTCTGCATTCTGGCAGGGTCTGGCCAAGCCGCAGAGCCCGCGTGATCACGGTCGTGACGGGCTCTGAGTGCCCCCTGCGAAGACGGCAAGGTAGAGGTAGAGCAGATCGAACCCTGAAATGACGAGGCGCCGGTCAGGCGAGCTTCCTAACTCACCTGAGCGGCGCCTCGTCATTGAGGAGTGTGTTCAGACCCCGCGCAGGTCCAGGTCGAGGCGGTTTGGGCCGCCTTCGCGGATGACCAGCGGAATACCCCAGTCCTGCTGGTACAGGTGGCAGGCGGCGTGCAGCGGGATTTCGCCGCCCGGTTCGCCGTCGCAGGATGCCGCGCGGGCCGTCACGTGCAGAACGCCTTCGCCGTACCCCTCGGCCAGGGTGATGGTGCGTGTCTGTCCCTCCGCTCCCCCGGCGCCGTCGGCGATGAGCTCGGGTGGGGTTGATGAGATCTGCAGCCAGGTGGGGTCACCCCAGCGGTCGTCGAGCTTTTGGCCCTGCGGGACGGTGAAGTGGACTTCAACGTCGATAGCTCCCGCGCCGATTTCCGTGGGCGGCCGCTTGGTCTGTTTTTGGCCTTCATTGACTTCGAGCGCTTCGGCAGGGATTGTCACGGCGGTCAGTGAGTGGTTGGCAGATTCTGCAACCAGCAGATAGGGGTCGCCGTCTTCCGGGGTGACCACGAGGATGTCGGAAGGTTCGCGCAGGTTACGGGCGAGTGTGGAGACTTCGTCGCTCGTGCGGTCATAGCGGCGGATGGCGCCGTTGTAGGTGTCGGCGATCGCAATCGAGCCGTCCGGCAGTTCCGCCACACCCAGCGGGTGCTGCAGGCGGGCTTCGGCTGACGGTCCGTCCTGGAAGCCGAAGTCGAACAGGCCGGTGCCCACATAGGTTTCAACCGTGCCGTTTGCCGGGTCGAGGCTGCGCAGAGCCGAGGTTTCCGAATCTGCGAGAAGCACCTTGCCTTCGGCAGTGAGAGCCAGCCCGGACGTCTGAGCGAACCACGCTTCTTCCGGTCCGCCATCGGTGAGGCCTTCGTTCATGGTGCCGGAGAACAGGCGGACGGTGGCCTTTTCCGGGTTGAACGCCCAGATGGTGTGATTGCCGGCCATCGCGATGATGACGTCGCCGGTTGCGGGCACAAACTGCACGTCCCACGGGCTGGACAGCTTGATGCCGCGGGCTGGGCCGTTATAGCGCAGTTCGGTGCTGCGACCTTCGACGGTGTTGTCTGCAGCGCCGACCATGTACTGTTCGCCGGTGCCCGCGACGGTTGTCACTTCGCCGGTGTCCAGGTTCAGGCCGCGCAGGGCGTGGTTGACGGTGTCGGCGACAACCACGTGGTAGCCGACTTTGGCGGCCAGTTCTGGGCTGAGCTCAGCCATGCCGCCGGGCTCGGAAAAGCGCGCTTGGGCGGTTTCAGTGTTGGCTGCGTCTGTTGAGACGCCTGTCGAGGTGGCAGGCGCGAACGCCGGGCCGCCAGCGAAGCCGCGTTCTTTGGCCCCGAAGCGGCGCAGTTTTGTCACACCGTCAGGGGCGTATTCGACAAGGCTGTGGTGGCCGGAATCGCCGACGAGGATATTGCCTTCGTGGCCGGCGGTTTCCAGGCGGATGAGTTTGCCGGGGTAGAACAGTTCACCTTCGCGCGGCTCCGGTGCCACGTAAGGGTCGTCGCCGGAGCGCAGGGTGCCCTTGGCGCGGTGTTCTTCGACGAGGTCTTCGATGAGGCTGGTGATGCCCTTCGAGTGGCCTTCACCGGACATCTTCGCCACCAGGTAGCCCTCGGGGTCGATGAGCGCCAGTGTGGGCCACGCCCGGGCGGTGTAGGCCTGCCAGGTGACGAGGTCGGGGTCGTCAAGCACGATGTGCTCCACCTGGTAGCGCTCGACCGCCTGGTCGACGGCCTCCACGGTGCGCTCGAATTCGAACTTCGGTGAGTGCACGCCGATGACCACAAGTTCGTCGTGGTACTTTTCTTCGATTTCGCGCAGTTCATCCAGCACGTGCAGGCAGTTGATGCAGCAGAACGTCCAGAAGTCCAGCAGAACGATTTTGCCGCGCAGATCCTGCAGTGAGAGGTCTTTGCCGCCGGTGTTGATCCAACGCCGCCCCACGAGTTCGGGTGCGCGCAGACGGGGTGAGGAAAGGTCAGTCATAGCGTTCATTGTTCCAAACAACGCCACAGCCGAGTGCAGCTGACCCGCTAGGCAAGACGCGCCGCCTGGTGCGAGGTGAATCGGCACTTGCTCGACCTATGGCGCCAGTGAAGCTCGTTGTCGATTGTCACTATCAGCTCACCACCATTTTGGTGCTATGCTTTCTACCATCATGATCAGCCCGTAGCCGCAAGGCGCGGGCTGATTCTCTTTTGCAGGAGACGAGCATGGGGTACACAAACACGTGGCTGCCGTCTTACCGATCAGTGCGGGGTGATGCGGCCTTCTTCGGGTGGGCCCAGGTGGGCGTGTTCGTTGAACGTGATGAGCCTGCGTCCGTCCGTCTGGCCCAGTGAGGCGTTGACGAATTCGCTGTTGAACAGCACCACCTGCTCGATTTCGCGAACAGCCCGCGCCGCGTCTGCCGTTTCAGCAGCCGACAGCGCAGAACCACCAGCGGAGCCGCGACCAGACCCACCACTTCGACGGCCTGCCACAATGTCCAGCGGGATGCCCGCGCCGAAGTCGAGAAACGCTGCCGGCCCTGTTTCTTGGGTGAAGTCGCGCCCTTCCAGACCGAAGTCCAGAATTCCGGCGGTGGAAGATTCAGCCGATGGCGCTTCGAGAGCGTGTCCTGCGAAAACCTCCGGCCGGCCCGCCATGAGCCAGGCGAAGATCACCGCGGACACACCCCCGGAGCTGACGATCAGCCCATCGCGACCTTCGGGCAACCGGTCACAGAACTCCCGGTACGCGGCAATGACCCTGCGCATAAAGGGCGGGAAGTCCGACTGTGCATCGGCCATCCACAGGGCCATTGCACGGTCCAGCCGCCCGGCCTCACCCGGCTTCATCTCCGGGGTGTAGTCGGCCATGACGCGCCGGTGATCGTATTCGTTGAACCGCTCGTCACGAAGAACCTCAGCACCGGCGCCCTCTGCAGCACTGCCCGCCTCGCCGTCACCCTCAGCATTGGCGCCGAAGATGATCCGCGCCGTGTCGATCTGCCGTTTGAGTGTGCCGGTGGCCACCACGGGCTCGCGCAGCTTCAGCGCGGAAAGCGCGCTGCCCAACAGCCGGGCCTGCTGACGGCCCAGATCAGACAGAACGTCATAGTCTTCAGCGTGCGCGGATGCTTGCCCGTGGCGGGCCAGAACAATACGAGCCATGTGGGCTATCAGATGTCGCGGGCTACGAGTTCGTCGAGGCTTGCAGTCGACAGCAGGTAGGGCGCAACTTCGAGAACCGTGACAGCACCCGTGCGGCCTTCGCGGGCCATGCGGACCGCGGCACGGCCGTAGGCCAGCTGCGCGGCCGCCGTGAAGTCGGGGTTGCGCTCAAGTTCGAGGGTGAACTCGACGGAGTGGTGTGTGCCGCCGAGGTCGCCCGAGGTGATGACGTGGCCACCGTGGGGCATGCCCTGGTGTTCACGGTCGAAGACTTCTTGGCTGACGAACTCGACGGTCGTTTCGTAGGGTTCGAAGTAGTCGGGCATCGACACGATTTCCTGGCGGATGCGCTCCTGGTCGGCTTCGTCTGCGACGGCTACGACGCGGCGGCGGTGGGCGTTCGCACCGGTGATCTCCTCACCGCGGCCTTCTTTTGCCGCCTGCATGGCCTCTTCTTTCGGCAGCGTGTACTGTACGCCGGCTTTGACACCTTCAACCCGGCGCACGGCATCGGAGTGTCCCTGCGACAGTCCCGGACCCCAGAAGGTGTTCTGCTGGGCGTTGGGGAACAGGGCTTCACCGATGGTGCGGTTGATGGAGAACATGCCGGGGTCCCAGCCGGTGGAGATCATGGCGATGTTGCCCCCGGCCTTTGCCGCGGCGTCCATCTTTTCGCGGTGGGCGGGGATGAGGTGGTGGTTGTCGTAGGTGTCGACCGTTGTGAAGTTCTCGGCAAACGACGCGGCCTGCTGGGGCATATCGGTGGCCGAGCCCAGGCACAGGAACAGCAGGTCGACTTTGTCTTTGTGCTCGGCGGCCTCTGCGACAGGGTAGACGGCAGCGTCGGTCTCAAGTGAGTCGCGGCGGGAGAAGATTCCGTAGAGCTCCATGTCCGGCTGCATGGCTATCAGCTTTTCAACGCTCTTGCCGAGGTTGCCGTAGCCGACGATTGCGGCATTGATCTTCTGAGTCATCGTTTCACTCCTTCGCGCCTTGTGCGCATAGATTCTGAAACGGCTTGTATGCCCGCTCCGGGTGATTATTTTACGTCGTCAGCGGTGTCCGCGGCCTCAGCAGGACCGGCAGCTTCGCGAGCGGCTTTTTCTTTCTTGAGGGCGCGGCGTTCGCGGATGACTTCGATGGCCACGGGGATGAGCGACAGGCCGATGATGACGATGACCCACAGGTCCACGTGGTCGCGGATGATGGCGAAGGTGCCCAGGTAGTAGCCGGCCAGCGGCAGGACAAAGCCCCACGTGAGCCCACCGGCGACGTTCCAGAAGATGAATTTGCGGTACTTGTAGTGCGCAACGCCCGCAGCCAGCGGAACGTAGGTCCGCACGATCGGCACGAAGCGGGCCAGGAACAGCGATTTCCCACCGTGTTTGACGAAGAACTCTTCTGCCTGGCGCAGGTGTGCGGTCGACAGGATGCGCGCGTCGTCCTTGAAGAACCTGCGGCCGAACTTGTAGCCGAGGAAGTATCCGACTTGGTCACCACAGACGGCGGCCGCCCAGATGACGGGGATCAGCAGCCACAGGGGAACGCCCATTGCCGGGGACATGAGGCCTGCTACGAACAGCAGTGAATCACCGGGCAGGAATGGGAACAGAACTCCGGATTCGATGAAGACAATGAGCGCCACGACCGCGAGCATCCACGGGCCGGCTGATTCGATGATCTTCTGCGGGTCGAGGAACGCCGGGGCGGCGATGATGTCAGCCGTCCCGGCTGAGGCGGCGTCAAGAGTGTCGAGCATGGGTTTCCTTCTCTGTGGTTCCCCAATACTATGCCGTGTTTTTCTGTGTGCTTGCCGCACGGTCCGATGTGGTTTTCGCCTCGTTCGGCGTGGGCCCGCTCTGCAGCGCGGGCTGCGCCTTTTCACGGCCCAGATTGGGGTTCTGCGGCCGCCGAGGCGGAGTTCGGCTCCCCGGAAGCTCTCGTGTCAGTGCCTTGGTCTAGATTGTAGAAAACTCAGGAGGAACTCATGCAGCTTATGCGGATTGGTCAGCCCGGGCAGGAAACCCCGGTTGTTACGGACGGCGAACGCTTCTTTGATGCAAGCTCTGCGGTCACCGAATTCGGCGGGGACTTCGGTCCGCACTTCTGGGCGGAGGGGCTGCCCAAGCTCCAGTCGCTTGTAGAACTGGGTCAGCTGCCGTTGTTTGATGCAGACGGCAAGCGAATCGGCGCACCTGTCGCCTCCCCGCAGGCTGTTGTGTGCATTGGCCTGAACTACACCGACCACGCGGCAGAAGCTGGCCAGCCGATTCCCTCCAACCTGGTCACGTTCCTCAAGCACCCCAACACGATCGTCGGGCCGAATGATCCGGTCGGCATTCTGCCGGGTTCTGAGAAGACCGACTGGGAAGTCGAATTCGCTTTTGTCATGGGCAAGCGCGTCCACGCACTGAATTCCCCGGAAGAGGGCCTGCAGGCAATTGCCGGCTTCACTTTGGCAAACGATGTCTCTGAACGCGCTTTCCAGAACCTCACACCACAGTGGGGCCTGGGCAAGAACATCCCCGGTTCCACCCCGCTGGGTCCGAAGGTCGTGACCGCTGATTCCATCGACCCGAACAATGTTGGTCTGCGCACCTTGGTCAACGGCGAAGTGCGTCAGGACGGCAACACCTCGAAGATGATCTTCGATGTGGGCACCATTGTGTACAGACTGTCGCAGTACATGACGCTCGAACCGGGCGACATCGTGTCAACCGGCACTCCCGCCGGTGTGGCAATGGCCGGAACTCATCCGTTCCTGACCGCCGGTGATGTCGTGGAGCTCGAAGGTGACGGACTGGGCTCTCAGCGTCAAGAGTTCTTCCAGCGCGAAGGCTGACGCTCTGTGCGCTCACCGCGCAGGTGGGCTTGTGCAGCGCTGGTCACACTGCTCACACTGAGCGGCTGTGCCCCGCTGCCGGAAGCCTCACCCGGCAAAACACCTGTCCCAAACACCAGCCCTACGGCATCCGAAACGGAACCCGAAGGGCAAAGCGCTCCTCCCACCGCACCCCTGCAGAAACCGCAGGCCAAGAAGCAGCCGGGCGACGGTTCGGATGTCGGGCCCAGCAGCCCGGGCGCCCAACAGTCACTGGCGGCACTGAAAAAGCTGCCCGTCAAAGGCAAAGCACCGGCCACCGGCTATGGGCGGGTCGAAAAGTTCGGCAAAGCGTGGACGGACACCGATTTCAACAGATGCCGCACCCGCGACGACATTCTGACCAGGGACCTGGTCAACATCACCCGCGATGGCCGCTGCAAGGTCACATCGGGCACGCTTGTCGATGCCTATACGGGTAAGCGGATCGACTTCAAACACGGGCAGACCACCAGCCAGAAAGTGCAGATCGACCATATTGTTGCGCTGCACAATGCGTGGATCACCGGCGCACAGCAGATTTCACAAGAACAGCGCATCGAGTTCGCCAACGACCCGTTGAACCTCATTGCAGTCGACGGGGCGACGAACTCCGCGAAGGGCAACAAGGACGCCGCTTCGTGGCTGCCGCCGAATAAGTCATACAGGTGCACGTATGTGGGTCTGCAGATTCGGGTGAAGGAAAAGTACTCACTGTGGGTCACAGAACCTGAACGAGCAGCCATGGAGCGAGTGCTCAGCAAGTGCTGAGACGGCGAGAGCCGGAGGTGTGAACGCGTGTGTCGTTGTTGAATGCTCGCGGTGTCCTGCGGCGCTACGCTGGCCGTATGCATCCCTATGACAGCATCACTCGCAAGCAGATCGAAGAGCGCGGCAGCCGGAAGTGGACGGAGTACCCCGGGGCGATCGGCGCGTGGATTGCGGAAATGGACTTCGGCATTGCGCCGGTCATCCGCGAAGCGCTCAAAGTCATCGACGAAGACCAGCTGTACGGCTACACCCCTCCCGCTCTGCTGAAGGGACTGGGTGAGGCAACCGCGGAGTTCTACGCTTCGCGCTACGGGTGGGAATTCTCCGCTGAAAACGTGTTCCCCGTGTCCGATGTTCTGCTGGGCATGGGCGGTTTTCTCGACATTCTTGTTCCCCGCGGGGCCAAACTCGTTGTGCCCACCCCGGCGTACATGCCGTTCCTCACAATCCCCGGTGCGTTCTTCCGCGAACATGTCGAAGTGCCCCAGAAGATTGTTGACGAACCGTCCCCTGAACTGCTTCCCGGTTCGTCTGATGGGCAGCCGGTTCCTGGCCCGCTTGCTGGGCGGCACTGGGAAATGGACTTCGATGCGATCGATGCGGCACTGTCGACAGCGGGACCGGATGGCGGCCCCGGTGGTGTGCTGGTGCTGTGCAACCCCCACAACCCCACGGGGCGGGTGTTCACTAGGGCCGAACTTGAGCGAATCACCCAGATCGTCGAAAAGAACGGTGCGCTGGTCTTCTCGGATGAGATCCATGCGCCGTTGACGTACAGCGGTTTCCAGCACATTCCCTACGCGTCGACTTCGGAAGCTGCCGCACGGCACACGCTGACTGCCACATCGCACACCAAGTCGTTCAATACTCCGGGTCTGAAGTGCGCGCAGCTGATCTTCACGAACGAGGATCACATTGCCGCATGGAAGAAGCACGGAACGCAGTTCTCGGGGTCGGCGGCAACTCCGGGTGTCATTGCGGGCATCACCGCCTACCGCGAAGGTGGGGAATGGTTGGCCGACACTCTTGGCTACCTGGAGCAGACACGGGATTTCATTGCAGAGTTCGCCGCTGCTGAACTGCCAGAACTGGGCTACATCAAGCCGCAGGGCACATACCTGTCATTCTTTGATGCGACCTCGCTGATCCCTCGCCTGCCTGACGGTGTGAGCCCTCAGCAGTTCTTCGTAGAAGAGGCTCGGGTTGCCATGAACGACGGCGCCACCACTGGCCGTGCAGGCCGGGGCTGGGTGCGCTTCAACATGGGAACGCCGCGGCCGATTGTGCAGGAGGCACTCGAATCTATGGCCGCAGCACTGCGGAAGCTGTAACGATCGCGGGATACCGTATCCCACAGCACATTTAGTGCATCTTCATGAAACTTACAGTAGTCTGTACGCTTGTAAGCGGTAACAAGTTACGTTGACAGGAATCGCCTGCTACTTGTTGCCATGAGTTAAACACGCCCCTCAGCTGCTCGGCGAATCACATAAGTCCCAGCATCTGAAGGGTTCGTCACCTCAGAAAGATAAACGTATGAAAACAAAGAAGCGCAGCCTTGGCGGCCTGCTCTTAACATTGTTTCTGACGGCGTCATACCTGGTTGGAGGCGCCGCCCCGGCTAATGCGGACGACCTCACCTACCCTGGCGCTATTTCGGAAGTCAACGTCACCTTCAACGGCAAGGACGGCGGCCAAGCAAAGGTCGATGACGAAGTCAAGGTCACGGCCAAGTGGAACGTTCCCAACGGAGCAAAAGCTGGCGAAACCTTCGGCATGACCCTGCCCAAGGAGTTCTCCAACTACGCCAACGGCGAATTTGCGGTTCCGGACACAAAAACCGGCGAAACTGTTGCTGAGTGCAAAGTCACGAACGACCCTGCACCGACTGTTACCTGCACCTTGACTGACTTTGTCAACGGCAAGGAAGACGTCGGCGGCGAACTGTGGTTCCTCGCAACCCTGGACGAAACAACCGACAAGAACACGGTCGACTTCACCATCGACGGCAAAGCTGTCCCGGTCCCGGTTCCGGGTGACGGCGGCATCGGTCCCGTTGGTCCTGGCCACGCATCCAATGACCCGCTCAAGTACAGCGCTCGCACAAAGCTTGGCAGCGACCTGATTGCTTGGGGCATTCAGTTCCCCAACACCATCGCTGAAGACGGCACCGTCACGGTCACCGATGCGCTCGTCGATGACACTGAATTCGAACGCCACAAGGTCAACGACTTTGACGTTGAAGTTGAGTACCGCAACGTCGACGCCGATGGCAACTTCGTCGAAGGTGAAGACTGGACATCCGTTGACCCAGCTGACTTCGAGACTGACGTTAAAGAAGGGGATAAGGACTTCACCGTGACGGTGAAGAACGTTCCTACCGATAAGCGCGTTCAGTACCGCGTCCTCTACTGGACGAAGATGGACGGCAAGGCATTCGAAGGCGACGTCTACAAGAACACCGCCAAGGTCAACGGAAAAGACGTCGACGCCGAGTACGAGTACACCGCAATCGGCGGTGGCACCGGTTCCGGTAAGGAATACACCCGCTTCTCGATCGCAAAGTCGGTTGAGGGCGACGGTGCAGACCAGGTCCCGGCTGACACCAAGTACACCGTGAAGTACACCGCTGGCGACGAAGAAGACACTCTCGAACTCAAAGCTGGCGAAGAAAACCGCGTCAACTCGAAGCGCTACAAGATCGGCACCGAGTTCAAGATCACGGAAGTCAACCTTCCGGAAATTGACGGCATCAACTGGGGCGACTACGAAATCACCGGCGAAGGTGTTTCGAAGAACGACGACGGATCCTTCAGCGTGACTCCCGAGACGAATGAGCCGGTCAAGCTCAACCTCGTCAACAAAGCTGAGAAGCCGGAGCCCACGCCGGAACCGACTCCGGAACCCTCTGAAGACCCGACTCCGGAACCCTCCGACGAGCCCTCTGAAGAGCCCACGCCGGAACCGTCCGACGAGCCTTCAGAAACGCCTTCCGAAGAGCCGACTCCGGAACCGTCCGACGAGCCTTCAGAAACGCCTTCCGAAGAGCCGACTCCGGAACCCTCCGACGAACCTTCGGAAACGCCCTCTGAAGAGCCGACTCCGGAACCCTCCGACGAACCTTCAGAAACGCCCTCTGAAGAGCCGACTCCGGAACCCTCCGACGAACCTTCAGAAACGCCTTCCGAAGAACCGTCTGAGGAGCCCTCGGATGAACCTTCGGAAGAGCCCACGCCTGGTGCTTCTGAAGCGCCCTCCGAAGAGCCTTCGGAAACCCCGGCTCCGGGTGGTTCGGACACTCCGAACACGCCTGAAACCGAAACCAACAACCCCGCGCTTCCGCGCACCGGTGCCAACATCGGCGTAGCTCTCGGCGCTGCCGTGCTGCTGATCGCTGCTGGTGCCGCAACCCTGATCATTTCTCGCAAGCGCATGCAGAAGTGATAAGGGCATGAGCTGACAGGCTCAACCCATAAGAAGTGCCCTCGCTGGTCAAACTGACCGGCGAGGGCACTTCTTTGTTATCGAAAGGCTTTCAGCCCGAAATCAGCTGCGCGCCCCAAAGACGCTGGAACCGACGCGCACGATTGTGGCGCCTTCTGCAATAGCAAGTTCGAAATCAGCGGACATGCCCATCGACAGTTCACTTGCATCCGCCGGCAACACTCCCCGCGCACGGAAGTCTTCTGACAGCTGTCGAAGCTCTGCGTAGGAAGGCCGAATCTCGTCGGCTGTTGTGCCGGGCAGTCCAATGGTCATAAGCCCGCGAATCTGCAGTCGCTCCAAACCGCGCACTTCTTCAATGAGCTTTTCGGCCTCTTCCGGGGCAACACCGAACTTGCTGTCTTCGCGCGAAGTGTTGACTTGAACGAAGACATCCAGGCTGCTGCGCTCCAGCAGTTCCAGGCGGTTGTCAATCCGCTGGGCCAAACGCATACTGTCAAGCGATTCAATGCACGCACACGATTCAACGGCCAGCGTGTGATTGACCTTATTGCGCTGCAGCGGCCCAATGAGGTGCGCCACCGGGTTCAGATCGGCCAGCCCTTCTTCCTTTGCAGTGAGCTCCTGCTGTCGATTCTCGCCGATCAGCCGGTATCCGTGTTCAATCGCAGCCCGAATCTTCGCAACCGGCTGTGTTTTCACTGCCAGGAGCACTTTGACTGCTTCGGCATCAGCTTCTGGATCACCGCCGCGGTATTCGCGCCCTGCCGTTGTTGCAGCAGCTGAGGCACGCTCGGCAACATCGTCCAGTCGTGCGCGAATCTCATCGCGCTCAGAATCAGTCAGAACCAACTCGTCAGCATTCTCCACGGGCACTCCTCGAATAGACAGACAAATCCGCTCTAAGGGTAGCCGGGCCCGCCACAGCGGGGCTGGTCCACGGTCGACCCTGCCCCGCTGCATCCTGGACCGCTGACTTGCCCACAGACAACGAGGTGGAGGTCGGCACAGTGCCGACCTCCACCTCGGGAGTGAGTCAGGTAGGAGCCCGTCAGCTCCAGTTCTTCGGAAGGCCTTCAGCGTCGGGGTCGACGTTGCGGATCAGAGCCATGGTGTCGGCCAGCTCCCAGCCGTCGTCAATGAGTTTGTCGAGCTTGTCGGCGACAAGCTGTGCCGCATCCAGCGGAACACCCTGGGTTTCCCCACCGGCGAGCGCCAGGCCGAGGTCCTTGCGCATGAGCGAAACCGCGAAACCGGGCTTGAAGCCGTTGTTGGCAGCGGCGGTGTCGACTACACCGGGGATCGGGTACCAGGTGCGCAGCGGCCAGGAATCCCCGGAGGACACCTTGGCGATGTTGAGGAACGTTTCGGGCGACAGACCGAAGCGGTCGGCAAGCACAGCACCTTCGACAACACCCTGGGAGCTGATGGCCAGCATCATGTTGTTGACGATCTTCGCGGCCTGACCGGCGGCATCGCCACCGGCGTGGAAGATGTTTCCGGCCATCGGTTCGATGTACTTTTTGGCTGCTTCGAAGTCTGCGTCTTCTGCGCCGACCATGAAGGTCAGGGTGCCCGCAGCCGCACCTGTCACACCGCCGGATACGGGCGCGTCGAGGAATACGTAGCCGGCTTCGCGGGCCGCGCTGTGGAGATCCCGGGCGGTGTCGAAGTCAATGGTGGACGAATCCACGAGGATCGTGTCCTTTGCCGCGACTTCGAGCACGCCGCCTTCCGTGAGGTACACCGAGCGGGCGTGTTCGCCCTTGGGAAGCATGGTGAAGACGATTTCTGCATCCTTCACGGCCTCTTCAATTGACTTCGCCGGAGTGACGCCGTCTTCTGCTGCCGCTGTGACTGCGGCTTCGACAACGTCGAATCCCTGAACAGTGTGGCCTGCCTTGACGAGGTTTGCGGCCATGGGCCGTCCCATGTTGCCCAGACCTACCCAACCGATGATTGCCATCATGCCTCCTTGCAAATGGTGAGTACACACTCCTGAAAATTCATGATCAGCATAGCGCCGAGAATTGCGCAGATCACACTGTTCGGCCCGGTTTTCGGACGGCACTTGCGCACCGTGGGAGTGCGTCAGCGCACATGCCGCTCAGTAGACTGGCGCTATGAACGTCTCCCGTCCCCCGGTGTCGCCAGATGATCTGCTGGCCCTGCTGGCGGTTTCTCGCCTGGGCAAGTACACGGCGGCCGCGGCGAGTATGGGAGTTACGCACACAACCGTGTCGCGGCGCATTGCGAACCTCGAAAAGGCGGTTGGCGAAACCCTTCTGACCGCCACCCCGGACGGGTGGGAACTGAGTGCGGCTGGCCGCAGGCTCATGCCGGGGGCCGAAATGATCGAGAAGGCTCTCGGCTCAATACAGGTCGATTCACCGGACACATCGATGTACGGCAATGTGCGCATTGCCTGTCCCGAGGCTTTTGCCATGTTCTATGCGGTCGATGCACTCGCCCAGCTGCAGGCAGAACACAAGCGCCTCAACATTGAAATGACCACTTCCACGCAGCGAGCCCGCCAGCACCGGTCGGGTTTCGATGTTGAGATCGTGGTGGAGAAACCGGATGTTTCCAATGCCACGGTGCACCACCTGCGGCCCTATGAGCTGGGCTTCTTCGCCGCGGACAGCTACTTGGCGGCAGCACAGGCACCGCAGACCACGGAGGATCTGCGGGCGCACCGGCTGATCTACTACGCCGAGCACTCACTGGGCGTAGCCAGCCTGGAAAGCGCGTGGAACGTCCTGCCGGAACCAGCCGGGCACTTCTATTCGAACTCGGCACTGGCTCATGTTCAGTCATGCCGCCGAGGCGTTGGGGTAGCTCTTCTGCCCACCTTCGCCGGTGAAGGCCTCACCAGGGTGATCCCCGACTTTTCGCTGCCCGTGCACTACTGGGCTGTTGTCAGGCCCGAAGCACTGCGACGGACCGCCGTGCAGGCTGTTGTGCGCGCCCTCAGAGTGCCGGATAGCAGCTGAGCTTGGGTTGGAGCCCATGGAGGGTTTTTCAGGGCTGGGCCCCGCCCTTTCAGGGCTGGGGCTTCAGTCTGGGGGCTTTGTCAGACCTCACGCGGCAGACCATCCTCCGTCAATCGAATGTGCCGATCCCGTGATGACCCCAGCGGCCTCAGAGGCCAGGAAGACGGCCAGCTGTGCCACCTCGTCGGCTTCGGGCAGACGAGGCACAGCCGAATGTCCAAGGAAAACCTCTTCAAGCGCGTCAATGTGTTGGATTCCGGCGTTGTTGACCAGAATGTCGAAGTTCAGATTGAGGGCATCGAGCGCTTCAGTGTCGGCCAGATCCACCTGCCAGTGCTTGCCGCCGATCTTTTCCGCAATGTCCTTCGCGGCATCGCCGTTGATGTCGGCAACCGTAACGGTCGCGCCTTCGGCGGCAAAGGCTTCCGCGATCGCCTGGCCCAAGCCGGACGCTCCCCCGGTCACAAGGGCTCTTCGTCCATTCAGTCGAGCTTCTGCCATCGTGTACTCCTCCTGCTTTCGGGGTTCGGTTCGCGCCGAGCGGCGCCCGCACAGTGCGGGCCCGGCTGGGCCCGCAGCCCACGGTACTCGCCCGGCAGCCACACCGGGCATACCCCGGATATGCCAACCGGCGCCTCGTCACCCGGGAACCGAGTACCGGGGTCCGTTATCCGCAGAAGGAGGCGCCGGTCGGCTGTGCCCGATTGTGCAACTTGGTCAGCGCTTGACTCCGAAGCGCTCGGCGTCGGCACGGTCGATATCCGCGAAGTCGATGCCGCGGGTCTCTTTGGTGAACGCCAGTGCAATCAGCGAAATGACCGCGGCGATGGCAGCGTAAATGGCGATTGGAACAGCTGACTTGAACGTGTCCAACAGGAACACGGCGATGATCGGTGCGAAGGAGCCTGCGACGATAGCCGTGACCTGATAGCCGAACGAAACACCCGAGTTGCGCATGCGCGTGGGGAACATCTCGGACATGATCGCCGGCTGTGGGGCGTACATGAGGGCGTGGAACACCAGGCCTGCGAGCATCGCGATGAAGATGTTGAACGGGTCGGCCGTCGAGTACAGGGGGTAGGCGAAGAAGCCCCAGGAGGCCGACAGCAGAATCCCCACCATATAGGGCGGTTTTCGGCCCACAATGTCGGTGACCTTGCCGACAAGCGGCACCAGACAGGCGTGGATGGCGTGTGCACCCAACAGCAAACCGAGGATGTCGCTGGACTTGATGTCCACTTCAACCGACAGGTACGTGATCGTGAAGGTCACCACCAGGTAGTAGTGAATGTTTTCGATCAGGCGCAGACCCATAGCGCAGAAAATGCCGCGCGGGTACTTCTTCAGAACCGAGAAAACACCGTAGTCAGCTGCGCCTTCGTCGATGGCGTCCTTGGTTTCGTGGAAGATCGGTGCATCTGAGACCTGCGTGCGGATGTACCAGCCGATGAGCACAATGACGGCCGACAGCCAGAAGGCGATCCTCCAACCCCACGACATGAAGTGGGCTTCATCGAGCGTGGTCGAAAGCACCCACAGGACAGCGGTGGCGAGCAGATTGCCCAACGGAACACCGGCCTGGGGCCAAGAGGCCCAGAATCCGCGGGATTCCTTGGGCGAGTGCTCTGCGACCAGGAGCACAGCGCCACCCCATTCGCCGCCGACGGCGAAGCCCTGCACAAAGCGCAGGAACACCAGCAAGAGGGGTGCGAGGATGCCGATCGTCTGATAGGTGGGCAGACAGCCCATGAGGAAGGTCGACACGCCCACCAGGATGATCGACAGCTGCAGCAGCTTCTTACGGCCGAGCTTGTCGCCGTAGTGGCCGAACACGATACCGCCGACGGGACGGGCGATAAAGCCCACCGCGTAGGTGACGAACGCCGCCAGAATCGGGGTGAGCGGGTTGTCCGACGGTGGGAACAGAATGTGGTTGAACACCAAGGTTGCGGCTGAACCGTAGAGGAAGAATTCATACCACTCGACGACCGTTCCGGCCATCGAAGCGGCGACGACCTTCTGCAGGCTGCGACGCTCCTGAACGTCCTGTGACATAACGGCTCCTTTGCCTCATGTTGCATTCGCCACGCTGCGTGCGGCTGTCGCTCACGCATTTGTGGGATGACTCACTATATGCCTGCGGCGGAGCATTGGACGGCCAGGAATCGCAATGAGGCGCTGAAAGAATGCGCACTCTCCCTGTGCCAGGACGCACAGGGGCGGTGAGCATTACTTGCCTACACGGGGCAAAGGCAGCCGCCGACCCACTTGGGAGTGGTGAGCCGTGGCGAGCACTTTTCGCAGTGGAGCCGGGCGGCGCCTCGTGTGATGAATCCGGCGCTCACCGCTTGCGGCTGAGCGAGGCCAGGTAGTCGTTGTAGGCGCGCAGTTCGGCGTCGCCGGAGCGTGCTTCGGCGCGGTCTTTGCGTTTGGCTTCACGGTCGGAGGCTTTCGACCATTGGACCGCCGCAATGAACGCCAGAATAAGTGTGGGGAATTCGCCGATGCCCCAGGCGATTCCGCCGCCCAGCTGTTGGTCGTCCAGCGCGCTGATCCACGTTTGGCCCATGTTGCCGTACCAGTCCGGTTCGATGAGCACTTCAGTGGTCATGATTGAAATGCCGAAGAACGCGTGGAAGGTCATGGTCACAAGGAGCACCACGAACCGCACCGCGTGGGGGAAGCGCTTGACACCCGGGTCCACGCCGATCATGGCCTGTGCGAACAAGTAGCCCGCTGCCAGGAAGTGGATGAGCATGAGTTCGTGGCCCAGGTGGTACTTCAGCGCATACCACATGATCCCGCTGTAGTAGAAGACGATGAGTGATCCGGCGAAGTTGATCGAAGCGACGATCGGGTGGGCCCAGAAGCGAATGTACTTCGAGTGCACCAGAATGAGAATCCATTCGCGCACCCCGCGTGAACCGTCCTGGCGCGGGTGAATGGCGCGCATGAGCAGCGTGATGGGCGCACCCACCACCATGGGGATGGGCACGAGCATGACGATCAGCATGTGCTGAATCATGTGGCCGGAGAACAGGGTGCGACCATAGACCATCGGGCCGCCGCACGTGACGTAGATGAGCATGGCCATGCCGCCCACCCACGAAATGGTGCGCCACAGCGGCCAGTGTCCGCCGCGCTTCTTCAGTTCGCGGTAGCCCATGATGTACAGAACCGAGGCACCTATGCCGACAACCACCCACAGTGGGTCAAAGCGCCACTGGAGGAAGTAGTTGTACCACAGCGGTTCCGGTGGGAGGAGCTCGCCGGACAGGATTTCCGAGGGGGTGGGCTCGGCGCGAAGTTCCTGTGGGACCGGCGGCTGTGAACTGGCCAGCACAATGCCAATAGCCACAACAGCACCGAAAATGGCGATCTCGGCAAGAACCAGACGCCAGAATTCTGCGGCGGCGCGCATGCTCGAACCCAGACGGTCAATGATGCGTTCGCGGTGCCAGAAGCCGATCAGGCCGAGGATGACGGTGAGCACCGCCTTGATGATGACCAACTGCCCGTAGGGAGTCATCCAGTCATCGAAGGTTTTGACGCGCAGGGTTGCGTTGACAAAGCCCGAGTAGGCCATGATGACGATCGAAAACAGTGCGATCGTCGAATAGCGCTTGATGATTTCGCCGAGGTCTGGGCGCGCCGTGAGTGTGGGCGAAATGAGCGCGAGGACTAAGAGCCCGCCGACCCACGCCATGACCGCCACCAGGTGCAGGCCCAGGCTGTTAACGGCTTCAATGTGCCCTTTGGCTTCTGCCGCGTGCCCCATGAGCGCCTGCGGCAGCAAGATGAGCACCGTCAGAAGCGCCGACCAGCCAATGCCCGCGAAGCTGCGGGTGGCAAAGAGCACCATTGACATGATGATCGCGGAGATCACAACGAGCGACCACAGTCGCCCCGAATCAATTTGGGTGATGTAGGCGCCCAGCTGGGCGGAGAATTCGGCCTGTGTTGCGTTTGTCGCCGCCGTTCCCGCGGTGTTGACATAGCGCAGGATCAGCGTGGCAACTGAGGACAGGACGAGGACAACCGAGCCGATCTGCGCTGCCACCAGCGCCGCAGCCCACGATGGGTCAAGTTCAGCATTGCCATCTGCTTTGTGGTCAGCCGAGCTTGAAGCCTCGTGCTCAGCCTCAGCGGCGGCGGTTGTCGCTTCATCGACTGCCAGGCTGAAGGCCGCTGTGGATGACGCAGAAGTCTCAGAATCAGGGCTCGCACCGGAAGAGCGGTTTGCGGCGGCGGCTTCTTTCCGCGCCTGCTGTTTGGCTTTCTTTTCTGCCCGCCGGGCCCCTGCCCCGCGACGGCGCCGTGGTTTGGAGCGCGGCAGAACGAGCATCATAAGGATGATGGCGCCGATGACGACAACAGAAGCCGCTTGGAAGAAGAATTCGGCAATGGGCAGGCCAATGCGACCAAGCGGACCGGAATCGCCGACGAGCAGAGGGTTCGTAGCGCCGGTGAAGATCAGCGCCCAAGCGCCGAACGCAGCCCCGATGACCGTGAAGAGCGGAATAGCCAAGCGGCGTGCGAGCACGGCTGCTGATGAAGCTCGCTTGGAGTCCGCAGAACCAGAGGAACGATCATTGGAGCGCATGCATTTAGGGTACTAAGCGCCACTGACACGGCAGTTGGGACATCGCGTTTTGCTGACGTGGACGCAGAAAGTGGACGCACAAAGCTGCGGGCACTGAAAAGCCGCAGCGCCAGGACCCTGGTCGCTGCGGCTGATCTGCGCGGCTGCAGAAGAATCAGTCGCACATATCAGGCGAGGCTTTCAAGCTTCTTCTTGACGTCGCCGATGCTCGGATTGGTCTGGGTGGTGCCGTCCGCATAGAGAAGAGTAGGCACGGTCTGGTTGCCGTCATTGGCGGCTTCGACGACCTGAACACCGTTTTCGATCTCTTCGATGTTCACTTCGCGGAACTCAATGCCCTGCTGCTTCAGCTGAGGCATCAGACGCTTGCAGTAGCCGCACCACGATGTGGTGAACATGGTCACTGCGCCGGCTTCAGGAAGGAAAGGTTCGGTGATGTCGGACATGAACACTCCTTACGCAGAGTCTCGTGGTGTCTTGCTGAACTGGGAACGAAAGGTGAGGGAGCCTTATTCCCTCACCTTCCACCTCGAGCCCCGAAAGCGACCGAGGTGGAGGTCGGCTCACCGCCAGCCGACCGGCTGGGGATCAGCGGCCGAATAGGCGAGCGAAGACTCCGCCCGAACCCGCTTGCCCTTTTTCTGCGTCCGAGTGTTTGCCGTCGCACCACTGCGAGGCCGGCACCTGCTTTTTGACATCGGCCACGTGCTGACCGCATCCAGCCCACGTGGTTTTGCTGCACACCCGGCAGGTGACTGGTCGGCACATAGCAGAACTCCTTATCTGAGAGCCGCCTACGAAACCGGCAGCTGAGCTACTGCCCATTATCCCTATCTAAGGGCCCGTGTGCTTGCAGGGCGCACTCCCACAGCTCGTTCTGTGAAGCGTCCTGGGTTTAGTTCCGCTTCTATTACGCCCCTGTGTTGATGGGCTGGGTGAGATAGTACTCGGTTTCTAGTTCTTGTGGGGTGGCGTAGTCCAATGCTTCGTGAAGTCGCTTGGTGTTCCACCAATGCACCCACCGCAAGGTAGCCAATTCGACTTCTCCGGCCGACGTCCACGGGCCTTGGGCATGAATCAGTTCCGCCTTGTAGAGACCGTTGACTGTTTCGGCTAGAGCATTGTCATAAGAATCGCCGACTGTTCCCACACTCGGACGGATTCCGGATTCCGCTAGCGCGGTGGAATACT
>NZ_LR722999.1:75135-89801 GCF_902500275.1 Brevibacterium sp. Marseille-P9724 | reverse complement strand
GCCAGTGAGAGTGCTCGCGAGGATTCGTACGCAGCGTTCTTACATGACTACAATCACCACCGAGCCCACACCGCCATCGGGGGACTCTCACCAGCCGACCGCGTTCACAACCTCACGGGGAAGTACACCTAGGCGGCGTTGCCGGTGTGATTCATCAGCCTGTGCGTATATTTGTATTGCCAGCCCCTCGGACACAGCCGTGAACGGAGAATCATGCAGGATCTGATTGACACAACGGAGATGTATCTCAAGGCCATCACGGAGCTCGAGGAGCAGAAGGTTGTGCCGCTGCGCGCTCGCATTGCTGAGCGTCTGGACCATTCGGGTCCGACCGTGTCGCAGACGGTGGCCCGCTTGGAGCGCGACGGCCTGCTGGTTGTCGGCCGCGACCGCCGTTTGGAGCTGACTGCCGAAGGGCGGGAGCTGGCCACGAGCGTTATGCGCAAGCACCGTCTTGCTGAACGGCTGCTGTCGGACGTCATCGGCCTGGAATGGCCCAAGGTGCATAACGAAGCGTGCCGGTGGGAGCACGTGATGAGCGACGAAGTGACGGAAAAGCTCGTCGATATTCTGCCGGATGCGTCCACCAGCCCGTATGGCAATCCGATTCCCGGTGCTGATGTTGCACTTGAGGACTCCGCGGTCCCGGCTTCTGAATTGGCACTGCGCGCAGATGCGAAGACGGTGCGGATCGTATGCTTTGCCGAGCCGCTGCAGGTTGATGAAAACCTGTTGGCTCAGTGTGAGCGCACGGGAATTGTTCCCGGTGCCGAGGTGACGGTCTCGGCAAGCGGGGACTACGTGACCTTTGCCGTCTCCGGGGCGGACGAGGTGCTGGATCTCCCTGCGGAAATGGCTGAAAACGTCCTCGTTATCGTTGTGTAACAAGAATTACACGACCTTTATAAAGACTCTGACCTGCGAAAATGCTGCTCTGAGCAAGCTCACAGCCTCTCCCGCGTTACTTAAATGTGACTTTCGGGTCTCAGTTGTGTAACGTTTGGTTCTGTACTTCAGTAGGATTCTCGACCATTCAGGGAGATGCACGTGGCTCAGAAGAAGCGCGGACGCAGGGCGGCTGACACCAAGGTCAGGACCCCGCTGTCTGACCTGACGGACCTCCTCCGTTCCGACTCGAATGTTCTCGGCAAGCGCGCCGCAGTTGCGGCGGCCGGTGCGGGACTGGCTCTGAGTGTTGCTGTTCCCACGATGTCAGAGGCCGGTAACGAAGCGGAGGCCGAGGCGGTCTCCACCACTCCGGTGGAAGACGACTTCAAGGCGCAGGGCAAGGTCGTTGCCGAAGGTGAGGCCGACGGCGCACTTGCCGGTGCTGCAGAGGTCTCAGCTGTCACCGCCGCGAAGGCTCCAGAACCTGAGCCGGAACCAGAACCCGAACCGGAGCCGAGTGCGTCGAGCCCTTCGAGCGAGTCGAGCAGCGCTTCCTCTTCGGAAGCTTCTTCTTCGCGCAGTTCTGGCTCGACAGACTCGACTGGCTCCGCCGAGAAGGCTTCGTCGAAGCGTTCCGAGTCCTCGGGCAATGTGGCTGCCCC
Organism: Brevibacterium sp. Marseille-P9724; assembly: GCF_902500275.1. NCBI lineage: Bacteria > Bacillati > Actinomycetota > Actinomycetes > Micrococcales > Brevibacteriaceae > Brevibacterium > Brevibacterium sp. Marseille-P9724. The sequence continues at coordinate 88,251 of NZ_LR722999.1, read as the reverse complement.
GTCGGGTACAAAAGCTCAGAAAGTCGTGTCGATCGCCAAGAGCTACGTGGGTACTCCCTATGTGTGGGGCGGAACATCGCCGTCTGGCTGGGACTGCTCGGGCTTCACCAGCTACGTCTACCGCCAGGTGGGTGTGAACCTGCCGCGAAGCTCGGGGGCGCAGAAGGGCGCGGGCAAGGTCGTGCCGCGCTCGCAGGCAAAGCCCGGTGACCTCATGTGGCATCCCGGCCACGTGGGCATCTACACCGGCAACGGCAAGATGGTCGACGCCCGCAATAAGCGCAAGGGCACGGTGCACACCTCGGCGTCGTGGATGAGCGATGCCGTCTACATCAGGGTTCTGTGACGCAATTCTCAGGACGCGCGTCCAACTGCGAAGAGAGTGCAGACAGGCCCGAATATCCGGGCTGAAAGCCTGAGAAATTTTCACTTCCTGTGATCTGAACGTGACTTTTAGTTGCAAGTCCGTTACTGTCTGACAGGTGCCAGCTAATGCCCGCTAGGGCCAGCGAACAAGGTTTGGAGAACACGTGGCTGTAAAGAAGCGAGGACGTCGCGCCGCCGACACCAAGGTCAAGACGCCTCTGACTGAGATTACAGAAGCTCTGAGCGCCAATTCGGGTGCTCTCGGCAAGCGCGCAGCCATTGCGGCTGCCACCGGTGGTCTTTTGGTTGCCGCTGTTATCCCGTCGCATTCCGACGGTGAAGCCAATGCGGAAGCGCAGAACGAGCGCACGGAGGGGGATTCGCTCGAGACCGTTTCGCAGTCCGGCTTTACGGTCGACACTGCCGACTCGAAGGCTTCGGTCGACGGTGCTGCTGTCGCGGCTCCCGTGACTGCTACGAAGGCTCCGGAGGCTCCTTCCAATGCTCCGCAGGGCGGCAGTGCTTCCGATAATGACGGTGCCAACGCCCAGCCTGCCTCGAACAGCGGTTCGTCCTCGAAGGACGCTAAGAAGTCCAGCGGCGAGTCCAAGAGCGTGTCGGTGCCGGATGGCCCGAAGGCGCAGCAGGTCATCAGCATCGCCAAGCAGTACGTGGGTACGCCCTATGTCTCCGGTGGAACCTCACCTTCCGGCTGGGACTGCTCTGGCTTCACCAGCTACGTCTACGGCAAGGTCGGCGTGAACCTCCCGCGCACCTCGGGTGCGCAGAAGGGTGCGGGTCCCACTGTGCCGCGTTCGGCAGCCAAGCCCGGCGACATCATCTGGTCGCCCGGCCACGTGGGCATCTACGCTGGCAACGGCATGATGTACGACGCAGGTAACCCGTCAGTTGACACCACCTACCGTTCCATCGACTGGATGACCAAGCAGGGCGCACAGTTCATTCGCGTTCTCTGATCAGAGTTTCCAGTCACCTGATCTTCAGCACAGACCCCGAGCCTCGCGCTCGGGGTTTTTGCTGTCTGTGCGGTTATTCGACACCTGTCGTTTACGTCGATGTCGTCGACGCCGACGGTGGCGTGTGTAACGTGGTCTTCGTCACGTCGTGCTGGCCGAGTACGACCTGAACCTAGGTGGAACTGATGAAGACCCTCGTTCTCAACGCCGGATACGAACCGATGTCGGTAGTGTCCTTTAAGCGGGCGGTGGTTCTGGTTCTGGCAGGCCGCGCCACGGTCCTGGCAGCTTCTGGAGCCCGCGTTCGCAGCGAACACCTCGACATTGAACAGCCAGCCGTTATCCTCCTGACTCGTTACATTCGCCCGCCTGCAGGACGAATCGCGCAGCCGTCGCGCAAAGCCGTGCTGCGCAGAGACCACAACAGCTGCGGATACTGCGGAAAGCCCGCGGGCACCATCGACCACATCCTTCCGCGCTCTCGCGGCGGTCAGAACACGTGGGAAAACCTCGTTGCCTGCTGCCGTGACTGCAATAACCGCAAAGCGGACAGGACCCCGCAGGAAATGGGCTGGCAGCTGCAGAGTACGCCGCGGGCACCGGAGTACCGGGGCTGCTGGCTGCGTGAGCTCGAGAGGCCCGCGCCGGCTTGGCAGCCGTTCCTCAACCTCGCCGATCACAGTGAGTTGACCTCGGTCGCATAGTGAGCGACCGCGCACGCGGTCTGTCCGGCCGATAGAATCGAAGCATCAGCAGGCGCATGCCTGAGCCAACCAATCTAAGAGGACCTGCCGTGTCACCTGAGAACAATCTTCCGGACGTCGCAGACGCCCAGGCCATCGTCGTCGGCATCGACGGTTCCGAAGCGAGCCTCAATGCTCTCGACTTCGCCATCGGCGAAGCAAAGGCCACGGGCCGTTCCATCCGACTGGTCGGCGCCTACACCATCCCGTCCGTCGCCGCAGCGACAATCGATGTGTCCTATGTGCCGATTGACGATTCTGCCGTGCGGGCAGCTGTCACCGAATCACTGAAGTCCGCGGCTGAAAAGGTCAAGGCCGCAGGAGTGTCAGTAGAGGCAGTCATTGAGATCGGCGATGCCGCGGGTGTTTTGGTAGACGAATCCGCGCAGGCTTCACTCGCAGTCGTCGGTTCACGCGGCCGCGGCGGCTTCGCAGGTCGCCTGCTGGGTACAGTCTCTTCGGCTCTGCCTGCACACTCGCACTGCCCGACGATTGTGGTTCCCGTGGGCTGGTCAAAAGACCAGGAGCGTGCACCCAAGCAGACCTCGTCGTTCCCACTGGCAGATTCCGCCGCTACACACTTTGAGTTCGACGAAGACTCCGAAACGATCGAAGGGCCGAACTTCGCCGGCCGCGTCGTCGTGGGTGTGGATGCCATGGGCAAGGAATCGCCCGCGCTGTGGAATGCAGCGGAGCTCGCTGAGGAACGCGGTACCCCGCTGACCGTTATGGGCGTCATCACCACCTCGATTGTCGGCCCGGAATGGCTGCCGAGCACAGATGAGCTCAAGAAGTTCGTTGAGCGCGGAACTGAGAAACTCGAGGCTGCCTGCAAGGCTGTGCGCGACAAGCACCCGAACCTCGAAGCCGGCTGGATGCTGCTGGACGGACAGCCTTCAGAAGCGCTTGTCCGCGCCTCTGATACAGCAGACGTCCTCGTAGTCGGCACCCGCGGTCGCGGCGGTTTTGCCGGTCTCCTGCTGGGTTCGACCTCGCAGTCTGTGCTGCCGTACTCGCACTGCCCGACCATGGTTGTGAGCGTCAAGCGCGACTGACTCTGAGCTTAAGAGAAGCCGACCGGTGGACACCGGTCGGCTTCTCTTAAGCTTCCGGGAGTACAGTTGCTTCCGACCCCAACCCTCCCTTTTCAGTAGGATCCGCTGTGCGCTTTTCTTCTGTTGCCTGCATTCTTGCAGCTTCGCTCGTCTTCACCGGCTGCGCTGCCAAAGACGATGACAAACCAGAAGCTCACGTGCCGAAGAGTGAGGTGACGATCCCAGCTGAGCAGGTCAAAGACGAACTTCCCAAGGTGCTGCGCAGCTACGCGGTGCAGACACCGGAAGCGGCAGTCCACCTGTTCGGCATTCCGGGGCAGGATTCACTCAACGAGACCCTAGAGGAGGCCACACTCAAAGCCCTGGAACAAGCCGGTGCTTTCAAGGGGAGGAAGGCGTTCCAGCCCGAGGTCACACCGCCGAAGGAGCGCTGGGGTGAGGCCGACTATCTTGCTTTTGAAGGGCACTCGCCCGAAAGCGAAAGCACAGAAGGCGAGGACGCAGAAGGTCAGCAGTCCGGCAGCGGTGACGATAAGGCCAGCAGCGTCGAGTCGCACATCGTCGGTGCCGGTGGCGACTTTCTCGTCACTCAGCTCGACGTGCGCTCCGGTGGGCAGACTGCCAGCCGACAGTTTCTGACCGACACCAAGAACAACGCCACCAAGCCCATAGATTCGATCAAAGCCGAAGGCGTTGAAGGTGAGATTGCCGTTGCGGGGGACAAGATCACTGTCGACGGTGAAGATGCCGATGATGAGGTTCTCAGCGAGTCCGGGCACAACCTCGCCGCGGTGCTGGGCGAGGACCTGACGATTGAGGCCGAGGAAAGCCCGTACCTGCCGGATTTCACGTGCGCTCTTCTGCCGTGTGCGGCTATGACCTACGACGACGGCCCGGCTGATGACGCGCTGACAAAGCGCTTGGCCGATGCGCTTGACAAAGCGAAGGTGCGTGCAACGTTCTTTGAGATCGGGCGCATTGTGGAGGCACTGCCGGAGAACTCGCGCCTGCTGAGTGAAGCCGGCCACGAAGTCGAAAACCACTCGTTCACCCACCCGGTGCTGAGCAAGCTGACACCTGACAAGCAGAAGTCCGAGGTGGACAAGACCGACAAGGCCATTCACGACGCTGGCGGTGAATATCCGACAATGCTGCGCCCGCCCTACGGTGCTTCGAACAAGCGCTTGGACACCGTGGCGCAGGGCAGCGGTGAATCGGGCGACCCAGCCGGTGGTAAGGCCAAGAAAGCCGACGGCGAGAAGGCCGAGCACGGAAAAGCGATCATCATGTGGGACGTCGACACTCTCGACTGGAAGCACCGTAACGCTGATCGGGTCAAGAAAGCAGCGCTGGCGAACACCAAACCGGGCTCGATTGTGCTCATGCACGCCATCCACCCGACGACGGTGGATGCTTCGCCCGAAATCTTCTCCGGCCTGCAGGACAGGGGCTTCTACCTGGTTCCAGTCGGCTACATGTTCAAGGGCATGAAGCTCGAACCGGGCAAAGAATACTTCTGCCGCGGCTACCACGACGAACTGTGCTCCACGCCGGAACACCCGTTCGCCGAAAAGGACAGCTAAGCCCGTTGGGTGATGGTGGCGCGGCTCGTGGGCCGGATGTGAGACTTTCGGGCTGACAGTGCCCGGTCTTCTGCGTTTGGGAGTTTCCCCTGGTGAGAGTTCGGCGCCCCCGGCAGGATTCGAACCTGCGACACCCGCTTTAGGAGAGCGGTGCTCTATCCCCTGAGCTACGGGGGCAACGCGGAACAGTTTAGCGGACGTGCCCGGTGGGAATGACACCGCGGTCGCTGAACGCCTAATGGGGATACTGAGAGCACCGACCGCTGCAGTCGACTACGCTATGGGGTCGGAGTGCGGCGCTGCTGTTTCTGCGCCTGCCCTGTGAAGCAAGGAGATTCTCATGGCTGATCCTGCAGCCGGTTCGCATTCTGCCGGCAGTGCCGGTGGCGATAGCCCCGAACCGACAACCGTCGAAGCCGCGACCGCCAACGCGGCGCCCGTCAAGCCTGAGTCTAAGCAGGTGCGCTGGACGAATGTCGGGCGTTTTGCGGGCGCTTCGATCGCGTACCTGATCGGCTCTGGCTTTGCGACAGGCCAGGAGACCCTTCAGTTCTTCGCATCCTTTGGGATCGTGGGTCTGCTGGGCGGAGTCATTTCGACCCTGCTGTTCATAGTGGTCGGTGCGCTCATCATGCGCAAGGGCCACGAACTGCAGCTGGAACTGTCCTCCGAGGTGTTCAGCGCTTACGTCGGCCGGTTTCTGGGCACAGCGCTTGAGTGGTTTGCCGTTCTGTACTCGTTCGCTGTTGCCGTCATCATGGTCTCCGGTTCGGGCGCGGTGTTCAACCAGCTGACCGGCCTGCCCAACTGGGTGGGCGTTGTCGGCATGGGCCTGCTGGGCTTTGCCACGGTTCTGGCCGGTCTTGAGCGTCTGGTGGACATCATCGGCACCATCGGCCCGATCATCATTGTGTTCACGGTGATTGTGGGAACCATCATCTTCGTTCGCGACTTCGGGCAACTGGGCAGCCAGCCGATCTTCGGCAACCTGCCGCAGGCTGCTGTTGAAGACGTTCAGGTGACGGGCAACTTTGTGGTGTCGGCCGTTCTGTACGTCAGCTTCAACATGCTGTTGGGCATGGTGTTCTTCTCCCAGCTGGGCAAGGAGGCCACGAGCAAGCGCGAAGCGGGGATCGCCGGTGCTGTCGGCGGACTCGGTCTGGGCGTCGGCGTCCTCATGATCACCTTGGCCATCCTGACGAACTTCACCCTGGCCCTCGACAAGGAGGTTCCGACCCTCGTCCTCGGGCAGACGATCCATCCGGCCGTTGGGGTGGCCTTCGGCGTCATCGTCATGCTGGGCATCTATTCGACAGCGACCCCGCTGTACTGGGTGGTGAAGAACCAGGCAATGGCGTTTGCGCCGCGTTCGTGGAACTTCGCGGTCACCGCCGCCATCTGTGCGGTTCTGATCGCCTGCGGCTTCTTGCCGTTCGGCGTCCTGGTGGACAAGGTCTACGGCACTGTCGGCTATGTGGGCTGTGCGCTTATCGTCGTGATCTTCGCGCGCACCATCTACGACGCGGTGCGCAGGCGCCGCGCGGCCTGATCCCATACGCGGTGCTGCTGCGCGGCTGAGAGCCGCCACGCTCTTTGGCTTAGGAAGTTTCCCGCGCCGGCCCGGTTAGGGTGGATGCGTGGCAGATCAAGCAGATACGCAGAGGGGAATCAGCGACGTCTTCGCTGAATGGATATCGCGTGCCGAAAAGCTCGGCGGGCGTGACACCATGCTGCGCTATCGAGACTCCCGCGACGGTTCGCTTGACCTGACGACCGCCCACCCCTCGGGCATGGCGCAGCTCATGGCGGGCAGACCCACTCGGCTGGCCAGCCTCATTCGCGACGATGAACAGCGTCAGGACGCCGGTCGACGCGCCCGCTTGATTGCGGAGAAGGCCAGAGAGCTGCGCAATGAGCGCAGCTTTTCCGCCGCCTGCCTCGCCATCGGAGCGGTGCGCCTTTCGGCGCCTCTTACCAGTCCGGATGAGCAGCTGCACGCCCCGCTGGTGCTGCGGCGGGTGGAGATCCGCACAGTGGGCCGCCGCGAAGACGATGTTGAGCTGACCCTTGACGACACGATCGTCATCAATCCTGCTTTTGTCGCGTATCTGCGTTCTGAACTGGGCATCGAAGTTGATGTTGACGAATGGCTGGAGTCCACCGGCGGGCCGCGTCGCTTTGACGCCCGTCCGGTTTTGGAACGGGTGCGGGCCGCTGTCGCTGACTATCCGGCGCTGAGCGCTGAGTACTGCCTGTTTGTGTCGACTTTTGCCAATGTCGCTTCTGCCGTCGGGACGGTTGACCTTCCGCGAAAGCACCCAATCTTGGCCCGCATGGCGCAGGCTGTTCTCGATGCCGAAAAGGCAGACCGGGAATCCGTTGCCGCTGCGGAGAAGCACAACGTCGGCAAAGTCCTCGGAGCGTGGGGCGATGCCGCGGGGACAGAGCCGCACGATTCTTCTCAGTACGACACGCACCCGCTGCTCAACGGCGGGGTCAACCCGGATGATTCGGCCTTCGCTGACGACGATGAAGGCCGGACGCGGACGGTCGACACCGCCTCGACCGCGGACACGCTCTCTGCCTCACTGAGCGCTTCCGCCGCGGCAGGAGCCCAAGATGTCGGCATTGCCGGGCAGCGGGGTGCCGAGGCTTCCAGACCGGAACCGGATGACTCAGCCGAGGTCGGAACAGCCGAAGACGGCCCGCGCGGCAATGCGCGCAGCCTCGACATTCGACCCCTGGAAGACCGCGATCCGCGCGAAGAGTTCCTCGCGCTTGACGTTGACGGCGACCAGCAGGCGGTTGTCAACGCGGTCATGGAGCACTCTTCCGCAGCCGTTGACACTCCCGCCGGCACCGGGGCGACCCAGGTGGCTGTTGCGGCGGCGACGAGTTTGGCCTTTGTCGGCCGTTCCAGCCTCTTTGTGGCGAATGACTCCGACACGCTCGATGACTACCGGGACCGCTTCGCCTCTGCGGGGCTGGCGGGCTTTGTCGTGGATGCACGCCGCAGCCAATCGGCGGTGAAGAAGCAGCTGATCGCCATGATTTCGCAGGTGGAAAAAGCCGCGGAACCGGACATCGGCGAACTGGTCTCGCGTCTGCGCAAACAGCGCAAGAAGCTGACAAAGCACGCCAGGTCGCTTCACGAACCGCGGCGCCCGTGGGGTATTTCGGTGTACTCCACGATTGAGCACCTGGCGGATCTGACATCTGGAGAGAACAGCCCGCGGACGGAAGTGCGCCTGCCCGCTGGTGTTATGCGGATGTCGCAGGAGGAGCGCTCAGAACTGCGCGCGCAGCTGATTCAGTTGGCGCAGCTGGGCGAATTCACCCTTGGCGTCGAAGACACCGTGTGGTTCGGTGCGCGCTTCGACACTGCCGCGCAGGCAGAAAAAGCGCGTGTTACGGCAGAACGCTGTGCTGACGCACTGCCCAAGCTCACCCGCATGATGCGCACAGCGTTGGAAGAAGCCGGTGTGACGCCCGGGTGGACGATGGTCGAATGGGCCGACAGCCTGGCCCTGCTGCGCTCTGTTGAGAGCAGCATGGCCACTTTCGTGCCGGAGTCCTACCGCGAAGACCTCGACCAGCTGATCGATGCGACCGGTTCGGTTGAATACCGGCGTGATCACGATGTCGATATGGGTGTTTTCGAACGCAGCAAACTCAAGCGCCACGCCCGTTCCCTGGTGCGCAGCGACTTGGCTGACGTTGATCTGCACGGCGGTTTGAAAGTGATGCGGGATCAGCTGAAGCAGGCCGAGCGCATCACCGGCCGGCCGCGCATCCCCAGTCTGCCGTCGAACCTTGCCGAAGTGTCCGAACTGTACGAGCGCGTGGCCGCGGACATCGATGCCCTCGCCCTCATCCTGGCGGAAACCCCGGACGGGGGAGACCTCGATGCTATGCACATTGGGGAACTCGAATCGCGCTTGGCCGCTATGGCTGACGATCGTGCCGCCCTGGGCGATCTTCCCCACCGCACCGCCCTGTGCCGTGATCTCGAAGCGGCGGGTCTGCGTGAGCTGATGGACGATCTGCGCAGTCGTCGTGTTCTCCCAGAAGAGGTCGGCAGCGAATTCGACCTTGCCTACTGGGCGACGGTTCTGCAGCAGATGGCCGCCGCTGATCCGCAGGTCGGTGAGCACGACGGCGACGCTCTGCACCGCCTGGCTGCTGATTTCCGGCGCACTGACGCGGCGTTCGTGTCCGCTGGTGCTTCCCGCCTGCAGTACGCGCGCGCCCAGGCCTGGGAGAGCGCAATTGAGGAATATCCGGAAGAAGCAGCCCTGCTGCGCGCTGAACTGCTCAGCGACGGGCTGAACCTGAACCGTTTGGCCGTCCGCGCGCCGCACGTTCTGCTGGCCCTGGCACCGGTGTGGATGATGAGCCCGGTGAGTGTCCCCGACACCTTCGGCCAGACCCTGTCCACCGTGACGGACCGCGCAAAGGCGACCGGCGCCTCGGGTGCGGACTTCCCCTTCCGCGATGACAGCTTCGACGATGAGTTCTCCGGTGAGTTCGGCACGGACCCCGCACTCGTGGCACACGCCCTGTTCGACACGGTGATCATCGGCGATGCCGCCCGGGTGTCCGTCCCAGAAGCGCTCGTGCCGATCGCAATGGCCAAGCACACTCTGGCACTGGGAGATGACAAGCTGCTGGGTCCCACGGAGTTCTCCGTGGCGGCCCACCGCAGGGCAGGCACACAGCCGGAATCAGCAGGCCTCAGCGTGTTTGAGGCGCTCACCCCGGTTGTGCCCAGGATGCGGCTGCACACAAACCATCGGGTTGTTCCGCAGGAGATTGCGGGGCTGCTCAACGATGTCATCTACGATGACAAGCTCGTGTCCTTGCCGATTGCGGACACCGGAAGCACCACCGGTCTGTCTTTCATCCACGTGGATGGGGGAGAGGGCAGCCCCGATTCGGCTACCGGCCAGGTGGAGAGCCCCGATGTCGAGGTCGCCGAGGTGGTGCGGCTGGTTTTCGAACACGCGCGCACCTCCCCGGAGCAGACACTGGGCGTCATTGCACTCACGCAGTGGCACGCTCGGCGGATTGCGCTCGCGGTTGCCCGGCAGCTGCCCCGCTATCCGGAACTGAAGAGCTTCTTCACCGGTGACGGCAACGAGCCGTTTGTCATCACTGACGCCCACAGGGCCCAGACCCTTTCGCGCGATGCGGTGATCTTCACGGTCGGCTGGGGGCGCTCGCTGGCAGGGCGGGTGCTCTACAGTTTCGGCGAACTGTCTCAGCCGGGTGGGCAGAAGGTGGTCGCCGCTGCGGTTACACCGGCTAAGCAGCGTTTGACGATTGTTTCGTGCTTGCGCCCGGACGAACTGGACCGATCACGGCTGCGGTACGGAGCGGCGCTTCTGCCGGTGCTGTTTGAGGCCGCTCGGTCGGGTTCGTCATTTATTGAGAAATCGCAGGAGGAGCGGGGACGTTCACCGCTCATGGCCGATCTTTCTGCCCGCGTCGAGGCGAAGGGTCTGGAGCCCATTGCCAACTACGGCGGACTGGATCTGGCTGTGCCGCTGGTTTCGCAGGCGGGTTCGCGCATGGTGCTCGCTGTCGAAGCGGACGGTCTTGACTACACGACCGCGCCGTCGCTGCGGCAGCGCGAACGGCTGCGTCCGCTGAGTTTTGCGCGCCGGGGCTGGACGTTCTTGCGCGTGTGGTCGACCGATGCGTTTGTCGACCCGCAGGGACAGACCGAGCGGATCTACCAGGTGTGGGCTGGTATTGCCGCGGACGAAGACCCCGAGGCTCTCAAGAGGGCCGACGAAGAGGCCGAACGCTATGCTGCCGAGATCCGCGCTGCCGAAGACGCTGAAGCTGCCGCCGGTGCTGACAGTCAAGGCGCTGACGGTCGAGGTGCCGGTCCGGGGTCGGCCGGTGCTGCCGGACAGCAGTCGCGATCGGCCGGTGCGCAGTCTGGATCAGTCAAGAAGCGGGCTCAGACGCCTGCAGAGCAGGCGGCATCGCTCGCCGCCCTGCCCGAGGGAGCTGTCGAAGACCAGATTATGCCGGCCTATGACACGGGCTTGCTGCGCGAAGCCGATCTCATTGACGCCGGTCTGCGTGACGACGAGCCAGCTCAGCCCGGCAGAGCTTTAGACAGCGGCCGGAACAATGATTCTGCTGAAACCGGCAGCAGTCACGACTCCGGTGCCGACCGGGACTGAGCGCGCAGTGGCTGAAGAATCGGCGGGAGCCCCGCACCGAAACAGCGATCCGTCCGGTGCCGAGTCGACCCGCGATGAGGTTGACCACGAGCGGCGACGGGCGCGTATAGCCGCCGCCAAAGAAGCCTACCGGCGTACGGTCCGCAATGAGTCCGGACAGAGCGCCGGAGGGGCGAATGACGAACGGCTTCTGGCTGACCGCCCACCCCACTGGGCTCCGAAAAGCCGCTGAGTGCACGCGCGGGGCTCATTGAGATTGCCTGTGCTGAGTGCACAGAAGCGGATACAGAAAAGGCTGATGCCCCAAGCCGCGGCTTGGGGCATCAGCCTTTTGTGCTGATCGGGATGTCAGCTGGCTGCGCTGATCCCGCTGATCTCAGTGACGGGGAGGGACGTCCGGACCGTTGTTGAAGTTGATGTTGTTGCCTTCTGCGGCAGGTTCGCCGGCAATCGAACGGCCTGCGAGCAGGTCGCGGATTTCGGTGAGGAGTTCTTCCTGAGTGGGCGGAACGTCTTCGTCTTCGAGGTCGCCGGTGTTGCGCATTTCGTTGAGCTTGTTCATCGGGACGATGATGACGAAGTAGACGATGGCAGCGACGATGATGAAGTTGATGGCCGCGGTGATAACAGCACCGAAGTCCATGAAGGTGGCCTTGTTGCCGGAGACGATCTCAAAGCCGAGGCCTTCCATGTCCGGCGGGCCCGCAACGGCCAGCAGCGGCTGGATGAGCTTGGTCGATATGGCTTCGACGATTGCGGTGAATGCAGCACCGACGATGACAGCGGTTGCCAGTTCGACAACGTTGCCGCGCAGAATAAAGTCGCGGAACCCTTTGAGCATGGTTTTCCCTTTCGCGGTCCTGTTTTTGAGTTAAGTAGGACACTGTTTGTAACAGATACGTACCGATTTTAGGCAGAAAACCTGTCCATTAGGCAGGTTGCCTCGCCATTAATGGGTGGAATCTGTCACATAGCGCGCCTATTCTGTGCTTCCGATCCTGCTGCACGTGCTTGCAGAGCGGGCACTGTGCCGTCGGCTGAGCAGTGCTGCAGAGCCCCGAGCGCAGCGGCTATTGGAGTTACTGGACGATCGCGAAGCTCAGCATGTCCGGCGGTATTGTCGCCAGTTCCGCGGCTTCGTCCGGGGTGACGGCCAGTGTGAAGACCAGCTTGTCGTCAGCAAGCGCATTGCCTGCCGGACGGGATATTCCGGTGACAACGGCTGACTGAACGACCGCCGCACCGCTGCGTGTCAGCGCCTTGGGTCCGGCACCGCCTGCCCCGTCTGATTCCCCAGTCGGGCCTGGACTGTCCGGCCCTATGCGGCCATCGCCATGGGCAGAGTAGACGCGCACTCTGCTGCCGGTCTGGATGATTGAGGCCGATGCCGGGTCAGCGGCGGTCACCGGCACGAGGACTGTCCCGTCTGGGGCTGTTGTCTTTTCCAACAGGGCATTGTCAGTGACGGGTGCACCGGCAGACAGTGATCCGGAAGCGTGCGATCCGACGACTGTCTCGATGGAACTGTGTGCGCTTTCGGGAATGAGGGCGGGAGGAAAAGTGCGAACGTCGAGGTCGGCAGATGTGATTTCTGTTCCCGCCGCCAGGTTTGTGGCGGCAACCACGACGGGCTTGCCGGATGTTTGCGGAATGACGGTCCAGACGGCAATCAGGGTGGCAAGGCCCACGAGCAGCGGAGCGATGACCATTCGGTGCGACCGCACTGTTCGACGAAGAGAGGCGAGGCGTTCAGACATGCCCCAAGTGTGTGCCGCGGAGGTAAGTGACACACGGAAAAAAGAGCAACTGTGACCTACAGTGCCGCGCTGCTGTTCCGCAATCGTCGCGAAAGAGCTGCTATTGCTGCGAATCCCCGCAGCAGCGGCGTCAGTCCCCGGAGCCTCCGTCAGATGAGCCGCGAGAATCGTTGCGGTAGAACCCCGAACCCTTAAACGACACCCCGAGTGAACCGAACACTTTGCGCAGCTGGTCTTGCCCGCATTCGGGGCATGTTGTCAGGGCATCGTCGTTGAAACCCTGGTGGATGTCGAAGCTGTGACCGCAGTTCTTACAGGAGTAGGAGTACGTGGGCATGTGTTCTTTCCTTGACGGTGGGCTGTTGCGGCCCGTGTGACCGACCCAGAAAGTATAGCCAGCCGCGCATGCGCAGAACCCGCCGCACCCGCCGCACCCCC
>NZ_LR722999.1:0-75124 GCF_902500275.1 Brevibacterium sp. Marseille-P9724 | reverse complement strand
CCGTTTTTTTAAGGGGAGTGGGAGTCGGGGGGTTTTTTTTTTCCCTGGGGGGGGGGTGTGTGGGGCCCGTGTCCCCCCCCCAAAAAAGTAGCCCCCGCCCGCCCGCCCCACCCCCCCCCGCCCCCGCCGCACCCCCCCCGAACTCCGCCGCCCGCCAAGGCTCCTGCGAGTGCCGCACCGACTATTCGGCTGTGCGCAGCCCGTCTTCCGTCAGGACCGACTGAACGGTGAGGTCCCATTCCTCTGCCGCCAGGCGACCGCCGAACTCCCAAGAGAAGCAGACTCCGGTCAGCGGCACCTCGTGAGCCAGAGCGGCAGCCTGCCCCTGCGGCCCGAAAGTGCGGTCATAGAACCCGCCGCCGTTGCCCAGCCGGGTGCCGTCGGCACCGAACCGTAGGCCCGGAACCAGCACGAGCGGAGCATGCGGTCTGTCCTGGGGGAGCGCACCGCGCTCAGGCCCGGAAGTTTCCGAGGCGCCGGCCCGGTTCTCTTTGGAATCCACGCTGGCAGGTTGGGTGAGGTCGAGCAGGTGTTCGGCCAGCTGCGCGGTGGTGAGCTCTTCGCGGGGTTCGCGAATGTGCCACTTGCCCCGCGGTGGGAGGTCCATGCGGCCGGGAGCTCGCCCCCAGGTGAGCGGCCTATTCGGGCGGGTGACGGGCAGGAACACGGTGCCGCCGTCGTGCATGTGGGCATTCAGCGCGGAATCGAGGTTGGGTTCGCCGGGCAGTGCCGCGTAGGCGACGACGGCAGGACGACCGGCGATGAGTCGAGCGGTCGCGCGTGCCAGACGCTTCTGTGCGGATGCCGCAGCAAGGCTGCCTGACCTGCGGGTTTTCCGCACATCGGCGCGCAGAGCGGCTTTGATGCTGTGGTCCATCGTCGCTCACCTTCCGTTCATCTGTTACAGCTTAGAATGACCGCATGAAGAACCCTGAGAGAAAAGTCCGCAAAGCTGTTATTCCGGTTGCCGGACTCGGTACCCGTTTCCTCCCGGCCACGAAGGCCATCCCCAAGGAAATGCTTCCGGTGGTTGACAAGCCCGCCATCCAGTACGTCGTCGAAGAAGTCGTCGATGCGGGGCTGAACGACGTTCTCATGATCACCGGGCGCAACAAGCGGCCGCTGGAGGACCACTTCGACCGGGTTGACGGGCTGGAAGAGACACTGCGGGCAAAAGGCGATGACGCCAAACTGGAAAAAGTCCAGAAGGCCAGCACGCTGGCGGATGTTCACTATGTGCGCCAGGGAGATCCCAAGGGCCTGGGCCACGCCGTTCTCAAAGCCGAGCAGCACGTGGGTGACGAACCTTTTGCCGTGCTTCTGGGCGATGACCTCATTGACACGAACAACCCCATTCTGCCGACCATGATCAAGGTGCAGGAAGCTACGGGCGGTTCAGTTGTCGCGCTCATGGAGGTGCCCCCGGAAGACGTCAGCCTGTACGGCTGCGCAGCGGTTGAAGATGCTGCTGTTGAAGGTCTGGAAGTTGATTCGGCCGTCAAGATCACCGGTCTGGTTGAAAAGCCGGCAGCGGAAGAAGCCCCGTCGAACTTCGCAGTCATCGGACGCTATGTGCTCGCACCGGAGATCTTCCCCGTGCTGGCGCAGACCCCACCTGGCCGCGGCGGTGAGATCCAGTTGACCGACGCTTTGCAGACACTGGCGGAAGACCCGTCTTCGAATGGTGTCTACGGCGTTGTGTTCTCAGGCGACCGCTATGACACGGGCGACAAGCTCAGTTATCTCAAAGCTGTTGTCACCCTCGCCGGCCGCCGCGATGACCTGGGCAAAGACCTCAACGACTGGCTGCGCGACTACGTGAGCGCCCTTGACTGAGAAGGGTGATGCGGCAGGCGCTGCCCCAGATGCGCAGATGAGCATGCCAACGCGCGCTTCTGCCGCTGTGCGCTCATGCCCAATCGGCATCCGGGAGGTTCTCTGATGACTGCGGGTCAGTGGCAGCCGCCTCACAGAAGTGCTGCGGTTGCGCCGCTCGGGGGCGATTCGCTGGCAGCGCAGGCGGCGACCTCCGTGCACGAAGAGCTCGAAAGCGCCGGTTTTGACTCCATCGAAGCACTCCTGCCGGATGTTGCCGGTGTGGGGCCGCTTTGCGATGCCTTTGCTGATTCGGCGGATCTGCTCGTGCTGGTCGGAGGGCTCAGCGCCGATGACAGCATGGATGTGGCCGGCGCCCTGTCACAGTTCACCGACACGCCGCTGCCGGGGCTGCAGGCGATCATCTTCGATTCCGCTCGCCGTCACGGGGCTGCTCACGTGCTGTTCACGGCCCCGTGGGTTGGATGGGTCGGCACGACACTCGCTATTGCCCTGCCCGCTGACGAGGCGGTGGCAGCTTCCGTCATGTCCGAACTGCTTCCGCTGTACTCCCAGCTGTTGGAGCAGCGCGACAGCGACACTGGGCCGGGCGGGCCCTCTGATCGTCTGCGCGGTGAATCTCGCAGCGGGCCCGGAAATGAACCCTCCGGCGGTGCTTCGATCCTTCAGATGCCGCGCCCTGTCACCCCGGATGACGAGGGTGATGCTTAAGCGCGCGGCGCTGTGGGGCTGAGAGGCGTGGGTGCTCCGTGGTGGCCGATGCGACTGGTGGGCCCGCAGAGCTTGGTTCTGCGGGCGCTCAAGCGCTCTGACGCTGCGGCCTTTGCCGAGGTTCGGGTGGCTAATCGCGATTGGCTCAGACCGTGGGACGCAACTCTGCCCGGGGCTTCCGTGCCCGGCGGTTCTGCGGCCTGGGCGGCGAGCAGCCTTGACGAGCAGTCTTCCGATCCGGATCTCCGAGCGGCCCTTAAGGAGGAGCGCACCGCGTTTCACTTTATGCGCCGGGCATTGAAAGCACGGGCCAGAAGGGGAGAGGCGCTCCCGTTTGCCATTGAGATTGCCGGGAGTTTTCGCGGGCAGGTGAGCGTTTCGGATATTCAGTGGGGGTCGATCGGCTCAGCGCAGATCGGCTATTGGATTGATTCGCGCATGGCGGGGCGGGGGCTCGTTCCGCTTGCTGTGGCTATGACTGTCGACGCCTGTTTCTTTGAGCTGGGGCTGCACCGGGTGGAGATCAACATTCGACCCGAAAACGCCAAGAGCCTCCGCGTTGTCGAAAAGCTGGGATTTCGGTTTGAGGGTGTGCGCCGAGGGTACATGCACATTGCGGGAAAGTGGGCGGATCACCGCTCTTACGCCCTGCTTGCTGACGAGGTGCCCACCGGGCTGACCAGCCTCTACACCCGTGACCGCGGGTGGGCAGATGGGTGAGGCGCCCTGAAGGTGAGTGGGCAGGCGGAGCTCGGCTGGTGCCTCGGCAGTTGGGAAAAGCGTGCTGGCAGGCAGTGCGGGGCCGTGAATGTGAATAGACGCTGACAATGTGACAGACACACCGCAAAGCATCCCCCACCCAATAAGGGGTCTGCATATTGTTGTGTTCTGGATGATCAGCGAAAACGGCGCCGGACGGACACATCTATGAATTCACACAGCTCATCGCAGCCGCGCAGCACTCGGGAATCTGCACGCGGCGCGCAGAATGCTGCTTCGACTCACAGCGGTGCGCCAGCACACCGTGGTGCTGGCAACGGCGACGCTGCAGCCGGTGTGGACACGCGCAATGTGCGACGCGCGCTCGGAATCGGTTTTCTGCTCTTCAGCCTCACAACGATCGTCACGTTCTTCTTTTCCCTGTTCACGGCTCTGACCTGGGCGGTTCCCGTGCTCAGCACAGCCATGGCGCTCAGCTGCGTGCTGGTTGTCATAGCCATCAACGGCGAAGCCTCCGAAAGCGCAGTCGAGCGTCGTTCAGCTCCCGCCGGTCGCGCTGCTGATCGGGTGGCTGGTTCGCAGGGTGCTGCCGGTCGGACTGCCGGTGCTCAGGCTGGAACCGGCAAACCTGCGCCCGCAGCAAAAGCTGCCCCGACCGTAAAAGCTGCCCCGGCCGCGCAGCCGGCGCGCACTGCGCAGAAGACCCGCACCGCTGAGCCCACGCCGACGGTGAAAGCTGAGCCTTCCTCGGCCAAGGTGAGCCGGCAGACGCCCGCGCAGAAAGACAAGGCGACTGCCGCCTCGTCGGATTCAAAGCCTGCTTTTCGCGATAGCGGAGACAATAGCGAAGCCCGTGCTGAGGACGCGCGTCGCTTGGCGGCCAGCTCTGCGCGCCGCAACGATGCTGCAGGCCGAGAGGTGTTGGACCTCGAAGCTCCGACCGGCGAAATCCCAGTTGTCTCAACTGGTGTTCAGCGCACCCGAGAGGTCGTGGCGAGTGCTGAGTTTGCGCCTCGCCCGGTGCCGGAGCCCACGTACGTCAAGGTGGCTCGGGAGGCTGGTGAGAAAGCCGCGCAGGATGCCGCAGGCGATGCGCAGAAAGCTGAAGGCTCACCTGCAGAACGCGAATCCGCCGCCGAACACTTCGCGGCGGCCGACGGCACTGTTCCCGAACTGGTCGATGCGGCAAAGGAAGATGACGGCACTGCGGCCCTGAAACACGGGCGGAAGGCAATCCGTGCCGACAAGCAGACCGCGCAGCTGGGCGCTGTGTCGCGTGCTGCTGAGGACGCCGCCTATGCAAAGGTCAACGATCTGCTGGCTCGCCGCCGCGCCTGATCTCTGAACTCAACTGCTGAAGCCTCGCCCGGTTCTATCACCGTGCGAGGCTTCAGTATTTCAGCGTCCTGCACGCCGGGTGGTGTGCAGATCAGGGCGCATCCGGAGGCAAAAATCGCCTCCATATGCGCCCTGATCTGCAGAAGTGCGCGCTGAGCAATCAGCCGACGGGCGTGGCAACGTACTTGATTTCGAGGTATTCGTCGATGCCGAACTGCGAACCTTCGCGTCCCAGACCGGATTCCTTGACCCCGCCGAAGGGGGCGGCCGGGTTGGAAACGAGGCCGGTGTTGAGGCCGACCATTCCGGCTTCGATCTGCTCGGACAGACGCAGGGCCTTCTCCAGGTTCTCCGTGTAGAGGTACGACGACAGCCCGAATTCGGTGGCGTTGGCCATCTCGATGGCCTCGTCTTCACTGTCGAAGGTGTAGATCGGGGCAACCGGTCCGAAGATCTCTTCGTGGTTGATGGCAACACCGGCGGGGATGTTCGTCAGAACGGTCGGCTCGTAGAAGAAGCCGTCGCCTTCAATGCGCTTGCCGCCGGTGACGACGGTCGCACCGGCGGAAACGGCCTCATCCACCAGCTCAGCAACCTTGTCGAGTGCCTTTTCTTCAACCAGCGGCCCGATGTCAACGCCTTCCTCAAGCCCGTTGCCGACCTTGAGCGTGCTCATGCGCTCAGCCATCCGCTTGGCGAATTCATCCGCCACGGACGAGTGGATGATCAGTCGGTTGGCCGACGTGCAGGCTTCGCCGATGTTGCGCAGCTTCGCCTGCATTGCCCCGTCGACCGCTTTGTCGAGGTCAGCGTCTTCACACACGATGAACGGTGCGTTGCCGCCGAGCTCCATAGAGGTCTTGAGCACGTTGTCGGCCGCCTGCTTCAACAGGTTCTTGCCGACATCGGTGGATCCGGTGAAGGAGATCTTGCGCGCAATTCCGGATTCCATCCACGGGGTGACCACGCGGCGGGCCGAGCTCGACGTGACGACGTTGACCACGCCCGCGGGAACACCGGCTTCGATGAGCACTTCCGTGAGCATGAACGAAGTCAGCGGGGTCAGCTGCGCGGGCTTGAGCACAACGGTGCAGCCTGCTGCCAGTGCGGGTCCGATCTTGCGGGTGCCCATGGCCAGCGGGAAGTTCCACGGCGTGACCAGGATGCACGGGCCAACCGGCTCCTTGGAGATCATGAGGCGGTTTTTGCCGTCGGTGGACTTCATGTAGTCACCGCCGACGCGCACGGCCTCTTCGGAGAACCAGCGGAAGAATTCGGCGCCGTAGGCCACTTCGCCCTTGGCTTCGGTGAGCGATTTGCCCATTTCAGCGGTCATGACCGCACCGATTTCATCCTGTCGTTCCATGAGCAGCTCGAAAGCGCGACGCAGGATTTCACCGCGTTCGCGCGGCGGGGTTGCCGCCCACGACTTCTGGGCGCGGCCAGCTGCTTCGATGGCGTCCTGCGCGTCCTTTTCGCTGCCGTCGGCAACCTTCGCAATGACTTTCCCGGTGGCGGGGTTGATGACGTCGATGGTGTCGCCGGTTTCGGCGTCGCGCCACTGCCCGTCGATGAACAGTCCCGTGTTGACCTTGTCGATGATCGACTGTGCGTCCATGCTTGAGCCGTCCTTTCTCTTTGCTCCTGTGCCAGTGTATGCGCCCGGGGTGCCGTTCGGCTTCCCCTTTTTTGCTGGTCAGCGCCTGCACTCAACAGCTGACGAGGCGCCGCTCACCACCCTGTCCACGGCCCGGTTCCGCTGTGCTCACCGGCCGTTCGCGGGTGTGTGCGTCATTTGACGTGTTCGGCGTATTCGGGGTGCTTTCCGATGTAGTGCTCGATGTAGCTGCATGAAGGCGTGAACGTAAACCCGTCGTTGACTGATTCGCTGAGCGCGTGGCCTACGATCTGGCCGGCGACTCCTTTTCCGGTGTAGCCGTCGTGGGTGACGGTTTGGAAGAAGTCGCGGTGGGTGCCGTTTTCGCTGTAGGCGGCGAAACCTGCTTCTTCGCCGTCGATGAATCCGACGTAGCGCTTGTTCTCGCGCTGGTGTTCTACGTTGACGTTCGTCATGGGTCTCCCTTCCTCACTCGTCGAAACGAGGTGAGGCGCTCAGCTTATTCCGTCTACAGTGGTGACCAGCACATGCAAACCCGGATACTCAAACCCGTGGGAGGTTTCCTTGTTGAACATCGACGCCGAAACCCTGCTGTCGACCGTGTCGTCAGCTCAGGCG
Source organism: Brevibacterium sp. Marseille-P9724 (assembly GCF_902500275.1). Classification (NCBI taxonomy): domain Bacteria; kingdom Bacillati; phylum Actinomycetota; class Actinomycetes; order Micrococcales; family Brevibacteriaceae; genus Brevibacterium; species Brevibacterium sp. Marseille-P9724. Next base: position 68,283 of record NZ_LR722999.1, on the reverse strand, counting down.
CGCGACGGCATGCGCGAAGCTCTGCGCGGAGGCTATGATCCGGAAACCTGCCTGCCGCGTACATCGGCTGATCTTCCCAACGGCCAATTTCTCTTCATGCCCAGCGCTGTCGGCGATTTCGTGGGCATCAAGGTGCTGACTGTCACCCCGGAGAACGCCGACCGCGGCCTGGCGACAATTCAGGGCAGTGTTCTGCTGTTCGACGGCCAAACGCAGACTCCGCTGGCGACTGTCGACGGTGCCGCGATCACTGAGCTGCGCACTCCCGCTTTGTCAATGGCCGGGGTGAAAGACGTGCTGCAGCGCCGCTTCGCAGAGGGTGCTGCGATGGTGATCTTCGGTGGGGGAGCGCAGGCTGCCGCTCACATTGAGGCCGCACTGGCTACCGTGCCGCTGACCTCGATCACCGCGGTTGTTCGCGGTGAGGGCAAAGCGCAGAGGGTTGCCGAAAAGGCTGCGGAGTTCGGCATCGACTTCACTGAAGCAACGTCCAACAGCCCTGAAGCTGTTGCCGCTGTCCAGCGGGCCGGTTTTATTGTCACGGCGACCGGCGCCTCTGAACCCCTGCTGGAGGATGTCCACGTGCGCGATGACGCGGTTGTCGTCGCGATGGGCTCTCACCTGTTGGACGCCCGTGAACTTCCCGGCGAACTGTTGGGCCGTTCGACCGTCGGCGTGGAAGCTCTCGACAACGGCAGACGTGAAGCCGGGGACGTTCACCAGGCGGTTGAAGAAGGCCACCTGACCTGGGATGAGGTTCTGTCGTTCAGCGACATCGTGAACTCCGCTGGGGCCCGCATTCCCGACGATCGCCCCTTTGTGTGGAAGACAGTCGGCCAAGGCTGGGAAGACATTGTCGTGGCAGGCCTGGCATACCGCGGCGTGCGCGGGGAGGCTGACAAGTGAGCCGTCTTGTAGTCCGCCGCGCCGAACTGGGCGACGCTCCCGCGCTGGTAGAACTGATCGAATCTGCTTACCGTGGCGAGCGCTCGCGCTCCGGGTGGACGACGGAGGCTGATCTTCTGGGCGGGCAGCGGGTCGATCTGCCCATGGTCGAGGACATGATCGGCACCTCGACTGTTCTGGTCGCCTTCCCATCAGATGACCAGGCGCCTGCAGGTCCCCGCTCTCCGCTGGCTACCGTGACGCTTGCCGATGAAGGCGACGGTGTCGCGTATTTCGGCACGTTCGCCGTGTCTCCTGACGCGCAGGGCAGCGGGGTGGGCAAAGAGCTCATGGCCTTCGCCGAATCCTATGCTCAGCGTCAGTGGGGCACGACGGCCATGCGGATGACGGTCATCAGCAAGCGCGCGGAGCTCATCGCCTTCTATGAGCGCCGCGGCTATGTCCGCACGGGGCAGACCGAGCCGTTCCCCTACGGTCAGGAGCGCTTTGGGGTTCCCAAGTGCGACGACCTCGAATTCGCAGTGCTCACGAAGCCGCTGTCCTGAACCTGAAGACTATGTGATCGGGTGCACAGCGGGTTCGGAAATAGGTTTAGACTCATCAGTAGCCATCCGCCGGACAGACCTGTGCGTCAGCCTTCGGCCCACATAGAAGTGGGCTGGCGGCTGCTTTTCGGCCTGTTCGGCGGGACGCTGTTCCCACAGGAAGCGAGGACACATGCTCAAAGGAATCCCTTCGACTCTCGGTGACAGCTACCAGCTGAACACCACCACTCTGATGCGGCACGCGGTGAACAACTTCCCGCAGCAGGTCATCACCCACCGCACCGTTGACGGCCAGTGGCACAACACGACGTACGGTGAATTCGGCAAGCGGGTCAGCCACTTGGCGCACGCTTTGGACAAGTTGGGCATCGGCCCGGGCACGATGGTCGGTGTTGCCGACTGGAACTCGCTGCGCCACTTCGAGCTCTACTTCGGCATCCCCGCACTTGCGGCGACCATGCTGCAGATCAACATCCGCCTGGCGCCGACAGACATTCAGTACGTCGTGAACCACTCGAACGCCGAGTGGATCTTCATTGACGAAACCCTCCTGCCGATTGCCGAAGCGATTGCCAAGGCCAGCTACGTCAAGGGCTTCGTCATCATGACGGACAAGCCATCATCGGAAGTTGAGCACAACCTGCCCAACGCCTACTTCTACGAGGACCTGCTGGCTGAGGCTGCCGAAGAACACGGCGATGACTACGAATTCCAGCAGGTTGAAGAGACCACGGCCTGCTACGCGGGGTACACCACAGGCACCACGGGACGTCCGAAGGGCGTCTACTATTCGCACCGTTCCATGTACCTGCACACCATGGCGGTCATCAGCAACCTCAAGATCGACTTCACTGATGTTGCTATGCCGTTTACGCCGATGTTCCACGTGCTGTCGTGGGGCTTCCCGCAGGCGGCGATGGGTGCCGCAGCGAAGCTCGTTCTGCCGGGTATGTTCTCGGCAACGGACATCGGGCCGGTGGCCGAGGCGATTGCCCGGGAGGGCGTAACCGTCACGAACGGTGCGCCTGCACTGTTTGCGCCGATTCTTGAGTACTTCCGTTCACTGGACACTCCGCCGGATCTGTCGCGCACCCGCATGATCGCCGGTTCGACCGAACCTCCTGTTGCGCTCATGAAGGGCTTTAAAGAACTGACCGGCGCCTATGTCATCCACGGCTACGGTGCGACGGAAACGTCCCCGTTGGCGTCGATCAACTGGCAGCTGCCGCCGTGGCTGCATGACCTGTCGGAGGACGAACAGTGGGACATCCGCCGTGCCCAGGGTGTGCCGCTGCTGGGTGTCGAGTCCCGTGTGGTCGACCCCACTGGCGAGGATGTTCCGCACGACGGCAAGTCCAACGGCGAGATCATTATGCGCGGCCCCTGGATCACGGAGTCGTACTACAAGCTCGATGACAACGACGACCGCTTCATGGACGGCTGGTGGCGTTCGGGCGATGTCGCGGTCATCCTGCCGTCGGGTCACCGCAAGATCACTGACCGCCTGAAGGACGTCATCAAGTCCGGCGGTGAGTGGATCAGCTCGATCGACATGGAAAACGCGATCCTCGATGAACCGGCTGTCCTCGAAGCCGCTGTCATCGGTGTGGCGGATGCCCGGTTCGACGAACGTCCCGTCGCTTTCGTTGTGCCTCGCCCCGGCAAGGAAGTCACGGACGACATGATCATCGCGGTTCTCAAGGACCGTTTTGCCAAGTGGCAGCTGCCGGACAAGATCATCATTGCCGAAGAGCTGCCCCGCACCTCTGTCGGCAAGCTCGACAAGAAGGTCCTGCGCGAGGACTGGGACGAAGCAAACAGCTGATCTGACCAGCGTCTTCTCCTTCACGAGGCGCCGCCTGCCTCCCAGCTGCACCCCACCTAAGGTGCGGTGGTCGGGAAGTTCAGCGGCGCCTCGTGCTCTGTTGTCCTCTACGCTGGTGGAGTGATGAAAACCCCAGCAAAGAGTTCTGACGAAGTCCAAGCGGATACTCGCTTCTTCGGCCACCCGCTTCCGCTCGCCCAGCTGTTCGGCTTGGAGATGTGGGAGCGGTTTTCGTATTACGGCATGCAGGGGATCCTGGCGATCTACCTGTACTTCTCGGTTGCCGACGGCGGTTTGGGCTACTCCAAAACGGTTGCCACCGCGTTTGTCGGCGCCTATGGCGGGGCGGTGTTCCTGGCGACCATTCTGGGTTCCTGGATTGCCGACCGCGTGCTCAGCTCCGAGCGGGTGCTGTTCAGCAGCGCGATCATCATCGTGGCAGGCCACGTGGCGTTGGCGATTGTGCCGGACTTTGCCGGTGTGCTCATCGGTACGGGGCTGGTGGCACTCGGTTCGGGTGGTCTGAAGGCGACTGCTTCGGCGATTGTCGGCACGCTGTATTCGGAAAAGGACCCGCGGCGCGATGCCGGGTTCTCGCTGTTCTACCTGGGCATCAACATCGGTGCTCTGCTGGGTCCGCTGATTGTGGGTCTGCTGCAGGATCGGATTGGCTTCCACATCGGCTTCGGTGCCGCCGCGGTCGGTATGGCGCTCGGCCTGCTTGCCTACATGACCGGCCGGAAGAACCTGCCGGCGGATTCGCGCAGAACGGTCAACCCTCTTCCGCGCAACAAGCTGTGGATTCTGCCGGCGGCCGTCGTGGCGGTTGTGCTGGCCATTTGGGCCGTTGTGGCTTTCGGCTGGCTGACGGTGTCGAATATCTCCACGTGGATTGCCGGGGTTTCTGCCTTCGCTGCGATCGTGTACTTCACGATTATGACCACCAGCAAGCAGGTCACGGCTGTTGAGCGATCGCGCGTGTTTGCATTCATTCCGTTCTTCTTGGCTTCCGTGGTCTTCTGGGCGCTGTACCAGCAGATCTTCGGCGTGCTGGTTGTGTACTCCGATGAAAGCCTCAACCGGGCGGTGTTCGGCTGGGAAATGCCGATTGCATGGGTGACGCTCATTCCCGCAGCGTGGGTGATCCTGCTGTCGATGGGAACGTCGGCCCTGTGGCTACGCATGGGTGACAAGCAGCCCTCGACCATGGTCAAAGCCGGTCTTTCGCTGCTGCTGATCGGTGTCGCGTTCCTGCTGTTCATTCCGTTCTCTGCCAGCGGCACCGGCGGGGCGCGCACACCCTTGCTCTACATGATCTTCTTGCTGATGCTGTTCGTCATTGCCGAACTGCTGATCTCACCCATCGGGCTTTCCGCCGCCAGCCGTTTGGCTCCCAGAGTGTTCCGCTCGCAGATGATCGCCCTGTTCTTCCTGGCCTCCGGTGTCGGAACGTCGCTTGCCGGTGTGACCTCCCGCTTCTACGCGGTGGACAACCAGCTGCCGTACTGGATGTGGCACGGCATTGCCGCTCTGGTGTTCGGCGCCGCTGTGCTGGCCGCGGCCAAACCCGTCACCAAACTCATGAAGGGTGTTCGCTGATGAAGATCGCTGTTATCGGTGCTGGTGTTATCGGCCAGTCGTGGGCCAAGCTGTTTGCCTCTCACGGCCACGAAGTTGTTCTGAGCGATCCTCGGGAGGATCTCGGGGAGATCGTTTCGGGGTTTTCTGCCGAGTTGGCTGAGGCTGGGTCTGGTTCGGGTGAGGCTGACGAGGTGCCGGCTGGGGCTGGTTCGGTTTCGGCCGGTTCCGTGCGGGCTGCGGAGGGGGAAGATCCCCTGGCAGATGCCACCTCGGGAGCTGATTTCGTCCAGGAATGCGGCCCGGAGCGTGTCGATGTGAAGCGCGAACTCTTCGCCGCAGCTGCCCAGCATGCGTCGGCGCAGGCGGTGTTTGCGTCGAGTTCGTCGGCGATCCCGGCATCGGTGACCGCTGCCGAGCTGCCGGACGATGTCGCTGCCCGCCTGCTGGTGGGGCACCCGTTCAACCCGCCGCACATCATGCCGCTGGTGGAAGTCGTGCCTTCGCCGAAAACCTCGGACGCCGCGGTGCAGACAGCTGTCGAGTTCTATCGCGGTGTGGGCCGTGAGCCGATTGTGCTGAAGAAGGAAGCGCGCGGCTTTGTGGGCAACCGACTGCAGAATGCGGTGCTGCGTGAAGCTGTGCACCTGGTGCAGAGCGGTGTTGTGGATGTTGAAGATCTCGATGCTGCTGTACGCAATTCACTGGGCATCCGTTGGGCTGCGGTTGGGCCGTTTGAAGGCCTGCACTTAGGCGGCGGCAAGGCTGGTCTGCGAGGGCTGATCGAGCACATTGGGCCGAGCTTCGCACAGATCGATCTGCCTGAGCCGGACATGTCTATGGAAGGTATGACCGAGGTTTTCGAGCAGACTGAAGCTGCCTACGGCATGCCGCCTGAGGAGTCGATCGCTGTTCGCCGCGACGAAATCCAAAACGCGATCCTACGTGCGAGAGCCGCGGGGCGTTGACGGCCGGGCATGGGCTTCGCTTAACCGTCAGATTCCCTCGCCGGGCCGGTTTCTTCTGCCCGGCGAGGGAATCTGCATTCTAGGTGGAATATTGAGGCGATCCGTGCGTTTTTGCCTCGTTCTTCCGACTAGACGGCAGAGTAACTTTTAGCAGCACCGGCGGAGTTGTGGGCCGAACCCACCTCACACCTCACACTGCGGCGCGGTAGAAGTAGCTGGTGCGCTTGGCGATTGTGCCGTCGGCGTTGAAGACGAAGAAGTCGGCGAAGCCTTCGTGCGCGTCTGAACCGTCTTTGAGCTTGCCGTTGAATTCGCCGCGGGAAGCCGCCTGGCTTCCGCTGACAATGATGTCCAACAGCGTGTGTTCACCAGATTCGATCACGCGGTCTTCCAGGTAGAACCGGCGGATGTCTTCACCGACCATGGTGTCGTAGCCGGGCCGGTCGTACGTGCCGTCAGCGGCGAAGAGGTCTGCGGTGGCGTTGTCGTCACCGGCGTCGACGGTGGTGTAGTACCGGCGGACGAGAGCTTCAACATCGGCGGGGGAGAGTTCGGCTGTCATGGTCCGTCCTTTCGTGTGGCGTCACTGCATTGAGCGTGCGCAGACTCGTTTCTGCGACAGGCGTCTGCATCAGAGGTTTCGCCCTCCGGCTGGGCGTTCTCTACGATAACTGTGAACCAGCACACGAACGCAAAGGAGCGCTCTCATGTCGGAGTCCGCGAACGGACATTCAGATTCCAGCAGCCGCAGTGAGCTTCAATCGCCGGCTTCTGAAAGCCGGGCGGTTGCTGCGGATCGTGCTGAAACCGCCACGCCTCCCAGCTCTGCTGCGGCTCCGGCGATCATGCGGCCGTTGAATTCGCTGTTGGAGAAGTGGACGCCGTCAGCGCTCATGTTCGCTATTGCGCTGAGTGCTGTAGTCGGTGTTCTTGCGCTTGTGCTCACCCCGACTGCACCTGTCGATGTGCTGGTCGGCTGGGGCGATGGCCTTTCGGGTCTGCTGGAGTTTATGACGCAGATGGCGCTGATCATCTTCTTGGGGCACATGTTGGCCCACACTGCGCCGGTGCGGAAGCTTCTGACCAAGATTGCCGATGTGCCTTCCAGCCCCCGTGCTGCCTACGTTCTGGTCTTTTTGGTGGCTGGCGTGTCAGCGCTCATCACGTGGGGTCTGTCGCTGGTGGTCGGTGCGCTGTTGGCGGTCGAGGTGGCCCGGTCGGCTCGTCGCCGCGGATTCAAGGTGCATTTCCCGCTGCTTGTTGCGGCTGGCTATTCCGGCATGGTCGTGTGGCACATGGGCTATTCGGCTTCGGGCCCGCTGACAGCGGCGACGCCGGGGTCGTTCCTCGATGAGGCGATGGGCGGCACCATCCCGGTCACGCAGACCATATTCGTGTGGTGGAACCTGGCGGCTGCCGCTGGAGTGCTCATTGTGATGGCGATTCTGTTTGCTCTCACTGCGCCGAAGTCCAGCGCGCCGATTGTCGAAATGCCCGCGGAAGTCGAGCACGGTGAAGAGCCCTTCGTGGGCGAGGAGATCGTCACTCCGGCCGACCGCATTGACGCATCCCGTGTCCCGACCGTCCTGGTGGGTCTGCTGCTTGCGGCGTATGTTGTCGTTCACTTTGTGCGCGGGGGCACAATGACCCTCGACATCGTCAACTGGAGCTTCTTGACGCTCATCCTGCTTCTGGTGCGCAGTCCGTTCGAGATCATCTACTTGGCGAAGGGTGCGGCGGTCAACGTCGGCGAGATTCTTCTGCAGTTCCCTCTGTACGCGGGCATTATGGGCATCATGAGCGCTTCGGGCCTTATTGAGATCTTCTCGAACGCGCTGGTGTCGATCTCCGGTCCGCACACTTTCGGTGTTCTCGCTTTCCTCGCTGCCGGTGTAGTCAATTTCTTTGTGCCTTCTGGTGGTGGGCAGTTTGCCGTGCAGGGGCCGATCATGCTGAAGGCCGCCGAATCACTCGGCGTCGACCCTTCGGTTGCGATCATGGCGGTGTCCTACGGGGATCAGTGGACCAATATGATTCAGCCGTTCTGGGCGCTGCCTGTGCTCGCAATTGCGGGTCTGAAGATGCGTGACATTCTGGGCTACACCACGATGACCCTTGTGGGTTCGGGCATCGTGTTGGGCGCCACCATGTTTGCGGTGAGCTTCATCGTCTGATGGGCGCCCTCCGACCAGGCAGCACGCCGGGCCCGCGCAGTAACGACCATGGCCTGTACGGGCTCACTGACCTCCCAAGCTGGTGGGCCATACTGGTTGGATGTGCAAGTCCCCGAAACAGCCCCCGAGTGAATCCCCAAAGCAGTCTCCGAAGTCTGTTGTCGTCGCAGCCGTGTGCCTGGTCCACCCCGAAAGGGCCGAGCTGCTGATGGTCCGCAAAAAGGGGACATCGTCGTTTATGCTGCCGGGCGGCAAGATCGAATCGGGTGAGGACGCACAGGCCGCTGCCGTCCGTGAAATAGCAGAAGAGCTGCACTTGAATCTCAACCCGGATCAGCTGGAACTGCTGGGATCGTGGACCACGGATGCGGCTAATGAACCCGACACTCACGTGACCGGGACGGTGTTTCTGCATCGCGGAACACCGGCGGGGCTGAATGCTGAGGATCCGTGTTTCTTCAGCGAAATCGATCAGGCGCAGTGGTTCCCCATTGCGGACCTGCCCGGGGACACTCCGGAGCGTGCCTTTGCGCCGCTGACGCGCAATCATGTCATTCCTGAGCTGCTGAACCGCGGGGTGAAGTGAATGAGCAACCGCGAAGTCGCACCTGGCCCAAATGCCAACCCACCTGTCGAAAAGCCATCCGGCAATAACCGCCCAGCCCCCAATCCGCCTGTCAAGCGGATCAGCACGGGCGTGCTCTTGTTTGCCCTGGTGGTCGTATTCGGCCTGTTTGTGCAGACCAGTGTGGTGATGGAGGCCGACCGCGAAGTGCTCGGAGACATGATTGAGCACCGCAGCGATCCGCGCACTGCTGTTCTGGTGTTCTTCACCAATATCTTCAGCCCCCTGGGCACGATCATCTTGGGCGCGGCGGTGTCGGCCCTCGTGTGGATTCTGGCGCGCAGTTGGCGCCCGGCAGCCTATATTGCAGGCTGCGTTGCGCTCGCCTCGGCCATCACACATTCGCTCAAACCGCTGTATGCGCGCCCGCGGCCCGCGGAGGAACATCGGATGGTGTTGGAAACGAACTTTTCGTTTCCCTCCGGGCACGCAACGGGTACGTCGGCGCTGCTGTTCTCTTCGGCCGTTGTGTTCAGCCTGCTGTTTGTGCGCCTGTGGCAGCGGGCGCTCATTTGGGCGGGTGCTTTGGGCATGACCGCCCTCATCTGTTTGTCTCGCCTGTATTTGGGCGTGCACTATTTCACGGATGTGAGTGCCGGCTGTTTGGTGGGCGTGGGGGCCTGTTTGGTGCTGTATGTGCTTGTTCGCCGCAGATTGACTGCGCTGAGGAACACAGATGTTCGGAAGAGCACGGATGCCCCGAAGAACACGGAAGCTCCGGCATGACTTTTCATCAGCACGACGCGGCTGAACGCCTAGTGCCGACTCTGGCGGATACGGAAACCCCGGACGAACTCATTCCGCCCGCCCAGCGCAAGCGCGAACATTGGCTGCACGTGATCTTCTACATCACGCTGATCGGCAAGGGCCTGTTCGGCCTGGGCCAAATGGCTTCCGGCATTGTGGTTCTCGTTGTGCCCAGGCACGTGTGGCACCAGCTGGCGGTGAAGCTGACTGCGGGCAATGCGGATAACCCTGTCACAGCGTGGCTTCTGCAGCAGACGGAACATCTGGATTCGGGTATTCAGCTGTATGCGGCGGTCTACATGATCAGCCACGCGGCCACGAAGATCGTTCTGGTGTGGGCTGTGCTGAAGGGCAGAATGTGGGCCTACCCGTGGATGCTCGGATTTTTGGCAGTGTTCATCATCTATCAGACATATGAGATCTTCGCCCGCCAGTCGATCTTCTTCTTGGCGCTGACGATCTTCGACATCTTCATTGTGTGGCTGACCCGTCACGAATGGAACCTGCAGAAACGCCAGAAGGTGCTGAAAGAAGCCGCCGCTGCCGCCCAGGAACACCCGGATACACCCGCGGACTGACCCCAGCTCAGAAAAATGGCGAGGTGCCTGCTCATCTGAGCAGGCACCTCGTGGTGGTTGGGCGGTGGGGTCAGTCGCCGGTGTTGTCGTCGTAGCCGGGGTTGCGGGCTGCCAGTTTGGTGGGCAGGAGGCACAGGACGAAGTTGATGAGTCCGCCCAGGTAAGGGACGAAGGACAGGAATACGAGGGCGCCGTGCATGCCGGCGTCTTGGATGCGTCGCCAGCCGGAGGACAGGGTGGGCACTGCGGCGGCCAGCAGGAACAGGAACGTTGCGAAGAAGCTGATGATCGCAAAGCCTGGGATATAGGGGTCTGTCGGATAGCTGCCGGTGGTTTTGAATGTTTGCTGCGCCTGGTTGTTGCTGATGATGAGGCCGACGATGGCGGGGGAGAACAGAACAAGGCAGGTCAGGGTGTTGATCAGCTGTGGCCACCAGTATTCAGACCTCGATGCGTAGCCTTTGAATCGCACGTATTTCTTCCAGAAGCGGATGTAGGCGGTTATGGGTTTCGCGCCGTAGAGAGGCTGCGACAGCGGGGGTTCTTGGCCAAGCTGGCGGTAGTCGGCCTCTGTCATCATTGCGTTCTGCGGTGTGGACTGTGCCCCACCGAAAGGCTCCCCAGCGCTGAATGAGGATGCTCCGGGCTGCTGCTCGTAGCTGCTGTATGTCGGAGGCTCGTAGCTGCCGTATGTCGGATGCGGGTCGTTGGGATTCGAGCTCATGTTTCTCCACGGTTGGGTGATGCTGCTGACCGCCAGTCTAGTGTTTTCTGACAGTTGTATGGGAAGTCTCGGCGTGTCTAGACCCCCGCCTTGGCAGCCGGAACCCGAGCGCTTTGACAGCTTCACGCTGGCATACTTGTCAGCATGATGAACAGGGTGTCCCACGTGCTTTCATCGGCGAAGCGATTCTCAGCCCAGATGGGCCGTGAACTGTCGGTGCGTGCAGCAGAACGGCGGTTGGATCCGAAGTTCAGGCCGTCACGTGATGACGGCTTTGTGGTCGGGGTGTATCACGCGGGTGACAGGGCGTCGTCGTATCAGCTCAAGCAGTGGCTGGCCCCGATTGAGGACCTTGCGGCCACCATGAGTTTGGAGTCGGGCACCACTTTGGACGGTCCGGGCGATAGTGCACCGTGGCCGGTGGGCATTCTGATGCGCAATCTGGACAACGCCCGCGAAATCGCCCAGCTGACGGAACTGCCGGTTCGCTATGCGCGCCTGACGGCTGACCTTGATCGCTTTATGACTCAGCCCACGCTGTGCGCGGTGCTGTATGTCAATCAGGCTGTGCTGAATTTTCAGGCTCTGCGGTATCCGGGGCCAGCTCATGTGCATTTGTCGCACGGTGAGAGCGAAAAGATCTCAATGGTGTCGAATCAGCTGAAGGCCTATGACTGTGTATTCACGGCCGGTTTGGCTGCTAGGCAGCGGATTGAGAAGGCGCTTCTGGGGCGGCTGCCGGACATGAGGGATGTTGGCAGGCCCCAGTTGGACTATGCGCAGCCTCTGCCCCAGCGCTTCCAGCAGGTGCTCGATGGCAGCAGGCCCACTGTGTTCTATGCACCCACGTGGGAAGGCGATTCGCCGTCAATGGCCTACGGCACCGTCGCCCAGTCGGGCGTGCCTTTGGTAGAGGGGCTGGTGAACGCCGGTTTCGGTGTCATCTACCGGCCGCATCCGCGCACCGGGGTGGTCAAGCCGGAGTGTGCTCGGGCTGATGCCCAGATCCGTGAAATTGTGGCGGCCGCAGAAGGCTCTGTTTTTGATGATTCGCCGACGGTGTCGTGGCAGTTTGCCGCAGCAGATGCGTGTGTTGCGGAAATGTCGTCAGTTGCGTTCGACTGGTTGGCAACGCATAAGCCGCTGGTGGCGCTGGCTCCGACCGATCCGGGTGCCGAGGTGGCTGCCGGTGGTCTGTTTGAGCGGGTGCCGTCGGCTGCGGGCACTGCCGAAGGGGGTCGGCAGGCAGCGCAGATGGTTCGGCAGCAACTCGACTCAAGGGATTCTGGTCGAGCAGAACGCGAAAAAGTGTGCCGTTACTACTTGGGCGATACGAGCCCCGGAAGCCAGAGGCGGCGCTTTGCGGCGGCTGTTGCCGGTGTTGTGGAGCAGCGCTGGGCCGATCGGCAGCTCAATGCCGGCAACAGTTGAAGTCTGCCGGTTCAGTGTTTGCTGATCTGCAGGCTCAGCTGTCCTTCGTCATCGAGGGCCGAGGTGAAGAACGAGCCAGCTGCTGTTGGAGGCTCGTCAGCCAGGATGCGGGTGCGGCGGAACGAACGGCCGTCTGCGAAGTCCGCGGACAGTTCTAGGGTTCCTGCTGGCAATAAGCGCAGTTCGGACAGGGGAATGTGCGCGCGAAGAGTGGCTCCGTCAAAATCAGCCGGGGTGCGGCCGTAGTAGGTTGTGCCCGTCAGGCACCATGACACGTAGGTGTGGGCGGTCTGCTCCCAGGGGTGGTCTTCAACGGATGCTTCGATTGCGACGCCGGTGTCTGTGACTGTCAGTGAGGTCAGGTTCGCGATGGCCTGCGAGCGTTGAAACGGATCGAATGAACAGCCGCGGAACATGGCCGCCCATTTTTCGACGATGGTGGCTTCGTAGAAGTCTTGTGCCCGCTTAATGGCGTTGCGGCGCATGGTGGTGAGTTCGGCATCGTCCATTGTGGCTATCCGGATGATTGCCTGGGTGAGGGCCTCAATGTCGCCATCGGGTACGAGGAAGCCGTCCACTCCGTCGGTGATGATGTCACTCGGACCGTATTTGATGTCGTAGGCAATCGGAATGCAGCCGGCTGACATGCTTTCGAGGATCACCAACGGTTGTCCTTCTTGAGTGCTGGTCAGCAGGCTGAACGAGGCATCGTGGAAGTGCTCTTTGGCGTTGCTGACATAACCGCGCAGGGTGATGTGCCCGCCCCCGCTGTTGGCGTCGATCTGCTGGGCGAGTTTGCTGTGCATATCGCCATCACCGCAGATCTCCAGCTGCAGTCCTGGTGCACTGGCACATGCTGCAGTCACAGCACGGATAGCGTGGTCGATCCTTTTGCCCTTGGTGAGTCGGGCCAGCATGAGCCCGTGTGTCTTGGTGCGGGGTTTCTTGGGGTTGCCCTTGAGATTGCGAATCAGGTTGGGCATAACGGTGAGGTTGCCGGAGGACAAATGGTGCTCGAGCATGTCCCGCTGTTGGGCGTGGGTCAGCGTGATTGCCCGGTCGAAACGGTCAAGGTTGCGCAGGATCTTGAACTTGCCGCGGATCAGCCTGCGCGCATCGGTTTTGTGGTTCTCGAGGAAATTGCTGTGCATCGCAGTGCAGAAGATGACGTTCTTTTTCCTGTAGGTGCTGAAGAGGGACCCCGCATAGGACGAATCGACGATGACATAGCTGGGCTTATTTCCGAAGACAGCGTTGAGCCATGCCTTGTAGAAAGCGGTGGCGGTACGCCACTGGCCGATGATTTCCCCCTGTGAGTTCAGGAGGGTCAACAGGCGTCCGCCCTTGGTGCCGCGGGTTTTTGTGTCTTGGCGGTCGATGACCAGCAGGTTGCCCTGTGCGCTGTAATGATCAGTCTGCAGAACTGTGCCAACATCATCGGTTCGCTGCTCGCGTGCCTCGCCCGACGTGCGGGGGAGGGCGTCGTCGACCGCTTCCGGTACGGGCTGAGCTGTGCCCTTCATGCGGGCAAGTTCGTCATCTGACCATTGGCTGAGGTCTTCCCAGACGTTGCGCAGGGAAACGCGCTTATCCAGTCGGCCTTCAGCTTTGAGGGCTCGTTCACGTTCTTTGCCGCTGTTGTCACGCGAAAATGTGAGGATCTCGACGGGGCGGTTGTCTCGGCGGGCAAATGCCGAGGACCGCTCCAGCGCGACTGAGGTCATCCCGCCAAAGGTCTCGGGAATGGCCCACAGCATGGTGTAGTAGTTGCCAGCAGGAAGAATGCCCTTGGGCTCAGAGCGGAGCAGGGCGGGAATAATGCGGCGCACACGCCGAGGCAGTGACGAGTTCATCAACAGCCACTTTATTGCGCAGCCGCTGAGTGGAAACTCAGGAATGCGCTGCCGCTGCTGTGGTAAACGGCACCCGCTCGGCGGGCGTCTGGGCACGACTTCACAAGACCTCTGGGGTATCGTCTATATGATCTTCAAGTTAACTCCAAGTTAAGCGAGGGCTCTTTTATGCGCCGTGTCATCACCTACGGCACCTTTGACTTGCTGCACTACGGCCACATCCGACTGCTGCAGCGCTGCAAGGCACAGGGCGACTACCTGGTCGTTGCCCTGTCCACTGACGAATTCAACGCCGGCAAGGGCAAGAAGTCCTATTTTTCGTGGGACGACCGCAAGAACATGCTCGAAGCCATCCGCTTTGTTGACCTGGTCATCCCCGAGAACACGTGGGAACAGAAGCGGACAGACATCGAGAAGTACCACATCGATACCTTCGTCATGGGCGATGACTGGGAAGGCAAGTTCGACGATCTCAAAGACCTGTGCGACGTGGTCTATCTGCCGCGCACACCGGAAATCTCAACCACCAAGATCAAGGGCGATCTCAGCCAGTGAGCTCCAGCTTTCCTGCTGGGGTGCTACATAGCCTTTAGACATGAGCGAAGCACACTCTGACCGTCCTAAGAATCCGACGCTGGAACAGCTGCGAGCTGTTGCCCAGCCACCGGAAGTGCGTGCGCGCAAAAACGCCGAGCACTGGACAGCGGAACTGTACCTGCGGCACATCTCCATTTATCTGACTGCGCTGCTGGTGCGCACGCCGATTACCGCCAACGGCGTAACAGGGCTGATGATCCTGTCGGGGTGGGCGATCGGCTTTGCTCTGCTCATCCCGGGCATCTGGGGAGCGCTGCTGGCTCTTTTCTTTTCGCAGCTGCAGCTGTACTTCGACTGCTGTGACGGCGAAGTCGCACGTTGGCGCGGCACTCGCAGCGCGAAGGGAGTTTTCCTCGACGCGGTAGGCCACTACACAACCGAAGGTTTTGTCGCCTTCATGCTGGGCGTGCGAGCAGTCAGCGATCTGGGTCTGCTGAAGTCTGATCCCGGTTTCGCCTACCCCTACTTGGTGGCCGGGGGAGTAGTCGCATCGCTCGTGCTGCTGAACAAGGCGCTCAACAGCCTGGTCCACATGAGCCGAGCTTTCAACGGCTTGGACAGACTGGAAGACTCCGCTGCCGCAACTGCTGTCACCCACGGCGGTCTCGCCCGTGTGAAACAGCTGGCTCGGTTTGTGCCGTTCCATCGCATCTGGCATTCGGTTGAAATGTCGATGCTGGCTGTTGTCGCGAGCGTGGTCTCGCTCATTGTGAGTGCAGCCGGCGGCCCGGAGCTCGCCGGTGAACGTTGGATGATTCTGGCGATGGTGCCGCTTGCCGCGCTTTCCGTGGTGGGGCACTTCGTGTCGATCTGGTTTTCCCGAAGGTTGGGCTGATGGAAGTATTCGATTACGGCGTTGTCATCCTCACCATGGGCAAAAGGGTGGACGACCTTAAGCGGGGCATTGACTCGCTGTTGGCCCAGCGGAACGTCAATCTTGACGTTGTGTGCGTGGGCAACGGCTGGGACCCCGTGGGCCTGCCAGACGAAGTCAGAACCCACATGCTGCCCGAAAACGTTGGGATTCCCGCCGGGCGCAATGCCGGTGTTCCGCTGGTCAGCGGTGAGTTCCTGTTCTTCCTCGACGATGATGCATGGCTGCCCGACCAGGACACCCTGTGGAGGATGGCGCAGTACATGCGCGAAAACCCGAATGTGGGAATGGTGCAGCCCCGTGTGGTCGACCCTGAGAACCCCAACGCGCCCAAGCGCTGGATCCCGCGCCTGCGCAAAAGGTCGGCAAGCCATTCGTCGAACGTGTTCTCCGTGTGGGAAGGCGCTATCGGCATGCAGAGGAAGGCATTCGACGAATGCGGCGGCTGGCCGGGATCGTTTTGGTACGCCCACGAAGGAATCGAACTGGCCTGGCGAGTATGGGATGCAGGCTATGACGTGTGGTACATGGGCGACCTTGCAGTAGCCCACCCCGTGATAGACCCGAAGCGCCACGACGAATACTTCTACATGAACGCCCGCAACAGGGTGTGGCTGGCCCGCAGGAACCTGCCCTGGCCCTTCAGCTGGGCCTATGTGGGCTCATGGACAGGAGTTCAGGTTCTCCGGTGGGCACGCAAACCTGAACAGCTCAAACCGTGGTTCAAGGGCTGGGCTGACGGTTGGCGGGACGACCCGTGGGACGGCGAAGAAGACGAAGCCAAACTCAGCAAACGCGGAGTCCTGCGCATGAGCTTCAAAGGACGCCCGCCGGTTATTTGAGCAATGCTATGCTTTGCCGGAAAATAGCAATTTCGTCCGAACTGAAGGTTCAGCGCCGAACTTTGTCTCATAGGGTCAAACGTCTGTTGCGCTGGCGATTGCAACAGCCTGCCAAAAAGGGGTCAGCGTTTCGTGAACAAAACCATCTGGATCTACTGGGAGAACAAATACTCAAGTCAGATGCCTGGCTACATCAGTCTCTGCAAGGATACGATCCTCAAACATAAAGGGGATTGGGATCTAGTTGAGTTGAATCCTGAAAACGTAAATGACTACGTTTCCGGTTTGAGGTCTGACTTTTCCGATATTCCCGAAGTGGCCCATAAGGCCGACTATATTCGAGCTGCGGTGCTGGCACAGAACGGTGGGATGTGGATGGATGTGGACACGATTGTGTTTCGTCCATTAAGCATGATTACAGACCTGATCGAAAAGTCTGGCGCGTTGTTCTATGGTTGGCAGCCGAACCAGCCAAGTATTGGATTGGTCGCGTCGGTTCCTGGCCACCCCTTGATTCGGAAATGGCTGGAAGGTGCGGACCGTGTGCTGGACGGAGATCTCAAGCAGAAGTGGGCAGGTATAGGCTACGACATCTTGTGGCCGCTTGCTGAAGAAATAGACTACGTCCAGATGGACCGAACGATCTGTGCTCCGATTCATTACACGGAGACTGACCTTCTTCTCGAACCTGGCCGTCCTGCAGATATTCTGCACAAGCGAACCCTGCTGATCCAGTTGTACAACAAAATGCTTTTCCCGAAGTTTGGCAAGGCAAGTCGCGACGAAGTCGTGGAATCTAATACGCGTCTCAGTAAAATGTTTAAACGCGCACTCAGTGACGATCCGCACTGGGAGAAGGTGTCTGGAAAGATGAGTGCGGACCCTTCAATGGCTGATAAGGCGTTCGGCTCAGCGGCCGCGAAAGATCTCGATCCGGTTTCTGTTTACGTCGATGAGGCGATGCGCCGTGTCTATAAATCCAAGAATCCGTTGCTGAAGCGGGCCAGCCGTAAACTGCAGCGAACTTTAGGACGCAAATGACTTGGCCGAATGGGCTGTTGACCTCTGCGGTTGATCTGACCGGAAGGTGACTCTCGCCTGGTTTGGTGGGCTGGTGTATTTTTCGGTCAGGGGTTGCCGTCTTTGGCCTCGGCCGCTGACACCATGTAGGCCTGATCAATGTTCTGGGCTTCCCGTTCGGCAATCAGCCGTTCGACCGTGGAGATGAATGTCTGCTTTGACTCTCCTACATTGTGATTGCCGAAGTACAGTTCTCGGGCTTCGGCACGGGCTTCTGCATTGCCGCCGCTGGCCAATTCAGCTTCGATCATTGTCTGAAGGCCATTGACAGTTGAATCGTCGATGATCGGCACACTGGATGCGATGGGGGACTCGTCAACGAGCTTATCCCGGTTTGTGCGGCGGTCAGTCAACAGGAGCGGGCTGTCTGCTTTGAGGTAAAGGAAGTCCAAGCCAACGCTGGAAATGTCGGTGATCATGAGGTCAACATCCTCGAACATGGCCAGGATGTTTCCGTCGGTCAAGACCAAGTGCTCGCCGCCGCCAGCATTGGCTTTTTCGATCAGCTCGAGGATCATGGCGTGACCACCCTGCATGCCCTCGTCGTGCGAACCAGCCACACGCGGGTGCGGCTTGTAGACAAGGCGAGTGTTCGGTGTTGCCAGAGCAGCCGCAGCGATGGCCGGGCCGAAGCAGTCAACTGAGGTGTAGTTGTTGTTGTCGTTTTCGCCTTCCCACGTGGGGGCATACATGATGGTGCGCTTATCGCTGGTTGGAAGTTCGGGTTCGTAATCGAGGTCAAGCTGAGGCCTGCCAACTTCGATCAGTTTGGATTCGTCGAAGTCGACAAGCGCGCGCTGGTGCCTGCGCAATGCAGCCGGGCCGGCCGTGAAGACAGCGTCGTATGCCTTGGCTTGGTTCGACACCATGGACAGCTTGTCAGATTCACCGTGGTTGATGTGGACGTGAACTGCAGGCGCGTAACTCAGAACCTGAAAGTTTGATTGACCGTTGTTGACGTACAGGATGAGCTTTGGCTGGTGCTCCTCCACGTACGTCATCATGTCGTCGAAAGACTGCCGGAAGACAATGGGCAGGGATGTGCAGTCAGCGGTTTCCTGGATTGAGGAAGGGCGGCGAAGAAATACTGCAGTTGGGACGGTTCTGTTCAGCTCTTCGAGTACGGGAAGCCACTGTTGAAGCTGGTAGAGCTTTGAGTGAGTGTCGCCGAAGTAAACGAGAGCCTTGGCGCCCGGTGCGGCGCTGTCTGCGAACTCGCGGGCAGTCAGCGTGAAGTCGCGCGTGCCGCGTATACGCTGGCTGGTGGCCTTCCAAGCGCGCGATCGCAGGACTGCGAGAATGGCGTTTCGTACAAGCTGGCGCACACGTCCTCCTGGGGATAGAGCAGATCGGGCACATTCTACTGGCCGCTTGACTGGTGCTGGGGCACTGTATCCACAGCTGGCGTTGCAGAAAATGCGCCTCGCCAATCGGCTATACGGTCGCGAAAGCTGCCGCCTCGGTACAATACACGGTTAGTGATGCTGAACGTACAGCAAATCGTAAGTGAACAGAAGGGCGCAATGAAGCAGGCAGTACGGAAAATCCTGGGGCGTGCAGTAAAGCGTGTGCCGGCAGAAACAAGGCGCAGAGTTCGCGACGGCGTTCACCCAGCGCTGCGGCAGCGAATCGTGACCCTTTTGGCAGGATCTCAGTCTGGCAAACCCAAGCTGTCGGTCATCGTACCCGTCTACAACGTAGAACCATATATTGCCAAATGCCTGAACAGTCTGATTCAGCAAACCTACCGGAACTTGGAAATCATCGTTGTTGATGACGGAAGCCCTGACAATTCGGCAGCGATCGCTCGCCAATACGCTCGGTGGGACAACCGTGTCAAGGTGATCAGCAAGGTCAACGGCGGGCTTGGAGCTGCTCGCAACACTGGTCTTGAACACGTGACCGGCGAGTATCTGACGTTTGTCGATTCTGACGATCGTATCCCGCGTGACGCGTACCAAGTGATGATGCGCACTATACGGCGCACTGGCTCCGACATGGTCAGCGGTGGAGTGTACCGGCAGAAGGGGACAAAGGTCTGGCTCTCTGCGTGGACAAAAAAGTTCCATTCGGAAGACCGGCTCAGCATCACCATTGATGATTTCCCGGAAATCTTCGAAGACGCCATGGCCTGCAACAAGATCTTTTCCATGGAATTCTTTCAGCGGGCCGTCGGAGAATTCCCTGTCGGCATTCGCTATGAGGACCAGGAACCAATGGCGAAGGCGTATTTGCGGGCGCGATCTTTTGATGTTCTTCGGCACCCGGTCTACTACTGGCTGCTCCGCGATGACGGTTCGTCCATTACCCAAGGTAAAGAAAACATTGATGACCTTACAGACCGGCTGGCAGTGCTTGAAGCCGGGACACAACACGTATTCAGCGAAGGCTCACATGCTGCGCGCCGTGGGTGGTTCAAAAAGGTCTTGACCGGTGATCTGATTCAGTACCTGCACGTAGCGCAGAGAACCGGCCAAGAATACTGGGACGTTTTCAGCGGTGGACTGAAGAAGATTGTCGCCCTCAGCGGAGACGATCTGTGGAGTGACCTCCCGTTTTGGCTCAGGTTGCCCATGTGGCTTGCTGTCCATAAAGGGAGGAGTGAGGCATTTGCCGCGGTGCTCTGGCGCAGTGAGCATGGAACCGGACTCAACCTCAAGTCAACTGACGCTGGGTTTGTGGTTGACGGCGCAGACTTCGAAGAAGCGTTTGGCACCGTTCCATCAGAGATACTTCAGGTCGCACCGGACTCCGTTGTACTCAATTGTGCTGTTAACCGGGTCGAATGGGTAACCGGTTCCGTCGTTGAGATCGCCGGGCACGCGCACTGTGATCACCTGTTCAACGGCAGCGAAGTGACGCCCCGCTTGCTTTTGGTTAACAAGTCCGGTGACCGGGAAATCGAACTCTCCGCCGATCGCACGCAACCGCTGCTTCTTCATCCTTTCAAGTCTCAGCTGGTTGCGCCGACAAAGACTGCCTACTCGGTGCGAATCAACACAGAGAACTTTGATGCGATCGAAGAGTGGCGCCTCATCGCTCGAGTTTCCGTCAACGACATCGATATTGACCACCCCGTTGGGGCACTCGACCAAGCGAAGGCAGCTGCTGATCCTGGATTTTCGGATGTACGAGATGGTCGGCGCTGGATTCTTGAACCAGCCCCGGACGGCAACTTGTGGTTCAAACCCCAACAGGTGACGCTGTCGGCAGAGATTGAAGAAGTTGGCGGCCGTCGATTCGCTGTGGTCACACGCGGCGACCGTGCGGCAGACTTCAATAAACTGCGGATCTACAATCGCCGTTCATCGCATGAACTTGTGGTTGCCGGCCAGCCCACGCCCGATGGAAGTTGCCGGTTTGAGTTTGAACTGCCGACGCTTGGCGGGTCTTTAGCCGAAAAGAACACTGACAACGCATGGACGCTTCGCGCAGTCAACGGCAAAAAGCAGATGCCGTTGAAGCCGCATCTCGGATACAGCGGGGTCCGGAGTTTTCTAGACGCTGGGGCTGTCCATGCCGGTGTCACGACTGCCGGGAACCTCAAAATCCATGAAAACCCGTGGTTCGTTATGACCGACTCTTATGCCATTGATTCGGACAGCGGTCATACGCGAATCAGCATCAACGGTCGCTTCGAACTGCCGACCGGGTGGAGACCCTCCGCTCTGGAGCTGTGCTCCGAAACCAAGACGGTTGCTCATGCAGATGTCGAATGGGCTGCGGGAGAATTTTCTGCCACTGTCAACCTGACCTCCCAAGACTGGTTTGACAACACCGTGCCTCTGCCTGCGGGCGGGTATCACTTTAAAGTCGAAGGAACTGACAGTCGCACTGGGCACACCGCGCGCAAGTGGCTCCGGCTGTCAGATTCGGCGGCTATGTCATTGCCCGGATTGTCTGATGATTCGACGCCTGCCGTCGTCATCACCCGCACAGTCAAAACTCGGTCGCTGTGGTTGCGACTCACACCGCCGGTTAAGTTTGCGGAACGGAGCGCGTATAACCGGGCTCGGGTTATCGAGGACGCTGTTCGCGCCCACGCCGACAGACCACTGGAGAAAGCTATCCTGTTTGAATCTTTCTTCGGAAGACGAGCGGGGGATATTCCAGAGCCCCTGTACTTCGAACTTCGCAAGCGTCTGCCGGATTGGAAATTCTATTGGTCGAACGCGCAGGAGAGCTTCGAAAGCCCCGAGGGTACAGAAACCGTTGTCACCCACTCCGAAAAGTACATCAGGGCCCTGTTCACCAGTCAGATCATCGTCAATAACTGCGAATTCCCGGCGTACTTCCGAAAGCAGCCAGGACAACTGTACGTGCAGACGTGGCATGGAACTCCACTCAAAATGATTGGGGCAGACGTTCACAGCGCGGGACTGTCTCCTGAGTACCGTGCAAAGGTGCGACGCGAAACGCAGTATTGGGACATTCTGTTGGCCCAGTCTGATTTTGCCGCCGAGAAGTTTGAGTCAGCCTTTTCGTCACACGCCCGGACTATTGTTGATGGATACCCGCGCGTGGATGTGCTTGTGGACCCTGAGCGGATGCGTGCAGCGCGCGCAGCAACCCGGGCGAACCTGGGACTGAGTGATGATGACATCTTCGTCCTCTATGCACCGACCTTCCGTGATGCGTCGAAAAAGGCCGGTGTTGGATACCACCTGGACATTGCCATTGACTTTGAGCGTTTAAAGCAGGCGCTGCCTGGCAATGTTCGCCTGGGACTTCGAGCGCACTCAAATGTCAGGGCCATGCAGTTGGCCGGTGACGAGTTTGTCATTGATGTCACCGAATTTCCCGACGCGCAAACGCTTCTCGCGGCTACCGACGTGCTGGTTGCTGACTATTCGTCCATCATGTTCGACTTCGCAGCGACCCGCCGACCGATGGTGTTCTTCGCCCCGGACCTAGAGGACTACTTGGAGAAGAGCCGCGGCATGTACTTGGACTACGAGTCAACCGTCCCAGGCCCGCTGGTGCGCACGACGGCCGAACTGGCGGACGCATTGAACACTGTCATTGAGAAGGGATCAGAGGCATACGGGGCTAAGTACGCGGAGTTTGTGGCTGATTACCTGCCCCACGAGGATGGGCACTCGGCCGAACGCATTGCCGATGAAATCGTCCGTGCCGCCCGGTCACAGGAGAACTGAAAACATACTGGTCCGCTGAGCTTCTGCTAGGGGAGGCGCTGACTTCACGTCAGCGCCTCCTTCTGTATTCAGGCTCGGAAAATGCAGGGCAGCGATCCCCGCCTGCGAATCATTGCGCTCACCCACTTCAGTGAGACACTGGTCTCATGACTGTTGATCAGGAGATTGCACGCAAGGCTCAGATTGAGCGCATCGACTCAATTGCTCAGGCAGTCGGGCTCAGCGCTGATGACATCATTCCCTACGGCCATTACAAAGCGAAAGTCCCCGCACCTGACGTTGTGCAGCGCGGAAACAGCACCGATCTCGGCAAGCTCATCCTGGTCACCGCCATGAGCCCAACGCCGGCGGGCGAAGGCAAGACAACCACGAGCATCGGCCTGGCCGACGGCATCAACCAGCTGGCCCAGCAGGAGAACTGGGACGTCCCAGACGGCAAACAGCCTGCCGTGCTTGCCCTGCGCGAACCATCCCTGGGCCCTGTGTTCGGAATGAAAGGCGGCGCAGCCGGCGGCGGATACGCGCAAGTGCTGCCCATGGAAGACATCAACCTGCACTTCACCGGCGACTTCAACGCCATCGCCCTTGCCAACAACCTCGCGGTAGCTGTTCTCGACAACCACCTGCAGCACGGCAACGAACTCGGCATCGACCCGCGCCGGGTTGAAATCCGCCGCGTAGTCGACCTCAATGACCGTGCCCTGCGCCAAATCGCCATAGGCCTGGGCGGCTTCACCGGGGGCATGCCCCGCGAAGACGCCTTCGACATCGTCGTTGCCAGCGAAGTCATGGCAGTGTTCTGCCTGGCCACCTCCATCAAAGACCTCAAAGACCGGCTGGGCCGCATTGTCGTAGCCCGCACCTTCAGCAAAAAGCCCGTCACAGTCGCCGACCTCGGCGTGCAGGGCTCCATGGCAGCCCTCCTTGCTGAAGCACTCTCACCCAATCTGGTGCAGTCCATCGAACACACCCCGGCGTTCGTCCACGGCGGCCCCTTTGCCAACATCGCCCACGGCTGCAACAGCGTGCTCGCCACAACGGCAGCAATGACCCACGGCCAGTACGCAATCACAGAAGCCGGCTTCGGTGCAGATCTTGGGGCCGAAAAGTTCCTCGACATCAAATGCCGAACCGCGGGAATCTTCCCCAGCGCGGCAGTAGTCGTCGCCACCGTCCGCGCCCTCAAATACCACGGGGGAGTGGCCAAAGCTGACCTCGAAGCCGAAGACATTGACGCCCTCAAAGCCGGGCTTCCCAACCTGCGCAAACACCTGAACAACCTGCGTGAGGTCTACGGCATCCCCACTGTCGTAGCCGTCAACCGCTTCCCCACAGACACCGACGCGGAACTTAAAGCGCTGAAAACAGAACTTGACGGCACCGCCACGGTCGCCATTGCCGAACACTGGGGCAAAGGCGGCGCCGGTGCAATCGAGCTTGCACAAGCAGTCATCGCAGCCGCCGACGGCAGCCAGCCGCAGCCGAAATTCGCCTATGAACTCGACCAGCCGCTAGAGGCCAAAATCGAGGCGATCGCCACGCGCATCTACAACGCCGACGGCATCGACGTACCCGCCAAGGTCAAGCGCAAACTCGACATGTTCACCGCCGACGGCTACGGCGACCTGCCGGTGTGCATCGCTAAAACCCAGTACTCATTCAGCACCGACGCGGCCCGCCTGGGTGCGCCCACCGGCCACACCGTCACAGTGCGCGACGTGCGCCTGTCCGCAGGTGCGGGCTTCATAGTGGTCATCTGCGGTGACATCATGACCATGCCGGGCCTGCCTAAAAAACCGGCAGCACTGTCCATCGACGTCGACGATGACGGGGTCATCTCCGGCCTGTTCTAAGCCCACACGCCCGAGGCGGAGGTCCAGAACTCCCGCGGGTCACCGCGGAACTGGACCTCCGCCTCGTAAGAAGTGAGACAGCTCAGATCAGCGATGGTCCACCAGGCGGGCCGGCCAGTCGCCCACGCGCTGAATGATGACGACAACCGCCACCAGCAGCACAATGCAGGCAATCATGACATCGCCCTGATAGCGCTGGTAGCCATAGGAAATCGCCAAAGCACCCAAGCCTCCGCCGCCCACAGCCCCGGCCATCGCCGTGTATGACACCAGGTTGACCGCTGTGACCGTCGCCGCCGAAATCAAACCCGGCAGGGCTTCGGGAATCAGCACCTGACGGATGATCTGAAAATTCGTCGCACCCATCATCTGGACAGCTTCGATCTTGCCGCCGGCAACCTCGCGCAGAGCAGCCTCGACCAAGCGGGCAAAGAACGGAATGGCGCCGATTGCCAGCGGCACAACAGTCGCCTGCCAACCCAAAGCACTGCCGACCACAAAGCGGGTGAACGGGATGATCGCAATCATCAGAATGATGAACGGGATCGAACGGCCGAAATCCACAATCGCACTGACAATCCGGTGCACAGTCAGCTGTGGAGCCAGCGAACCCTTCGCTGTCACCCACAGCCAAATGCCCAACGGCAAGCCCAGCAGAACCGCAAACAGGGTAGAGAACGCCGTCATCTGCAGCGTCTCAATCGTCGCCGGAAGCAGATCCTTGGTGATCGCCGGGTTGTTCAGCCAACGCGGTTTGTCGCCGGCTGCAAGCACAACATCAGAAGCAAACATCAGCGAGCCTCCTTGCAGTAGATTCCGGCATCCGCCAGGGCCTGAGCCAAGCGCTGCGTAGCAGGGTCATCGGCCCCGCGCACACGCAGCCTGCCGACCTCCAAACCGTCAATCGTCTCAAGGGTTCCCGCCTGCACCTCGGCAATCGGAACACCAGCGGAATCCGCCAGCGCAAACAGCTCTGATGCCGACGTCCCAGCCAAACTGACTTCCAGAGTCCTGCGCTCCTCACCTTCCTGCGGCAAAGGCGCTGACGGCAGAGGAATGAGTTCCTTCGCCAAGGGCGATGAAGGGTCAGCCAGAATGTCGCGCAGACGGCCAGTCTTCATGTTCTTGCCGTCAGCCAGCAGAGTGACCGAGTCGCAGATTTCACGCACAACTGACATTTCGTGGGTGATGATGAGCACCGTGATGCCCAGTTCGTCACGCAGCTGGCGGATAAGCCCCAGAATCTGGGCGGTCGTGGTGGTGTCAAGGGCCGAGGTGGGCTCGTCACACAGCAGAATCTGCGGGTCGGCAGCCAGGGCGCGGGCAATGCCCACACGCTGACGCTGCCCACCTGACAGCTGCGCGGGGTAGCTGTTCCCGCGTCCTTCCAAGCCAACGCGGCCCAGCAGCGATTCCGCTTTTGCGAAAGCATCCTTCTTGGGCACACTGGCAACCAGCAGAGGGTGGGCAATGTTCTGCAGCGCAGTCTTCGCCGACAGCAGCTCAGCGTGCTGAAACAC
The DNA here is from genome assembly GCF_902500275.1 of Brevibacterium sp. Marseille-P9724. Classification (NCBI taxonomy): domain Bacteria; kingdom Bacillati; phylum Actinomycetota; class Actinomycetes; order Micrococcales; family Brevibacteriaceae; genus Brevibacterium; species Brevibacterium sp. Marseille-P9724. The sequence continues at coordinate 42,407 of NZ_LR722999.1, read as the reverse complement.
CATGCCGATATTGCGGCGGGCCTTCCTCAGCGCCGCCCCGCGCAGACCGGTCACATCGACCCCGTCGATTTCCACTGTCCCAGACGTGGGCCGCTCCAACCCGGTCAAACAGCGGATCAGGGTCGACTTGCCAGCACCGGAACGGCCGACAATGCCGTGGATGAGACCAGCATCAACCTGCAGGTCAATGCCGTCTAAAGCCGTGGTGCCCGCGAATTCCTTCGTCAGGCCAGTCAGAGTGATCACCCGGCAGTTTCCTTTCCGTGGGGATAAGCCGCTGTGCGAAACACGCGAGGGAGTCCAAACGCCGCACACCTTCGATGTGCGGAGCATTCGGCGCCGAAACACAGGCGGCAAAGAAAGTGTGACACCAGATGACTATCCCGGCTATCCGGCCCGTCATAAAGCGTCGTGAAGCACGTTGGTGCGGATTTTCACTAAGATGACCCCGATGGTGAGGAAATACCGCGGCGAAATTCAAGCCCTGCGAACAATCGCAGTGCTCGCCGTCGTCATCTACCACATCAACCCGAACTGGCTGCCCGGCGGATTCATCGGCGTGGACGTGTTCTTCGTCATCTCCGGCTACCTCATCACCACGGGGCTGCTGCGCCGCGTAGCCGAACACGGCAGAATCTCCGCAGCTGACTTCTGGGCCAACCGGGCCCGCCGAATACTGCCGGCGGCAACGCTGACCATCATCACGGTGACCATCGCGTCGCTGTTCATTCTGCCGCGCTCACAGTTTCCCACCCTGAGCCTGCAGGCAGTCGCCTCCGGCTTCTACATTCAGAACTACGCACTTGCCAGACAGTCGGTTGACTACTTGGCCGCCGACACAGCCCCCACACCCTTCCAGCACTTCTGGTCCCTGTCGATCGAAGAGCAGTTCTACATCTTCTGGCCCATGCTGGTAGTCGCCGCATGGCACATAGCTCAGCGCATCCGCTGGGCCAGCCCCACCGACGACATCCGCCACCGACGCCGCGTCAGAGTGGCAGCCACAGTGCTGTTCTTCGCTGTAGTCGGAGGGTCCTTCGCATACAGCGTCTACATCACCGCACACAACCCCACCAGCGCCTACTTCTACACCCTGTCACGCGTGTGGGAACTGGGAGTCGGCGGCATCCTCGCCGTCTACCTGGGCGACCCCGTGAAATTCCCCCGCACCCGCAAGTGGCTGGCACTGACCGGCACGCTCACAATCCTCGCCTGCGCCTTTGCATATTCCGGCGACATTCCCTTCCCCGGTCTGACCGCCCTCGTGCCGGTGGCGGCAACCGCCGCAGTGATCACCGCAGGCCACACCACCGGTTGGGGGTCCCCACAGCGAATCTTCGAACTGTGGCCCGTGCAGAGAATCGGCGACTGGTCCTATTCCATGTACCTGTGGCACTTTCCGATCATCGTCTTCTTCGAAGCGCTCGCAGGACGCAAAGCAACTGTGCTCGAAGCGGTCATCATTGTGCTGGCCTCTATACTCATCGCCGGATTCAGCTTCTACCTGTTCGAAAAGCCGATCCTGCGCTCACCGACCATGCGCCGCTCATCTCCGCTGACCCTGGCCGGAGCGCTCGTGGCCGTCACCGCAGCGGTGGGCATCGGCACCGTGCCGCACGCTCTGGTCAAAATGGACGAGGCGAAAGCCGCTGCCGCTGAAGCTCAGGTCTTCGACCCGCCGGAACTGACTGCCGCCGGGGAATTCGGGCCGGGATTCAAGTCCCTGCGGACCACCATGTACGAACCGGTCTACCAAGACCAGCCCATCAAACCGGGACTGGGTTCGATCGGCGACGATTACCCCACATTCGACGGGTGCGGAGATGTCCCCGCAACCGGCACCTCGGCAAACACCCCACCGTGCACTGCCGGAGACAGCAACGGAACCAAAACACTCGTTGTGGCAGGTGACTCCCACGCGGTGCAGTGGGTGCCGGCATTTGAAGAAGCACTGGGCCGTCAGGGGTGGAAGATCGTCGTCATAGCGCGTGAAAACTGCCCGCTGAACCCTCAGCCGCGCACTTTCGAGCAGCAGGAAAGCGGCTTTGTCTGCTCACAGGCCGTGCCGGACATGCTCACCAGCATTCAAAAGCAGAAGCCAGACGCCATCGTGATCACCAACCGCCGCTACGACGACTTCGCCGGCGGGCAGCCAAATGCCCAGCGCGGCTACGAAGAGGTCTTCGAGCAGCTGTCCGACACCGGAGCGAAGATCATTGCGCTGGGCGATTCTCCCGAAGCTGCGAACGAGGAGAACATGGCCGACTGCGTGGCCGCAGCCGGTGACGACACCAGCGCCTGTGACTTCCCGCGGCCAGGGCAGGCAGAAGAGAAGTCCAACCGGGCGCTGCGAGGGGCCGCAGACAGAGCCGGTGACAGCGTCGACTACGCAGACACCCTCGACGCCTTCTGCACCGACACCACCTGCCCGGCGGTCATTGGGTCTCGCGCCGTCTACCGTGACTCCAACCACATCACAGTGGAGTATGCGACCACACTCGACAGCTATATCAGCCGTGATGTCGTTCCGCTGATCACAACTGCAGAATAAAAGCGTTTCTGCACCGCCGCTTCAGGCGCATGCGGCTACCATTGCTCTGGATACAGTCCCCTCAAACCTGTGAAGCTGAGAGTGCAAGAGAACAATCCCTTCGGCTCGCGCCGCATCGCCGCCATCGTCCCGTGCCACAACGAAGAGCTGACGGTCGGGAAAGTCGTCACCGACCTGCGCGCCGCCCTGCCCGGCGCGGCAGTCTACGTCTACGCCAACAACTGCTCCGACAACACTGCCGAAGTCGCACGGGAAGCAGGTGCTGTCGTGCGCTTCGAAGACCGGCCCGGCAAAGGCAATGTCATCCGGCGGGCTTTCGCTGACATCGAAGCGGACATCTACCTGATCATCGACGGTGACGACACCTACGAAGCCGCAGACGCCCCCGGCATGGTCCAGACGATGATCGACGGCAACTACGACCACGTGCTCGGGGTGCGCACCCCCGCCGATTCATCTGCGTACAGGCCCGGCCACGAAAGCGGCAACCGAGCGTTCAACGTTCTGACCAGCTGGACATTCCGCGACAAGGTCACTGACATGCTGTCGGGCTTCCGGGTGTTCTCACGCCGGTTCGTCAAATCCTTCCCCGCCGTCAGTCGGCACTTCGAAATCGAAACCGAACTCACGGTGCACACCATGTCGCTGCGACTGCCCAACGCCGAATACCCGGTGGGCTTTCGCGACCGTCCGGAAGGCAGCTTCTCGAAACTGTCCACTGTCAAAGACGGATTCAGAATCCTCGGCCTGATCACCCAGCTGACCGCCCACGAAAGGCCCCGGCTGTTCTACGGCGGTCTGACCGTTCTGTTTGCCCTCATTTCGCTCATTCTGGGCCTTCCCGTGGTGTGGGAGTACTTCCAAACCGGCTACGTGCCGCGCCTGCCCACCGCGCTGCTGTCAGCAGGCTGCATGATCCTTGCGTTCCTTATGGGATCGGTGGGAATCATCATGGACGGTGTGCGCCGAGCCCGCCGAGAGACCTCCCGCCTGCACTACCTGGCACTGCCGGCGCCCGGAAATGAGTGAGAGTCGGCACAGCTCGCTGATAAAAGAGGCGCTGCAGTTTCTGACCGTCGGCGGCATCAGCTACATCGTCGATGTGGGGCTGTCCAACCTCCTGGTGTACGGCCTGTGGGCAGTGCCCGCACTCCTGCACGACGGCCCCATCAAAGCGAAGATCATTTCGACTATCGCGTCCGTCATTGTCGCCTGGATGGGCAATAAGCTGTGGACCTACGGGGACAGGGAGACCGGCTCAAACCTGCGCGGTTTTGTGCTGTTCGTCCTAGTCAACGGCGCCGGCATGATCATCACCGTGCTGCCGCTGGCCTTCACCTGGTACGTGCTGGGACTGCGCGGCCCCATTGCCTACAACATTTCGACGAACATCGTCGGCATCGGCCTGGCCATGGTGTTCCGCTTCTACGCCTACCGAACCTGGGTCTTTCGCGACACGCGCGAAGTTCTTGACGGCCCTGCGTCCTGACCTGTAAGCACGCACCACCGGTTTGGGTGAGTGCGCGCGCAGCTCTGCGCGCAGAGTCGGCCAGGACTGAAGTGAATCCCGAGTCTTTCGGCCCGCGAGTTCATAGTTCTCCGAGCGTCGCGCCAAGCACGCCAGCTGCGAAGGGACCTCCTCGCTGGGCTTTTGAAAGTAGTTCTCCTCCAGCCAGGCCGGGTCCGGGTGGCGGAAATTGCCCGCCGCGAGGTTATCGAAAGTTCCTATGAGGTTTGAACCGGCGAAGACCTCATTGAGCATTTTCTTGGTCACCCCGAAATCGCCGATGATGAAAGTGCGCAGGCCCCGGTCCAGAGACTCCAGCGCTGCAGTTGATGACACCGTCACAAGCGCAGCCCCGTCTGTGAGGAAATCAGCCATGGGGCCGACTTCAACCTGGAGGTCGTCAGGTCCCAAAGCACCTTCGGCAATGAGCTCCGACAGGATCTCAATATAGGTGTGCTCTTCGTGGTGGGTTTCGTGCTCGCCTGGGCGGCTGCGGACCTTGATGATGACAGGAACATCGAGCTGTCTTCCGGCACGGGCAAGTTCCAGCAGAGCGGTGCGACGGTCACAGCGCTCCTTGGGAACCTTTGCCTGCGGGGCGAAGATAATGCGGTTCGGGGCTGTGCCGTCGGCAAACTGCGGCTGCGGAGCACCGACGGACTTCAGCATGGGCAGGCGTCCCACCCACACATCCACCGGCAGGCCCAGCCGTCGATTGACCTCGCGGTACAGCTGGCGCTCGTGTTCAGAATGGGCGATGAAAGCATCCCCGCGGCGGCGATAGCGCTGGCCCTTGAACGTTGCAGGCAGGCCCACACCGGGCAGACCGGACACCAAACCGGGTCGGCGCGGCAGACGAGCGGCAGTCGAATACACCGTCTGCACCACCGGGCCGGTGGCCGCTGCCAACACCACGTCCGGGCTGGCAGCCGACAGTTCGCCCTCCAAACGAGACACGGGGATCACGGGGACCTCCGCCTCGGCCCGCGATGTTCCGGCAACCGCATTGGCAATCTGCTCGCCCGTGGGCTGGATGGGAGACTCGACAATCCACAGGTCCGTTTCAAAGCTGTCGTCCAAGCCGTCCAGCAGCGCAGCCGCCCACTTGAGATAGGACTCGCTGTCACAGACAGCGACAAGCCGGTGGCGCCTCGCCCCGTGAGAATCGAGCATCCGGCCCGGAGAGAGAGCCGACTGGGCATTGAGTTCACGACGCAACGAGTCCGGGGCGGATGTTTCCCACCACGCGCGCGGAATTTCGGTGATGTGGATTTCGGGGCAGTCCATGACCAGCGGCAGTGTCTGCACCGCCGTTGACGGCATCGAATAGACCGGTGTGTGCGCGGGAAACGGCGCCAATCGCAGTTCGAGAGGCGTGCCCGATTCCACGACGGTGATGCCCTGCAAGGCGCCGATGGCAGCGAGTTCGTCAGCTGTCTGGCGGCGGTGAGCGAAATACAGTGCAGGCTGCTGCCTGCCGATACCAGCGGCCCAGTCGATAAGCGCCTGCTGGTTGATCAGCCCGTCAGCGGCAAGTGCAGTGCCCACGATGACAGCGCGGTCGGTGGGAGTGTCGGGCGCGGTGGCCTCCAAACACCTGCGCACCTGCGCGAAGGAATGACGGACGAGCTTCCCACCGGCGGCCGTAAAGCGCTGCGGCAGGGACTCATCGGGCGTCAGAGCGCTGAACCACGTGAGCCTGCCCAGCTTGATGGCGCTGCGCAGCACCGCTGCGGCGGCATGGCCCAGCGCGGTCCGCCGCACCGTCGGTTTGATGCGCGCACGGACAAGCGCCTGCCGGTTGGGGCTCAGAATAAGTCGGATAGCGCGCACCGTGGCAAAGCCGTCATCAAGAACCGTGATGTGCGGCAGCCCTCCCGGCCGCACCGCACATTCGGCAAGCAGCCGCTGAATCCTGCCGGACAGAGGGTCACCCAAAAGCAGATGGCCAGCCTGCGCGGCTTGCGCGGGGGAGGGGAAGCCCGACTGCAGGCGAGAGTCGTCCCGCAGCAGACCCTCGGGCAGGTTGCTGGCGAACGCGGCCAGTGACGGACTGTCTTCGCGAATGCAGACCACCACGTCGTCTCTGTGCTGAGCAGCGTGCAGAGCCTCCAGCCCTGACAGAAGCTGCAGAGGTGATTCAGCCAGAATGTACGTTCGTGCCACGCAATACCCTCCCTAAATGTGCACGACCCGGCGCAGACAGTGACAGCAACCGGGAAGCGCTGTGAGATTATGGGCCAAGAGTGAATCAAACAGATGACCGGAAGGTAAACACATGGCAGTCATGGTGACCGGCGGTGCCGGTTACATCGGTTCGCACGTTGTGCGACTGCTCAAACAGCGCGGCGATGACGTGGTCATCGTCGATGACATGTCCAACGGAGTGCGTTCGCGTGTTGAAGGGCTTCCGGTTGTCGAAGTCGACCTCGCATCCCCGCAGGCACCTGAAGCCCTGCGCGGAGTGTTCGCCGACTACAGCGTCGACTCCGTCATCCACTTTGCCGCCAAGAAGCAGGTGGGAGAATCCGTTGAGCGTCCCCTCTGGTACTACCAGCAGAACGTCGGCGGGCTCACCAATCTGCTGCAGGCCATGGAAGACTCCGGCATCGAAACGCTCGTGTTCTCGTCTTCGGCAGCCGTGTACGGCATGCCAGACGTCGAAATGGTGCGCGAAACAACAGACTGCCACCCCATCAACCCGTACGGTCACACCAAGCTCATCGGCGAATGGCTCATCGACGCCCAAATGGCAGCCGGCAGGCTTTCCGCGGTGAAGCTGCGCTACTTCAACGTTGCAGGCACCGGCTGGTCCGACCTTGCCGACACCGCCGTGATGAACCTCATTCCCATCGTGCTCAACCGCTTCGATCAGGGCCAGCAGCCGGTTGTCTTCGGCGATGACTACGACACCCCCGACGGCACGTGCATTCGCGACTACATTCACGTGGCGGATCTCGCCGAAGCCCATATTTCCGCTCTCGACTACCTCAAGGGCGGCAATATCCGCGGAACCTCGTTCAACGTGGGCACGGGCACGGGCGCTTCGGTCCTCGAAGTCATCGACGCCGTTTCCAAGGCTCTTGGCGAAGATCTCGAACCCATCATGGCCGACCGCCGGGCAGGCGACCCACCACAGCTGATTGCCGATCCCACGGCAATCAACGCAGACTTGGCCTGGAAAGCGCAGTTCACCCTGGACGACATTGCTCGCAGCGCGGTTGAAAGCCGCACTCGGTGACTCCTGCTCGATCAGCGGTGACCGCTGAGGCTCCTCTCAACCGCCGTCACCGCTGCATTTTCGCTGCTTCTGCGGGCATAGCCACAGCACTGGCCTGGCTGCTGTATGGAGCAATGGCTCCCGGCGGCTTCAGCAAGGACACCGTCTTCCAGCTGGGTCAGGCTCAGCGGACGCTTCCGCTCAACGACTGGCACCCCATAGCCATGACCTGGACGTGGCAGTGGCTCATAGACCTCACGGGGACCATCAACTCGATGCTCTTCATGCAGGTCTGCGCCGCGTGGGTCTGCGCGGTGCTGACCGCGTACTACCTGCTCAAAGTGTCCCGGCGCGGATGGAGCGCGCTGGCAGGTCTGTTCATCCTGTTCATGCCCAACACCGTCAACATCGTCGGGATCGTGTGGAAGGACACCCACCTGGGCCTGGCGCTGTACTTCGCGGTGATTCTCACGCTGCTCATGCCGGTGGTGCCCAGGCTTCGCTGGGTGCTTGCGGCGCTTGCCTTCGGCGCCCTGGTCTACGGCGGGCTGGTGCGCAAGAACTCAGCCGTTGCAGTCCTGCCGATCATCGCGCTCATCGCCGTGTGGCTGCTGGTCCGCATCAAGGGCAAGAAGTCAAAGGAACAGAAGCGGACGACGGGGCAGAAGCGGACACTGTCCAGGCGGCGCAGACTGACAGCCGCCGTCGTGGCAGCAGTGAGCTTCGGTGCCGTGCTCGTAGGGGTTGACACGGGTCTCAAAGCATCGCTCCAGCCAACCGAGAATTCGCAGTTCACGCAGGTGATGCTCGATGACCTCGTATTCGCGGTGCCGCAGGAATCCATTGACGCAGCTGCGGCTCCCGCGGCGGAGAAGACGCGACTGGCCCGGGCCAAAATTTCGTGCGCTGACAAGAACACCGAACGCCGCGAAGCCGGCAAAGCGGAGATCATCTGGGACGCCTACTGGGACTGCTACGGCATGGGCGCGAACGGTGAATACACGCAGATCCAAGATCCAGCGGCCGTGACCAGCATCTGGAAGCAGACAATGCCGCAGCACCTGGACAGCTATGCCGCCTACCGCATTCAGACCACGACGAAGTTCCTCTTCACATCGAAACTCCAGTTCATCCGCGACCGCGACCGCGATTACCCCGCACAGCAGCAGATGCTTCGCGCCTCCCTGCGCACCTATGTTGTTGACTTCGGAGTTGCAGTCTTCCCGTGGCTGTTCCTGGGGGCAGTCGCAGCTGGGCTGTCTGCAGTCGGAATCGCTGTGGGTGCCAAGAAGAGACGACGTTCACCGGGTGCGCTCGTTGTATTCAGTTCAGCCATTCTGTACCTCATGACCTACGTGCCGACCGCTCCGGCGAATGACTACCGCTATGTTTTCTGGCCGTGGCTTGCCGCGATGCTGGGCTGGCTGGTGCTGTGGGCCGAAGGCCAGAAGCGCCGCCGCATGGGATGAGACGGCGCTCACAGGGGCCGTAAAGGGGTGTTCACTGGTTTTGGAGGAACAGCCCGTACAGTTCTCCTGTGCCCCAAACCACTGTTGAAAATGAAACCGCCGCGCCGAAGGCCGTGTCTGAGCGCGCTCCTCTAAGCCCTGAGCACCGCAGGGTGATGGGCGTGCTCTCAGTCATCGGCACAGTGCTCGCAGGCCTCATCATTTTTGCCATGTACCCCGGCGGTATCAGCCCTGACGGAGTTTTCCAGGTCAGGCAGATTCGCGGCGAGGTTCCGTACAACGACTGGCAGCCGGTCTCTATGACCTGGACGTGGCACCAGCTGACAAACATCTTCGGCACTGTCACGGCCCTGCTGTGGGCGCAGGTCCTCTTCGGCTGGGTGTGCGCGCTGCTGACCAGCTATGTGCTGCTGAAGATCTCCCGGCGCACCTGGGTTGCCGCACTGGGCCTGTTCATGCTTTTCATGCCGAACATGGTCAACATCCTGGGCGTCTTCTACAAGGACGTGCACTTAGCGCTGGCGCTGTACCTGGCTGTTCTTATGATGTTCCTGGTGCTGCTCCAGCCGAAAGGGCGCTGGGTCTGGGCCGCCGTGGCGTTCGGCAGTTTGGTCTATGCGGCACTTGTGCGCAAGAACTCCGCCGTAGCGGTGCTGCCCATTGTTGCGGTGTTCGTGCTGTGGTTCCTGCGCGCCCGCGGCAGCCGTGTTCGGGCAGAACTGGTCAAAGTCGGCGTCATCTCTGTTCTTGCCACCGGCATTGTCGGCGGGACGGTGCTCGCAGCGGACAAAGCACTTGCCACCGCCACCGGTGCCACCCAGAACTCGCAGTTCACCCAGGTGTTCATCGACGACATCGTCTTCGGCATGCCCGAAGAGGCGATCTTTGCGGCAGATGCCCCGCAAGCAGAAAAAGACCGCATCATGTTCGCCCGCGAAACCTGCAAGAAGCGCGAAGAACAAGAAGGGCGTGAAATCATATGGGACGCCTACTGGAACTGCTACGGCCTAGGCGTCAACGGGGCATACACGGAAGTTGAGGACCCCGATGCCGTGGTCACACTGTGGAAGGCAACAGTGCCTCACCACCTGGGCGACTACGCCAAGTACCGGGCCAAAACCACCTGGCGGTTCCTGACCCACACATCGTCCGTGGCCGCCGCACCGGTCCGCGGTGACCAGGTGGACTTACCGCCCACCCACCCGAAGGCACGCGACATTCACTCCGGCTACGTCTACTCAGCCGCCTACGGGTTCATGCCGTTCATGTTTCTGGGCATAACGGCGCTCGCGGCCTGCATAGTGGGCGCAGTCGTCAGTCTGCGCACACGCACCCGTTCCCTGGGGGCGTGCGCCGTTTTCACATCCGTCATCCTCTACGTCCTGACGTATTTCCCCACCGCGCCAGCAGACCTGTACCGCTACAGCTACTGGCCGTTTGCCGGAGCTATGTTCGGCTGGCTGCTGATCGCGGCGTCGCGCAGGCACACCCGCAGGCTCCGCTGTGAAAAGCAGCGCCCGATGGTCAAACGCAGCCGGACAGTCGTGCACGATTCCGCCGACACTTCTCAGTAGCCTTAGAATTCGAACCCGGACTGCCCACTGACCGTCAAACGAACGCGAGGAGACCATGCACCGTAGGTTTCGGCCGGAGATCCAGATGCTGCGCGCACTGGCCGTCGTCACCGTGGTCGTCTATCACATCAACCCGGATTTCCTGCCGGGCGGCTTTGTGGGCGTTGATGTCTTCTTCGTCATATCCGGGTTCCTCATCACAGCGCACATGCTGCGCGAAGCCGAACGCACCCAGACGGTCAACCTGCTGACATTCTGGGCGAACCGGGCTCGCCGCATCCTTCCGGCGGCGACGGTCGCGATTGTGGTCACCGCCCTGGCATCCCTGTACTTTCTGCCGCGCAGCGCTTTATCTCAAGCCGCGGTTGAAGGACTGTCCTCAGCGTTCTACGTGCAGAACTGGGCGCTGGCTTCCGGCGCGGTTGACTATCTGGGCGCCCAGAACTCGCCATCGCCGTACCAGCACTTCTGGTCGCTGTCGATCGAAGAGCAGTTCTACATTCTGTGGCCGCTGGTGGTGATCCTGGCCGTGTGGGTTGCGGGACGGACCACCGCTCGCCACTCACGAGGCGCCGTCCCCGGTATTCTGCGCAAGCTCGGCACGGCGGGGGCGCACCATGTGTCACCCGAGCATCGTTTCCACCGGACGTTCCGCATCTGCGTCGGCATTCTCTTTGCCGTCATCATCCTGGCGTCGTTCGTGTGGTCGGCGGTGCTTGTGGGCTCCGGTGATCCCACCGCGTACTTCGTCACCCAGTCCCGCATTTGGGAACTCGGCGCCGGCGGTCTGCTGGCCGTGGTTATGGTCGATACGGAGCGCTTTGCGCGTCTGCGCACGCTGTTGGCCCTTGCCGGCGTCACCGCGATTGTCGTGGCATGTATTTTCTACGACGGCACCACACCGGCGTTTCCGGGAATATCAGCGCTCCTGCCCGTGCTGGGCACCATGGCGGTCATTGCGGCCGGACGGACGCAGGGGCTGGGCTCGCTCACTCCGATTGTCGATCTGCGGGCAGTGCAGAAGATCGGCAATTGGTCGTACTCGCTGTACCTGTGGCACTTCCCCCTGGTGGTCTTCTTCACCGCGCAGTTCGAACGCCATGCCAATACCATCGAAGGCACCGGCCTGCTGGCCTTCGCGGTGGCGCTGGCTTATCTGAGCTTCACCTTTGTTGAAGAGCCCCTGCGCCGCAGCGAACTTCTGAAGAAGCGCAGGTGGCTGACAGTGGAAATCGCGGCGGTGTCCATGGTGCTTGCCGCGGTGCTCGCACTTGTTCCGCAGTGGGCGGTCAACCGTGAATACGACAGGGTGCCGGAAGCACAGGAAACATACGACACGGTTGCCGATGATCAGGCGCAGCAGAAACAGGAAGACAGTGAGCCGCTGTTCGGTGCTCGCGCAATCAGCGATCCGCTGGACACGTTCGACCTGCCAATGCACGCTGAGGGCCAGGAAGACTATTTCCCGAAGGCGGTCGATCTTATTGAAGACCGTCCCCAGTTCCCTGACGAGTGTGACCCGTACCCGAACAAGAGGGAAGCCGACACCATACGCGGCTGCACTGTCCTCAACCCGGGAGGGTCAAAAGAACTGGCCGTGGTGGGGGATTCCCATGCGGCACAGTGGGTGCCGGGACTGGAAAAGGCCCTTGACGGCACAGACTGGAAGCTGCGCGTCTACGCGAAGAACGCCTGCGGTCTGAACACGACCCCTCGTGACTACAAAAACGAAGGGCTCAACTGTGTTGAGCCGGTGAAGAAGCTCGTCAAACACCTTGTAGAAGACAAACCGGACAAGGTGCTCATTGCGAACCTCGACGTTGACGACTACGACGTCGACGCGGCGCGCGAGCAGGGTCTCGCTGACTCTGACGTTGTCGGCTACGATGGCTACATTGAAACTCTCAAGCCGCTGAAGGAAGCCGGAATCGATGTCGTCGCATTCGGCGATACCCCCATCCCGCCTTCCAATATGGCCGACTGTATGGGTTTGAATGAAGCCAACCCGGAAGAATGCAATTTCAAACGCGAAGACCCCAAACCTGACGGTGCGGATCTCGCTTTGAAACAGGCTGCGGAAGACCTTGGCATCCGCCACTGGGATCCCACACCGTATTTCTGCGGCCAGTCCACAACGTGTCCCGCTGTGGTCGGGTCGGTGGTCGTCTACCGCGACAATGACCACATTTCGGCAGCCTATTCGGAAACTTTGGCTGACTACGTGGCCAAGGCCCTGAAGATAGAAACAGCCGAACAGTGAAGAAGTCGTCCCGGTGGAGCCTGCTGCTCGTCGCACTGACAGCATTCTGCGCCGCTGGGACGATCATCGGCTTCGGCACCGGCCGGGCCGAATACGACATTGTTGAACAGTTCAAGCAGGCTGTCGGCCAGAAGCAGATGAGCGACTGGCATCCGCCGATCGTCGCCGTTGTGTGGAGAGGCCTGTACGGGCTGACCGGTTGGATCGGATCGCTGTTCGTGTGCTCGGCGCTCCTGTACTTCACCGGAGTGCTGCTGACCGCCGAGTATGTTCACCGGCGGTTGGGCAGCCGACTGGGTTCGCTCGGCGTTTTGGCCGTATCCATCAGCCCGTGGGCGTACAGCCAGATCAACATCCCATGGAAAGACACAATCCTCACCGGTGCACTGCTGGCCGGGTGCGGCTGCGTCATGCTCATACGCCGCGGCGCCCGGTCAAAGCGGACCGCAGTTCTCGCGCTGGTCGCGGTGGGAGCGCTGATCTTTGCGACTCTGGTGCGCAAAAACGCCATAGCCGCAGTTGTGCCCATCTGCTTCTACCTGGCCTGGCAGCTGCTGCCGATTGCACACCGTACGATGCGGAAGCTGCAGGCGCGCAACAGCGCGGCCAGTTCGAGTTTGCGCAGGTTCGTCGCATGGCTCGCTGGGTCCTTTGTTCTCATCTTTGCGGTTGGTGGGGCGGCTGTCGTCGCCGATGCCGGAATCGCAAGAGTCTGGCACGTCAAGGAAACCCACCAGGAATATCAGGTGATGCTCGATGACGTCATGTTTTCGGTTCCCGAAGATGAACTCAACGCAGCCGATGTTACTCCGAAGCTGAAGAAGCGCATCAACACGTCTAGAGCTCTCTGCTATGAAAGAGGCGTATTCTACGACGCCTATTGGAACTGTTTCGGAAGAGGCCACGGCGGAGACTATCAGCCTATTGAAGAATCCCACAGACAAGGTCTGGAAAAACTGTGGCGTGAGAACGTCATCACACACCCCGCGCGCTATCTTTCCTACCGCTGGTCTGTGTACCGCTTCTATTTGACGACTTCCGCGCTGGAGTATTTCCAATATCCCGTAAACACTGCGCAGGAGATCGGGTTCGGCACCGGGCCTGAGCCGTTTGAACGTGCGGTGAAAACATATGTTTTGGATTTCGGCGTTGAGAAGCTTGGGTTCACATTCAAACCTTGGTTCTGGCTGACAGGCTGCGTTCTAGTCGCAGCTGTGGCTCTGAAGCGCAGGCGTGCGGCAGCCGCCGTGCTCACGCTGACGGCGTCAGCCTTCCTCTACACAGCCGCGTACTTTCCGGTGATCCCCGAAGCTCACTTCCGCTACACCCACTGGCCTGCCGTAGCGGTGTCTATAGCCCTGATAGCTGCTTTCACGGAACATTTCAGGGGCAAAAGCAAGCGGCCCGCCGAAACAGCCGACGGGCCGCTGCGCGAGAAGACTTCAGCGCTGTAAGGGCCTGACCGTCCTCTTCACGCGCCTTCGGAGCCTGCGATAGGGCTCCCGCAGATTTGTGGGCAGGCGTCTTTCAATCTTGCCGTTCTGGACCTTTTCCTTCTTCGGCAAAGCTCCCGGAAGATTGAGCTTGGTCAGTCGGCGCCTGCGGAAGTACCGAATATCGTCCGTGTGCTGCGCGGTCTTCAAATAGGATTCCGCATGAGTGCGCAGATGCGGAACGACCTTGGGGCGCGACGCATAGGCAATGGCTTCGATCAGACCCTGCAGACGCTCAATGTCATCGGAGGTCAGTGCACCGGCCGAACCGTCCATGACGGCGTCACAGAGGACAGCCGGAATGCGGTTGGAGTTCTCAAACGGGGTCAGCGCATTCAACACGGTCTGCGTGCCGACTGCAACAGCGGGAATGCCGTAGGCCGAGCGCGCCGTGGCAAGCGTCGTTGAGAAGCACCCGATTACAAGCGCCGGTGACAGATGCTCCAGGATTGCTTCGGCGATGACCGGACGGTTGAATATCGTGAAGCCCAGCCCCAAACCCTCAGCAGCATCGCGCAGAGCACTGACAGCAGCCGGCGGCGCTGCAGGGTGCGGTTTGAAGACCACGTGAGCGGCACCTCGGCGGTGTGCTTCTTCCAGCATGCTCACGTGCATCCGGTCCTCTTCATCCGGCGTGAGAATATCGAGAGCAGCCAGGTACTGACCGACCACCAGCGCGGTGGAAGAACCGGACAGAGAGCCCAGCTGTGCATCGAGAACAGCCCTGACAGTCTCCAGGCTTTCGACAACCACACGCCGATACGCGTCCCAGCTCAGTGCAACCGGGACGATTCCGTGTTCGCTCAACAGCACCGGGTCCAGCTGCTCAATGTAGGGCAGGTAGTGCAGAGAAGTCATGCGCTGACCATTGCTCAGATGCAGATGATTGCGCGTTGCCGCATAGGACATCAGACCGTCAGCGTGCACCCTCTGAAAAGCGGTGTGAAAGACACGGCCAATCGCCACGGCAGGGTTGACCTGCGGTGATTCGACAATCAGCTCGAGCTCAGCATCGCCGAGCTCCCAACGCTGACGCAGCAGGCGCTCCCATACGGGAAGTTCGGTGTCTTCCGGGGACCACGTGGAAGGATGAATGGGCGACAGCGTGGCATTGAGGTCGACGACACGGTCAAAGCGGCTCAGCGCAGGCTGCGCTTCGGGCAGCTCCCACAGCGGTGTCGCTGTTTCAGGGGCAAGCGAATGGTTCGATACAACGAGGACGCGCTCAGAAACCGACGGGAAGTCATCTCGCACGCGCCGCTCGGCGGGCATAGCCTCAAGTGTGCTGAAAGGTTCGCCGATCGACAAAGACGCCACCTGCGGAAGCCATCCGGTGTCATACGCGCCGTCGTCAATGCCTGCGGCAAGCGTAATCACCTGAGACATAGTGGAAACAAAGAACAGCTGTTTCATGCCGATGTCCTTTCCGTTTCCGGAAGATACCAGGAAATATGCGCCTGGCGTTTGTCAGTGCTGGCTGCGAAGACTTCGCTGAAAACATCCCGCGGGATGCGCTGAGCCACCCGTCCGCCACGAGCACGAAGGGCATCCAGCACTTCCTGCGGAATGATCTGCACGGGCGGGAGATCGCTGGGATCCTTCGTGGCCTGAATGCTCCTGCGCTCTTCCTCGACCGCCGCCAGAAACATCTGCGAACGCCCACGACGGCCGGCAACGCGAAGCTTGAGATGGTCGAAAACTGAAGAATCTGCGCTCGTCTCTGCTGCGTCGACCCCGAGCTCTGCAACCGCCTGGGCATAGGCGACCGCCTGGATATAGCGCTTATGGTGATGTTCCATGAGCGCAAACAGGTTGCGGGCTGCTTTGGGGTAGAAGGTGTGACCCTCAGAGTCGTTGTCCAAGCGTTCGAAGATGAGATCAAAGGCATCGAGGAACATCAGCTGGCGCTCATCCAGAATCTGGGTGAGAGAACCGCTGACATTGCGCCGATACATGATGCCGGGAGCATCAACCACGGCAAATGATTCAGCATCCAGGTGCAGCCCCCAGATCCAGCTGCGGTCTTCGGCCGTCATGAAGTCCTTGGGAAAGTACAGCAGTCCTGAATCGCGCAGGCGCCTATGGAAGATTCCCGCCCACGCGTAGGGGTAATCGACCATGGTGTTGGTGTGGGCCGGGAGGATTCCGGTGCGGGGATTGAGCGCGCGATTCCTAACCGACATGGGTGCCCGCTTGAGACCGCGCTTGTTGCCGGTGACGGTCGTGTGGTCGCAGCGCACAAAATCGACGTGCAGACTCTCCATTGCCGCGAGCATGGTGGGCAGGTGGTTCGGGGCCAGCCAGTCATCGCCGTCGAGGAAGACGATGTATTCGCCCTCGGCCCGGTCAAGGCCCTGATTGCGGCCATTGGCCAGGCCGACATTGGTGGGGTTGGTGATGACTTCGAAGTTGTCGAACTTCGCACCGAACTCATCGAGGACTTGGGCAGTCCCGTCCGAGCTTCCGTCGTCGACTGCTATGACCTGCAGCTCTTTGAGGTCAATGGGGTCTGGCTGCAGTGGGTGGGGTTCGGCCTGCATGAGAATAGACCGGTAGACCTGCGGCAGGTAGTGCGCACAGTCCTTTGCGGGAACGATAAGCGAAAGCTTGGGCATGGGGATCTTTCGGTGCTCTGAAACTGCGGTCAATTCAGTTCGCACCCCAGCGAGGGAGCCGGGGTGCGAACTGAATGTCGGTAGAGGTGGTCGGCGCGACTCAGCTGTGGACGCGCAGGGACGCGATCTTGGGTTCTTCGCCCGGCATGACGCGCTTGTTGCCGTCACCCAGAGCAGTTTCGATTTCCCGGATGTGACGTCCCAGCGCAATGAACTCAGCCGGCTCCATGGAAGCCGACTGGTCCGAACCCCACATGGTCGAATCCAGCGTGATGTGACGTTCAACGGTCACAGCGCCCAGGGCGACTGCGGCGGTGGTGATGGTGGTGCCCAGTTCGTGGCCGGAGTAGCCGACCGGAATGCCGTAGCGTTCGCGCAGAGCCGGAATCGCCAAGAGGTTCACTTCGTCCGCAGGCAGCGGGTAGGTCGAAGTTGCGTGCATGAGCACCAGGTTGTCGGTGCCGAGGATCTCCACGGCGCGGTCGATCTGTTCGAGAGTCGACATTCCGGTGGACATGATGAGCGGCTTGCCTGTGTCGCGCAGAGCTTCGAGCAGCTTGACGTCCGTGATGGAGGCCGAAGCAACCTTGTGGGTGACAGCGTCGAACTTCTCCAGGAAGTTCACCGAGTCAACATCCCACGGGCTTGCAAACCACTGCAGGCCCAGCTCCTTGGCGTAGCGGTCGATTTCGGTGTACTGCTCGTCTTCGAACTCAACGCGGTACTTGTATTCCAGGTAGGTCATTTCGCCCCACGGTGTGGAGCGCGGCTTCGACTTCTGGTGTTCCGGTACCGCAACTTCGGGGTTGCGCTTCTGGAACTTCACGGCCTGTGCGCCGGCAACCTTCGACACGTCCATGAGCTGCTTGGCCAGTTCGACGTCACCGTTGTGGTTGATGCCGATTTCGCCGATCAGGTAGGTGGGGTTGCCCGGTCCGACCTTGTGTTCGCCGATGGCGACGGGGGTGATGGTCTTTCCTGCGCTGGTGGTGGAGTAGGGGACAGCGGTCATGTCAATCCTTTCGGGTAGGTGGTTTTCGGCTCAGAGTGTGGTGGGTGAGTCGGGTTCTTGGGCACTCGCAGAATGGCGAGTGGGCACATGGACGAGGTCGCAGACCTCGCGGACGGCACCTCGGCCGCCTTCTGCTGCCAACACGTGGCGGGCGGCGGCGAGAACAGCCGGGTGGGCGTCGGCGACGGCAATCGGCCAGCCGACTTCGCTGAACGCTTCGAGGTCGTTGACGTCATTGCCGACATAGGCGACCCGGGCGGGGTCCAGCCCGTGCGAAGCCATCCAGTCGGCGATCACGCTGGCCTTGTTGTCGATGCCCTGGGCGACTTCCACCCGCAGCTTCTCTGCGCGGCGGGTGACCACGGGGTTGCGCTCCTTGGACAGGATGAGGAACGGAACACCTGCCTTGACCAGGCGGGAGACTCCCATGCCGTCGCCGCGGTGGACCGGCACGGTCTCGGTGCCGTCCTCTGCGGTGAACACGCGGTCGTCAGTGTGCACGCCGTCGAAGTCCGTGACAACCGCGTCGATGTCGAGTTCGCTCAGCTGTGATGTGTCCTGCTGGCGCTGATCAGCCAGCGCGCGCAGCAGCGTGAGATCGGACAGCGAATCGATTTCGCGGGCGTCGTCTTCCGGGACTTCCTGGATGCCGATCGAACCGAAGAAGCGGTGGCCCGATTCCTGAAAGCCCGCGGTGCGCATGACGTAGAACGCGCCGGTTTCGGAGTAGTGCGGTTCGCGGTCTTGGCGGCGGGGTCGAAATTCCGCGCTGTGGCCGACGGCTTCGGCGGTGTTGTCCGAGCTGAGCTTCCACAGGAACGAATGGTCAACAGCGGCTGAGAAGACAACGTCGTGGCGTCCGGCGGCCACGGCCTCTGTTGCTTCGTCGAGGTCCTGCGGGCTGATGAACGGCGAGGTGCACTGAATGAACACCGTGATGTCAAAGGGGCGGTGGGTGCGGCTGAGCTGCGCGAGCGTGTAGAGCAGGGCGGATTCGCTGGAAGCTGTGTCACCGCTGATGTCGTCGGGGCGCATGACGACTTCGGCCCCGTGAGCGCGTGCTTCTTCTGCAATGCCCTGGTGGTCGGTGGAAACGACGACGGTATCGATTCCCGTGCTTCTCTGTGCCGCTTCGATAGCACGCGCCAAGAGGGAGCGTCCGCCGATCTTCTGCAGGTTCTTCAGGGGGATTCCCTTGGAACCGCCGCGGGCCGGAATGATTGCCACCGCCGATGCGCGTTGTGCATCCGATGTGTTTGCTGTGGCGGGGGGCGGGGGAGTGTTGGCTGAAATGGTCATAGGGGGCCATTATCAGGACTCCGTTGCGAACAGAACTTTAAATCAAAGCAACACTCCAGTTGGTTTCCGGTTAACCTTCCTTCCGAAACTGGACGGGTTTTGCTGAGGGTGTGTTTGCATGCGGTGTTGTAGGCAGGCGCGATTGAGTTGCCCGGCTTCTGCCGGTGCGGATGTGCCGGGGAGGTTGGCTGTGTGCGGCAGGGCCGGTCAGATCCAGGTGGGGTTGAGCATGCGCATGCGCCACGAATCGTAGGGGATCGTGGCGCCCGTCCAAATGGGGTAGTAGAAGGCAAACACGAGGACCGCGGCTGCCAGAATCACGGCAACCGCCAGTCGGCGCGCACGCAGGGACTGTGCTGCCGCATCCTGGACGGCCGTGCCGCCTGTGGCTCTTCCCCAGACGATCCCCAGAGCGTAGACGAGTGCGAGAACAATGAACGGCACCATGACGATGGTGTAGAAGGTGAAGATGGTGCGGTGCTGGTAGTTGAACCACGGCAGCCACACGGCCGCCAGTCCGGCAAGAACTGCGCCGGCTCGCCAGTCACGGCGCAGCACCCAGGCCAGCAGCACTACGACGAGTGCCGCGGTGCCCAGACCCCACACCACCGGGTTGCCCACGGCGAGAATCGCAGCCGAACACTTGTCCACTGCGCAGCCGTGTTCGCCAGGGCCATAGGAGCGGTAGTAGAAGCTGGTGGGCCGCCACTGAACTGTCCAGCCCCATGGATTCGACATGTAGGTGTGCGGTTTGTCCAGTCCTACGTGGAAGTTGTAGGCCGTGTAGTGGTAGTGCGCGAGGCTGACCAGCCAGTCCGGCAGGAAGTCCCACCAGCCGCTGTTGTCAGCCGCCCAGCCGCGGTCCCAGCCCTTGGGGCTGAGAATCCACCCGGTCCAGCACAGCAGGTACACGATTCCGGCAACCGGGACGAGCGACATGAACGCAGGCACGGAGTCCTTGCCGAGAGCGGCAAGCCACGGGCGGCTGACACCGGCTGCGCGGCGGTTGGCAACATCCCACAGCACGATCATGATGCCGAAAACAGCCAGTGCGTACAGGCCGTTCCACTTGACACCGCAGGCGAGGCCCAGGGCAATGCCGCCGGCCAGCCGCCAGGGGCGAAGCCCAAGAGAAGGGCCGAAAGACGCAGGCATGAACCATGATTTGGGGCCCGCGCTGTGTTGTTTTCCGACGCCGGCCTCGGCGCCAAGCAGGCCTGCGGTGCGCTGCAGGATCTTCCGGCGGGCGTCATCGCGGTCAATGAGCAGCAGCCAGAATGCGATGAGCACGAAGAACATGACGAAGATGTCCAGCAGGCCGGTGCGCGAATGGACGAAGTGCTGACCGTCAGCGGCCAGGAGAAGAGCCGCCGCGACGCCCAGCCATACCGAACCGAACATGCGGATGGCAATGCGGGCGATGATCACGATGGTGAGCGTGCCGATGAGCGCTGCGGCAAAGCGCCACCCGAAGGGGTTTGCGCCGCCGTCGAAGAGCAGTTGCCCTGCGCCGAGCATCCATTTGCCCAGCGGCGGGTGGACTACATAGGAAGGATCGCCGCTCAGAGCTGAGAAATCACCGGCGGCGAACTTGTCATTGGCGTCTTCTGCCCATTTGAGTTCGACCCCGTGGTGGGCAACGGAGTGGGCGTCTTTGACGTAGTACGTTTCATCGAACACGAGTTCGCGCGGATGATCCAGGCGCAGCATTCGCAGCACCCCGCCGATCGCGGCGATCAGCAGCGGCCACACCCAGCCCCACACAGAACTCAGTGCGGGATTCTGCGGCACCTGAGCGCGCGGTCTGGGGTGCCGGATGCGCGTTGATCCGGTGCCGCTGCGCGCGTCTGCTGTCAAGAAACTCACGACGCCAGTCTAAAGCCAGGCTCTGACACAGCTGAGCTGACAGTGCCGGGGCGGTCATGACTACACTGGGCGGATACGCATCCCGATATTCGAGGAGCCGCCGTGTCCAGTTCACACATCCCCCAGCCGCCGGACGAACAGCCGCAGAGCAGTCTGCAGCCGTATTCGCACTCTGAAAGCGGCTATACAAGCCCGTCCTACGGGCAGTCGCAGTACGGCCACCAGGAGCACCCCTACGGTCAGCGGGCGTTTGGGCAGTACGGCTATGGTCCAGCGCACGGGCAGGCTTATGGACAGCTCTACGGCCAGCCGGCGGGCTATTACCAATCGCCGGGCACCAACGGCTTGGCAATCGGATCGCTGGTCAGCTCGCTTGTCGGATTCGTTCTGGGGTGGACCTTCAGCCCGCTCTTCCTGGGTCTGCTGGTCGGCATCGTTCTGGGGCACGTCTCTCTGTCCCAGATCAAGAAGACGGGCGAACAGGGTCGAGGCATGGCATTGGGCGGGCTGATCTGCGGCTACATCGGCACTGGCCTTGTTGTGCTGTTCCTGTTGGGCATGCTCGCGTTCTTCGGCCTTATTATCGGTGCGGGAACGCTCGCAAACTCGTGAACGACCATCAGGACCGAGCTGCACTCGTGCTAGTGGGCACGCCGCTTGGCAACCTCGGTGACGCTTCGCCGCGCATGCGCGAAGAGATCGCCGCGGCTGACCTCATCGCGGCAGAAGACACTCGCCGGTTCCTCGACCTGGCCGAACGGCTCGGTGTTCAGCACACGGCCAAGATCATGAGCCTGTTCGACCACAACGAACAGTCCCGCGCCGAAAGAATCGCCGATGCCGTCGATTCTGGCATGCGCGTCGTGCTGCTCACCGACGCCGGTATGCCCGGCGTTTCCGACCCCGGATACCACGTGGTCAAAGCCGTATCCGATCGCGGCCTGCCCGTGACCAGTGCGCCCGGCCCCACCGCCGTGACAACCGCGCTGGCGCTGTCGGGACTGCCCACCGACCGCTTCACCTTCGAGGGCTTCCTGCCGCGCAAAGCCGGCAAGCGCCGCAGTCTCCTGCAGTCACTGCAGAGCGAAGAGCGCACCATGGTCTTCTACGAAGCCCCACACAGGATCGTCCAGTCAGTCGAAGCGATTGTCGAAGTGTTCGGCCCCAACCGCAGGATCGCACTGTGCCGAGAGCTCACCAAACTGCACGAGGAAGTCATCCGCGGCCGCGCCGTGGACGTGCTGGCCGACATAGCCGACGGGGTGAGAGGTGAAATCGCCCTGGTCGTATCTGGCACTGACGGTCCAGGGCTCGAACCGGATGATGTGCTCGAACGGGTTTCAGAACTCGTCACTCAGGGCATGCGCGGCAAAGACGCGGCCGCTCAGGTTGCCAAAACCGCGGGACTGAAGACTCGCGAGGTCTACGAAGCCTATCTGCACCGGGACTGACCCCGGCCTGCGGCGAAGAGAACCAGGGCGGTGCAGCCGAAGGTGGGCGGCGCCTCGTGATGTCAGTGACCGCCCGTAGACTGTGCCACATGAGCTTCTATATGACCACGGCGATCGCCTACCCCAACGGCCAGCCGCACATCGGCCACGCCTACGAATACATCGCAGCGGACACGATCGCGCGGTTCAAGCGCCTGGACGGCGAAAACACGTTCTTCATGACCGGCACTGACGAACACGGTCTGAAAATGCAGCAGACCGCCCAAAAAGAGGGCATCAGCACCCGCGAACTCGCCGATCGCAACGCCGCGAAATTCCAGAAGCTCCACGACGACCTCAACTGCAGCTACGACCGCTTCATCCGCACAACGGACGAAGACCACCTCAAGGCCAGTCAGTTCATCTGGCAGAAGATGGTCGATGCCGGGGACATCTACCTGGACAAATACTCCGGCTGGTACTCGGTGCGGGACGAGGCCTACTACGCTGACGACGAAACCACGCTGCGCGAAGACGGCACCCGCGTTTCCATCAGCACCGACACGGAAGTCGAATGGACAGAGGAAGAGTCCTACTTCTTCCGCCTGTCGGCCTACCAGGACAAACTGCTTAAACTCTACGAAGAGCACCCCGAATACGTCGGCCCGGACAGCCGCCGCAACGAAGTCATCGGCTTTGTGTCACAGGGGCTGCAGGACCTCTCGATTTCGCGCACGACCTTCGACTGGGGCGTGCCGGTTCCAGGCGATGACAAGCACGTCATGTACGTGTGGGTCGACGCGCTGACCAACTACCTCACCGGCGTGGGCTACCCGGATGTCGAATCTGAGTCGTTCCGCGAATTCTGGCCGGCTGATGTACACATCATCGGCAAAGACATCCTGCGCTTCCACTCGGTCTACTGGCCGGCATTCCTCATGAGCGCGGGCCTCGAACTGCCCAAGCGCGTCCACGCCCACGGCTTCCTGTTCAACAAGGGCGAAAAGATGTCCAAGTCGATCGGCAATGTGGTCGACCCCTATGACCTCATCGACAGCTTCGGACTCGATACCCTGCGCTACTTTGTGCTGCGGGAGATCTCCTACGGTCAGGACGGCTCCTATTCCGCCGAAGGCATCATTTCGCGCAAGAACGCTGACCTCGCCAATGAATACGGCAATCTGGCGCAGCGCTCGCTGTCCATGGTCGCCAAAAACCTCGGCGGGACTGTGCCGGACGTTTCCGACGACGAATTCACTGACGACGACCGCGAACTTCTGAACGCGGCCGAGGCCCTGCTGAACAAGGCCCGTTCGGAAGTGCAGCTGCAGGAACTCCACCGCTATGTGGGCGCCCTGTGGCGGGTGCTCGAAGCCGCCAACCGCTATTTCTCCGCGCAGGAACCGTGGAAGCTGCGCAAAACCGACGAGCGCCGCATGGCGGTAGTTCTCTACACGACTCTCGAAGTCCTGCGCCGAGTCACCATTCTGGTTCAGCCGGTCATGCCCGAATCCGCGTCCAAAGTGCTCGACCTTCTGGGTGTGGAAACCGGCACGGCAGAAGCTGGTGCGCACAATATCGAAGCCGATGACCCGCGCAGCTTCGCAGCTTTGGATGTGCGCTTGAGCGGCGGCACCGAACTGCCCAAGCCCGAACCCGTATTTCCCAAATACACAGAACCGGAGGACTGATAGGCGTGGCCTCACGCGCAGCGGGGGAGTACCCGGAAGTACCGGAACGTCTGGCGACACCCGGTGTTGACACCCACACCCACCTGGACATCTGCACCGGCGTGCGCCTGCCGCTGAAAGCAGGCGAAGTCATCGCAGAAGACGTCCAACCCGGCGAAGACGAAGAGTTTCCGCCGATGTCGTTCTTCTACGAATCCGCCATGGCCGCCGGCATCGAACGCGTAGTCCAGATTGGCTGCAACCTGCCGGCCGCCCGCTGGACGGCCGACACCGTGGCCTCCGAAGCTGCCGCTGGAAGGCCGTGGCTGCTGGGCGGGGTTGCACTGCATCCGAACGAAGCGCCGACGTTGGCCCGCGCGGGCCAACTGGACGAAGCCCTGGCGGAAATCGACGAACTCGCAGGCCGTGAGCGCGTGCGAGTTGTCGGGGAAACCGGACTCGACTACTTCCGCACCGACGCATCGGACAGTGCGGATATTCAGGCACAGAAAGAATCGTTCCGCGCGCACATCGAAATCGCCAAGCGCCGCGGTCTGGCACTGCAGATCCACGACCGCGAGGCACACAGTGACGTTCTGGACACCCTTGCTGAAGTCGGGGCGCCAGAGGTCACCATCCTCCACTGCTTCTCCGGCGATGTTGCGATGGCCCAAGAGTGCGCTCGCCGCGGATACTTCATGTCCTTTGCTGGAAACATCACGTTCAAAAACGCCGACGGGCTGCGCGAAGCCGCAGCGGTCGTGCCAGATGAACTCCTGCTGACTGAAACCGATGCGCCGTTCCTTACGCCTCACCCGCACCGCGGCAAGCCCGGCGGGCCGTATCTCGCGGCACTCAACGCGCGCAAGCTGGCCGAAGTGCGCGGAGTCACCGAAGAGCACATTGCGAACGTCACCACCGCCAATGCTCTGCGGGCAATCGGGGAGTGGTCCTGACTGACAGCGGTTAGCACTCGGCTTGACCGAGTGCCAGGGGCGGACTACAGTCTGAATTAGCACCTGAGTGGTGCGAGTGCTAATCGCTGAACAGTGAGCTGAGCACAGGGCTCAGCCGGAAACCTCAGCACACCGCACTCGTCAAGGACCGTTCCCGCCGGCACCCGCGACGACGGCAGGAAACAGACCAAAGCGGGCGGCGCCTCGTCAGAAGACAGCGCCCCAGCTGTCCCCTCCGCTCAAGTTGACCACAGCAACCTTCATACAACTGATCGAAGGAGTTTCCTCCATGTCGGTGAACATCAAGCCGCTTGAAGACCGGATCGTCGTCCGTCAGGTCGAAGCCGAGCAGACCACTGCCTCCGGCCTCGTCATCCCGGACACCGCCAAGGAAAAGCCGCAGGAAGGCGAAGTCGTCGCAGTCGGACCCGGACGCGTTGCCGAAAACGGCACCCGCGTGCCCGTCGACGTTGAAGTCGGCGACAAAGTCATCTACTCCAAGTACGGCGGCACCGAAGTCAAGTACGCAGGCGAAGAGTACCTGGTGCTCTCGGCTCGCGATGTCCTCGCAGTCATCGCCTGATCACTTCCGCACCAACAGCAGCTGCCGTTCCCTAGAGGCAGAGCCCGCCCCACGGGCAAGGCGCTCACCCAATAGGCAAAGGCTTACAGAAAGAGAAGTGAACCATGGCTAAGACCCTTCTGTTCGACGACGAAGCCCGCAAGGCACTCGAAAAGGGCGTCAACGTCCTGGCCGACACCGTCAAGGTGACGCTGGGACCCAAGGGCCGCAACGTCGTCCTCGACAAGGCGTGGGGCGCACCCACCATCACCAACGACGGTGTGACCATCGCCCGCGAAGTCGAACTCAACGACTCCTACGAAAACCTCGGTGCCCAGCTGGCCAAGGAAGTCGCCACCAAGACCAATGACGTCGCAGGTGACGGCACCACCACAGCAACCGTACTGGCACAGGCGCTCGTGTCCGAAGGCCTGCGCAACGTGGCCGCCGGCGCAGCCCCCGGCCAGCTCAAAGCCGGTATCGAAGCCGCAGTCGAAGCCGTCGAGGCCCGCCTGCGCGAAAACGCCCGCGAAGTGTCCGGATCTGAGGAAATCGCACACGTCGCAGCACTGTCGGCACAGTCGGAGGAAATCGGCGAACTGATCGCCGAGGCCTTCGAAAAGGTCGGCAAGGACGGCGTCATCACCATCGACGAATCGCAGGCCTCCGCGGTCGAACTCGAATTCACCGAGGGCATGCAGTTCGACAAGGGCTACCTGTCGCCGTACTTCATCACCGATGCAGACCGCCAGGAAGCTGTTCTTGAGGACCCCTACATCCTCATCAACCAGGGCAAGATCTCGAACATCCAGGACCTCCTCCCGGTGCTCGAAAAGGTCCAGCAGGCATCCAAGCCGCTGTTGATCATTGCCGAAGACGTCGAAGGCGAAGCCCTGTCGACGCTGGTTGTCAACAAGATGCGCGGCATCCTCAACGTTGCCGCCGTCAAGGCTCCCGGCTTCGGCGACCGCCGCAAGGCAATCCTGGAAGACCTCGCAGTCCTCACCGGCGGCGAAGTCATCACGCCCGACATGGGCATGAAGCTCGAACAGGCCACCCTCGAACAGCTCGGCACCGCACGCACCGTCACCGTGACCAAGGACAACACCACGGTCGTCAACGGCGGCGGAGCAGACGAAGCTGTTGCCGGACGCGTCGCCCAGATCCGCGCAGAGGTCGAAAAGACCGATTCCGAATGGGACCGCGAAAAGCTGCAGGAGCGCCTGGCTAAGCTGGCCGGCGGCGTTGCCGTCATCAAGGTCGGAGCAGCCACCGAAGTTGAGCTCAAGGAGCGCAAGCACCGCGTCGAAGACGCAGTTGCGGCTACGCGCGCAGCCATCGAAGAGGGCATCGTCGCCGGCGGCGGCACCGCACTCGTGCACGCATCCGCTGCTGCCGAAGGCCTCGGCCTGGAAGGCGACGCAGCCACCGGCGCGGAGATTGTTCGCCGCGCTGTGCGCCAGCCGCTTCGCTGGATTGCCGAAAACGCCGGACAGGACGGCTTCGTCGTCGTGTCCAAGGTCGAAGAACTCGACCTCGGCGAGGGCTACAACGCAGCAACCGGCGAATACGGCGACCTCATCGGCAAGGGCATCATCGACCCGGTCAAGGTCACCCGTTCGGCACTGCGCAATGCAGCATCGATCGCAGCCCTGGTTCTCACCACCGAATCGCTCGTGGTCGAGAAGCAGGAAGAAGACGAAGACGACTGAGCGTCTAGCTGAGGATTGGCTTATTGCCTGAGTTTGAGGCTCAGGCTCAGCGCCTGAGCCGTCTGGATTTGGGTGTGCCCACCCTTTAGCAACAGAAACTCCCGTTAGCCGGACTGCTAACGGGAGTTTCTGTTGCTAAAGGGAGTCCTTGTGCGCAGGGCGCGGGTGACTCAGAAAAACGAGGTGGATCTCAGCTGCCAGAGGAACTTACCCCTTGCCGAAACCCTGAGTTCACGTTCCTGACACTCGTAGTCGGAATACTGAGCGAATTGGCTTTCAGCCGTACGAAAATCGAGCATGCTCCGGCCAGCATGCTGTGCACGTTGAGTCGAGATGAAAGTTCGCTGTAGTGAGTACGCCGGTGCGAGTATCTTCGATGTTGGGTGTTCCCGAACGCAGATTTCGTCCAGAGCTTCACGGTGTTCGCGGGCTTGCGCTGCTGGGTGTTGTGCTCTTCCACCTTTTCGGCCAAGGGCGAGTCTCCGGTGGCATTGACATATTTCTTGCGGTTACCGGTTTTCTCTTTGTCAGCATGCTGGTGCGGGAGTTCACCGCCGATGGCCAGGTCAACCTGACGCAATACTTCG
Organism: Brevibacterium sp. Marseille-P9724; assembly: GCF_902500275.1. Classification (NCBI taxonomy): domain Bacteria; kingdom Bacillati; phylum Actinomycetota; class Actinomycetes; order Micrococcales; family Brevibacteriaceae; genus Brevibacterium; species Brevibacterium sp. Marseille-P9724. The sequence goes on along the minus strand of NZ_LR722999.1, from coordinate 14,624 downwards.
GCAGACTGTACAGGCGAATCTTCATACCCGCAGCCCTCGTCATCGGCATTACGGCAGCCTTCGCATACTTCATCCTGCCCAAAACCGCTCACCGTCAGGCATTTGCTGAGGCGCGCGCCTCGCTTCTGTACTTTGAGAACTTCGAGCTCATCCGCTCGCAGTTGGCCTACGGGGCAGCGGGGCCGCAGACGTCGCTGTACCAACATTTTTGGTCACTGTCAGTACAGGGACAGTTCTATGCTGTGCTGCCTGTCTTCTTCGTCGCAGTGGCGATTTCTGCCGGCACAGTCCGGGGGATGCGCTTTGTCCGGGCGATCGCCCTGGCCCTCAGCGGTGTTCTGATCATCTCACTGCTGTGGGCGGCCATCCAGGGCTTCTATGCCCAGGACAAGGCCTATCTGTCGACCTGGACCAGGCTTTGGGAGTTCGCGTTCGGCGGTCTTGCTGCTCTTGTCCTTGACCGGATCCGTGTGCGCAGCAGCTGGCGCCTGCCAGCCGGGTGGATTGGCCTTGCAATGATCGCCACAACTGGATTTGTGTTCGACGGCGGCCAGGTGTTTCCCGGACCCTTGGCTCTGTGGCCGCTGTTCGGCTGGCTGCTCGTGATGGTTTCTGGGGACCTCAGCGGTACGCCCGCAGATCGGTTCTCGGCTTCGAGGTTCCTGAAGTCGCCCACGGTGCGCTGGTTTGCTGACCGGTCCTATGGCATCTACCTGTGGCACTGGCCGGTTCTCATCTTCTACCTGAACATAAGAGACCGATCCGCCGTCGGCATTAAGGGCGCGGCCCTTGTCTTCTTCATCACCTTGGTTCTCGCGGCAGCAACCTATCGGTCTGTCGAGCTGCGCCTGGCGCCGCGGTCGACTTCGCGCATAGGCACGATCTTCAAACGCAACAAGACCATGATCCCGGCAGGAGCAGCGGCAATGCTTGTCGGGGCGCTTGTCATCACCCCTTTGGCCCATTCCAACGGTGAAGTCCGGACCGCATATGAAGACCTGAACCAGGACGTATACCCCGGGGCACACATCGCCTTTTGGGAGGACGACCGCGATCTTCCGGAGGCAGACATGGTTCCGATGCCAGAAGAGGCACGAGACTTCAAGTCCCCGTATTTCGATCAGGGCTGTGAGCAGAGCTCGGGCGATGACCCGGGCACGGATGTTGTATTGGTCTGTGAGGACGAAGGTGCGCCGTCGCAGCCCACGGCGACGATTGTTCTGACCGGCGGGTCATTCGGCGGCCACTGGGAGACGACGTTCAAAAGCCTGGCACGCAAATACGGCTGGGAAGTCATCGTGCTGGATAAGGGCGGCTGCCCGCTCGGCGGAGAACTGTCTCCAGACTCAATGTGCGGACGATACAACGAAAATCTTGTGGAATGGCTCGCCGCCAACGACGTCGACTTGGTGGTTGCGTCGGGATCCCGCACGGATGAAGCGCAGCATGAAGAGTACATTCTTGATCGCGCCCCGTACTGGTGGAAGCAGATCACCGAGACCGACACGCAGCTGATGCTCATGCGCGCTGCACCCAAGGACAGCAACCTCGACATCCCCCGATGCTTGTCCGACGGCGGAACATCGCAGGAATGCGGCATACCGAAGAAGTGGCTGAAAGAAGATCCGCAGACGGATCTTCCCGACGGCGCCTATTCGCTGGACATGAAGGAATACGTTTGTCCCGCCGTCAACGATCCACAAGCCGACAACTGCGATGCGATTGTGGGCAACATCCTGACCAGCTACGACCACGGCCACTTCACGGCGCCGTTTGCGCGTTCCCTGGCGGACGGACTGGAAAAGGAAATGCGGCAGGACTTCGGCTGGCTGATGCAGCAGAGCAGCGCCACCTGACAGCAGCGGCCGGGTGCAGGCAGTCTGCCGCTTGCACCCGGCCCTGACCGTGAAACACCTGGGCGTGAGCCAATCGGTCTGCGCCTCAGTCCACGTGAATTCGCCCTTCGCCGTCGAGGTGGGCTGTCACTCCGGTGCGCAGCCATTCGCCGTCAAGCGAATCGGCGGTTGCAAGCGGATTGCGCCAGAAGCTCTTCAGCAGGCCGGGACCGCGCAGCTGCAGCTCACCGTGCGAAGCCGAGACCTCTCCAGAGGCCGAACGCTCGTCGTCCCCCGCCGCCGCTGTATCCCCACCGGAAGCAGCAGCCGAGTCCCGGGCTTCCACCTCGTCAGGGGAGGCTCCGCCCATGGCGGTGCCGGAGCCTTCAACAATTCGAACGTCAATGCCGGTTCCCTGTTCGGCGGTGCCCACAGCTCCGGGAGCCTTCACAATGTCCTGAGCCGTGATCAGCAGACCGACACCCGCGGCAGCACCGGGGGAGTACAGGCCATAGAAGTGCTTAGCCCGATAGGCGCGCGCAATTTCAGCACCCACTCGCGGTGACGACACGGTGCCGAGCACAAAAATCCGCTCAATGTCACCCGGCGCAAAACCAGCAGAGGTCGCCCCCGGCAGAGTTGCAAGAAGCGCCGCTTCCGTGCCGGTGACCACCGTCGAACCGGCCTTCTGCACGAGTGCTGCCGTCGAGGCCGGCTTGGGATCAGCCGACAGCACCACCGCGGCACCCAACGACAGCGGAGTGAGAATCGAGGTGTGCAAGGCCGCGGGATTCCACAGGGGAGAGGCAGTCTGCACCACGTCGTAGCCGTCGATTCCCATGGCGTGTGCAACAGCAGGCTGCGCTTCGGCAAGGCCGGCGTGCGTGAACACCGCGCCGCGCGGAATTCCGTCAACAAGGTCAATGTACTGAATAAGCGCGGTCGCGGCGTCTTCGTATTCAGCTTCCGTGTACGGGTCGACAGCGTCGATGGTCGTTTCGAAAACAGTGCTGCCAAAACGACCGGTTCCACCGCGACCATCTGCCTGCCGAACACGACCGGCGTCGGACACAATCCACTCGATGCCCAGGTCAACGCGTTTGGCGGCTTTCCACAGTTCGGCGGACACAAGAGCAACTTCAATGCCCGCGTGGCTGATGACTGCTTCGAGGTCACCCGAATCCATCTTCGGGTTCAGGGGAACGGGAATCGCCCCGAGGTACCACGCGCCGAACAGCGTATATGCGGCTGAAGCGCTGTTGAGGGTCATCACGCCGATCCGATCACCGGGAAACACCTGGTGAGCGGCGAGCACCGCGGCCGCCCGCCGCGCCCTATCGTCCAGCTGCGCGTAGGTCACGCGCTCTGTCGGAGTGACCAGTGCGATACGGTCCCCATGGTCGGAAACAACGTTCTGCAGCATGGTGGTGAGCTTCACAGCTTCTCCTGTCGATAAAATTCCGGCCCGGTCGACTTTATCGCGAATACGCTGAATTCGGCGGGTTTTCTTATTTCAAATGGATTGCAAAATCGCGGTGTCACCAGGCCGAACCTTGTCCATCCCACACCCGCCCCGAGACTGCATGGAGGTTGTGATGCGAAGCCCTCTTCCTCCTCGTGAGGGGATCAGCGCAAACCGCCTGCGTGCTCCCGGCGGGAACCAGACCTCCGCAAAAGCCCACCTGCCGGTGCCGAAGACCGTTCACGCGTGGCTGGCTCAGGAATTCCCCGACCACTCTCCGCAGGAGCGCACCTGGCTGACCGAACACCCCGACGGCGGATGCCTGACAGATGAAACCGGCCGCCCAGTCGGCCCGGAAGATCCCGTCATTCCCGGCGGCTTCTACTTCTTCCACCGGCCGGTTCCGCACGAAGATCCCGTCCCCTTTGACCTCACCGTCCTCTATGAAGATCGCGACATCGTGGTGGTCGACAAACCGCATTTCCTCGCTTCGACCCCCAACGGCCGCTTTGTGCGCCAGTCGGCGGTGACTCGCCTGCGCGTTGAGCTGAACGAACCTGATTTGGTTGCCGTTCACCGGCTAGACCGCGTGACCGCAGGCCTGCTGCTGTTCTCACGGCGCCGCGAAACCCGAGGCGCCTACCAGGTTCTCTTCCAAAACCGCCGCGTGCACAAGACCTACCGCGCGCTCGCCTGGCTGCCGCCCGACTTCGACCCTGAGACCCTGCCTGCCGTCCGCCGCACCCGCCTGCACAAAACCAAGGGCGAGCGCCAAGTGGTCGAACTGCCCGGGAACCCCAACACCGAAACCCGCCTGCGGTTCGAGGGCATCCGCGGCTGGGCTGCCCGCAGGCTTCCGCCGGAATCGGCACCCCTCGTAGGGCCGAAAGCCTCGACGCCGGCTCACGAGGCGGAGCTCACCTCGATCGGAGAGTTCGCCTTGGAGCCGGTCACCGGGAAGACCCACCAGCTGCGCGTACACCTCAACGGGCTGGGCGTCCCGATGGTGGGTGATCCCGTCTACCCGGCCGATTGGGCACCGGACCCGTACGATTTCTCCGACCCGCTGCAGCTGGTGGCAGACGGGCTGCGCTTTGCCGATCCGCTCAGCGGGAAGGAACGGGAGTTCCAGTCGAACTTCCCGCTCACGCTGCCGGAGGGGCCGGCTCGGTGAATGTGCTCAGGCGACCATTGAGGACACCATGCCTGTCAGGTAGGGGACCAGCCAGATGGCCCACACAGTGACAGAGAATCTGTGGAAGACGGCCTTGGCCCGCTGGGTGCCCTTGATCATCACGATGAGAGCCCAGAAGAAGTGCACTGCCATGAGGATGAGCGCGATCAGGCCGGTGATCGCCATGGTGATCGACAGAATCTGGGCGAGAGAACCATCGGGTGCGTTCGACATTGTCGATGCGCCGGCGGCAGCAATGCGGCGCATCACCTCGGTCCCTGACGCATCGAAGAGCAGACCCATTCCGAACAGGGCCACGTGCGGCCAGGTGAGGGTCTTCTTCAGACGCTCGGCCCACACGCCGATCGTGTAGAAGACCAGTGCCAGTGAAATGAGGACAATCGCAAGAATCAGCATGCCTTCAGCTTGGCGTGCTCAATTCTTCGGCACATCGCGCAGAAAGCTGAATTCGGGGTCATACTTTCGGCTGATTCTGCGCTTCACCCGCATCGGGAAGACCAGCGCGAACCCCTTAGGATAGGTTCATAAAAACACCGCGGATGTCATGCGAATGGCACGCGGTTATGGTCTCTACCGGAGGAAGGGTTCTCTTGCCAGAGGTTCACCAGCATTTCAAAGACGCAGAAGATCCGTTTTCGCTTACCGGTCTGACCTATGACGACGTCCTGCTGCTGCCGGGAGACACAGACGTCATCCCGTCGGAGGCCACAACGAAAACTCGCCTGACGCGCGAACTCGACATTGCGGTTCCGCTGGTCTCAGCCGCTATGGACACCGTGACGGAATCCCGCATGGCAATCGCCATGGCCCGCTTCGGCGGTGTGGGAATCATTCACCGCAACCTGTCGAAAGAAGATCAGGCCGCTCAGGTCGACTATGTGAAGCGCTCGGAATCGGGAATGATCACCGATCCGGTGACGATCACTGCTGAAAAGTCACTCGAAGAGCTTGACCACATGTGCGGTCAGTACCGCATTTCCGGCCTTCCGGTGGTTGATGATGACAACACTCTCGTGGGCATCATCACCAACCGCGACCTCCGCTTTGTGCCGCGCACTGACTTCGCCACCACCACGGTCGGCGAAATCATGACGAAGATGCCGCTTATCACCGCTCCCCACAATGTGTCCGCCGAAAAGGCCTACGAACTGCTGGCGGAGCACAAGATCGAAAAGCTTCCGCTGGTTGACGAGAACAACAAGATCCAGGGCCTTATAACGGTCAAGGACTTCGTCAAGCGCGACGAATACCCCAACGCCTCAAAGGACGGCGAAGGCCGCCTGCTCGTGGGTGCTGCGGTCGGCTTCTACGGCGATGCTTTTGAGCGGGCGGGTCTGCTGGCCGAAGCAGGTGTGGACGTCCTGGTGGTCGACACCGCCAATGGCCACGCCCGCGGTGTGACCGACATGATCACGTCGCTCAAAAAGGATCCGGCGTTTAAGGACGTGCAGGTCATCGGCGGCAATGTGGCCACCCGCGCGGGAGCTCAGGCGCTCATCGACGCCGGGGCTGACGCCATCAAGGTGGGTGTGGGCCCGGGCTCCATCTGCACCACGCGCATTGTCGCCGGTGTGGGTGTCCCGCAGGTCACCGCAATCAACCTGGCCTACCAGGCTGCCCGCGAAGCCGGTGTGCCGGTCATCGGCGATGGCGGCCTGCAGTATTCGGGCGACATCGGCAAGGCTCTTGTCGCCGGTGCCGATTCGGTCATGCTCGGTTCGCTGCTGGCAGGCTGTGAGGAAAGCCCCGGCGAACTCATCCTGGTCAACGGCAAGCAGTACAAGGCATACCGCGGTATGGGCTCACTTGGGGCTATGGCTCCGCGCAAGGGACGCTCCTATTCCAAAGACCGCTACTTCCAGGCCGATGTCGTCACCGACACCGACCTTGTGCCCGAAGGCATTGAGGGCCGCGTTTCCTACCGCGGTCCGCTGCGCCAGGTGGCCTATCAGCTCACGGGCGGCCTGCGCCAGACCATGTTCTACGTGGGTGCGCGCTCCATTGCCGAACTGAAGGCCAAGGGCCAGTTCGTGCGCCTGACCACGGCGGGTCTGAAGGAAAGCCACCCGCACGACATTCAGATCACCCAGGAAGCCCCCAACTACCACTGATCCGCCGCAGCCGATCCGGCTGTCTGTGATCGTCTTCTGTGCGCCCGTGCCTATGGCCGGGCGCACAGCTGTCTGCTCACGAGGCGGAGGTCGCGGCCGCCGGGCCCGCTGCGCTGGTCTGCGGTACAGGATTGGGTCTGCGTCGTGGGCTTGCGCTGTCGGTCTGTGTCAGGGGTGGGTGTTAGGGTGAGCGAAGTGACACGGGGTGCCGCCACGCGGCGGCTGAGATTAACCCGTTGAACCTGTGTGGTTAGGACCAGCGAAGGGATGTCATGGAACTCAAAGACTATGCGGGCGCACTGCTTGAAACTCTGCGGCAGCGCACGCCGCTCGTGCAGTGCATTGTGAACACGGTCGTTCAGCAGTTCGCCGCAAATGTGCTTTTGGCGGCAGGTGCCAGCCCCGCCATGATCGATCATGAAGCCGACGCTGCAGACTTCGCCGAAATCGCAGACGGCCTGCTCATCAACTTCGGCACACCAACATCGCACCAGTACCTGTCAGCTGACGGTGCCATCGACACTTTCGCTCAGTCCGGCAAACCGTGGGTGCTCGACCCCGTGGGCTTTGGGATTTCCGCGCACCGCACCTCCAGGATTATGCGCGCTCTGAACAGCGGCCCGGCCATTGTGCGCGGCAATGCCTCCGAAATCATCGGCCTGGCCCAGCAGTCCGGCAGCGCCCGCGGAACCGACTCAACGCACTCAGTCGACGACGCCCTGGCAGCCGCGGCAAGCCTCGCCCAGGCCGGCATTGTCGCCGCCGTTTCTGGGGAGTCTGACGCCATTGTGTTCGCCGACGACTCCGCAACCCACACCGTGACGATCACAGGCGGCAGTCCCTATATGCCCAGCGTCATCGGCACCGGGTGCTCGCTCGGAGCGCTTACCGCCGCCTACGCCGCGACAGCTGCCCACACCCGGCAGACACAGGACCTCAGCCCCCGGGTGAGAACAGGCATGGCCGCGGCAGCAGCGCACCTGCACTTCACCTCGGCCGCCCAGGCAGCCCACACACAAGCCAGCGGACCCGGAACATTCGCCGCGCACTTCCTCGATGGCCTGCACGCCGTGGGGCCAGACGACCTGGCCCGCATTGAGACCGCGTGGACAACGGGAGGAACCGCATGAGCGCACCACTGGACCGCCTGTCCGACTACCGCACCGACCTCTACCTGGTCACTGACACCGCCATGGCCGAAAGCGCCGGGCGCACGGTGGCCGAGACCGTCGCCCAGGCAGTTGCCGGGGGAGTGGGCATCGTGCAGGTGCGCGATAAGCACATTGACGACGCAGGCTTCGAAAAGCTCACCCTGAGCGTGCTCGATGCCGTTGAGCGCGCACGCGCTGAGCACAGCATCAAAACTGACGTCCCCGTCTTCGTCAATGACCGCGTCGATGTCGCAGCCCGCCTTCTGGAGCGCGGCAGAAAAGTCCACGTGCACGTGGGTCAAGGCGACATGTCGGCAGACGATGTGCGCCAGCGCATCGGTGCGGAACCGCTGCTGGGTGTTTCAGCCCAGGAGCCCGAACACTTTGCGCGCGCTCGAAGCCAGAACGTCGATCTGGTCGGCATCGGGCCGGTGTACGCCACCCAGACCAAAGAGACCGGACGCAGTGCCATCGGCCCGGAAGGTTTCCGCGACCGCGCCGGAAAAGCGGGCCTGCCCGCATTTGCCATCGGCGGGATCAAAGACCACAACGCCGCAGCGCTGCGCGGTACGGGTGCCGCGGGAATCTGCGTTGTGTCAGCCATCATGACCGCAACAAACCCGGCCGGAGCAGCCCGGGACATTCTGGCGGCCTACACAGGAGAAAGCTTATGACCGCAGCAGACCATCGTCCTCCCGTCGCCGTCACCATCGCCGGCACCGACCCTTCCGGCGGTGCGGGAATCCAGGCGGATCTGAAAACCTTCACGGCTCGCGGCGCATATGGAGCCAGCATCATCACGGCCCTCGTAGCGCAGAACACCCACGGAGTCAGCCGCATCTACGAGATCGACCACGACTTCGTAATCGACCAGTTCGATTCGGTCGTCGATGACATCCACGTTGACGCGAGCAAATCCGGCATGCTAGGCACACCGGAACTCGTGCAGACCACGGCAGACTATGCGGCGGCCGGCAGACTGGGCTTTTTGGTGGTCGACCCCGTCATGGTCGCAACCTCCGGCCACCGACTGCTGGCAGAGAGCGCAATCGACGCGGTGCGCACTGCTCTGCTGCCGCAAGCCGGTCTCATCACTCCCAACCTGCCTGAAGCAGCACTCCTGCTGGGGGATGAACAAGACGAAGCCGGCACTCCCGCACAGATGCGTGAACAGGCCGCCCGCCTGCTGAAAATGGGGCCGAGGGCCGTGCTTCTCAAAGGCGGGCACGCAGCAGACTCCATCGTCACAGACATCCTCGCGGTTGCCGAAGGCGACGACATCGCGTGGCGCGAATTCAGCCACCCGCGCGTCTTTTCGGCCAACACCCACGGCACCGGCTGCACGCTTTCGGCGGCCATAGCCGCAGAGGTCGCCCACCGCAGGCACGCCCTGGAGGCTGCGGGAGAAGACCCTGCGGGCGCTTCGAGCGGGGAGGCGCTGGGGGATGCCGTCGGTGCGGCACTTGACTACCTGGCCCGCGCCATCGGCAGCGCAGCCGACTGGCAGCTGTCGCTGAACTCCGACGGTGCCCACGGGCCGGTCGACCACATTGTCGACATCACCCGCTGAGCGCAGAGCACTGAACGCTGCAGCAGTGTCCGCACAGTGCTGAGCACATCAGCGCACCCCTGCAATAGACCGAAGCGGAACAACGACCGCAAAACGACTGTCAGGAGACACAATGAGCGAATTCATCGCAGGCCCCCACAGCCGTGAACTCTGGGAACACGTGGCCCCCATCATCAACGACATCGAAGCCCTGCCCTTCATCGAACAGCTCTCGGACGGCAGCCTCGACCCGAAGGTCTTCGTCCACTACCTGCTGCAGGACGAGGTCTACCTGGACGGCTACGGCCGGGCAATGGCCCAGCTGTCGAGCAAGTCCTCCCGCAACGACGACATGGAGTTCTGGGCAGGAGCGACATCAGAAGCCGTTGTTGCCGAAAACGAACTCCACGAAGCCGTCTTCGCAGACGAGGGCTTCGCCCCGCTGGTCAGGGAAATCCAGCAGGAAACCGCGCAGGCTCGCGGTCTGCGCCACGGTGAGCGCGGCTCGGACGAAGGCCGTGACGCCGAAACCGTCATCGCCAGTCCCACTTCCCTGGGCTACGTGTCATTCCTCATGGCCACAGCCGCACTGCGCCCCTACGAGGTGGGTGTCGCCGGTGTGCTGCCGTGCTTCTGGGTGTACGCCCACATCGGCAAGGTGCTCATGAAGAAAGCCGGATCCAACCTCGACGGGCACCCCTTCGCTTCGTGGATCACCATGTACGACAGCCCCGAATTCGACGAAGCCACCCGCGGAGCCGTTGCGATCCTCGAACGCGAAATGGAACAGGCCACCCCGGTAATGCGCGCCGAAATGAAGGCCGTGTTCGAACAGGCCAGCCTGTACGAACTGCACTTCTGGGCCAGCGCCCACGTCTACGAGGACTGGACGACGCCGAAGCCCTGATTGACGAGGTGCCGCCCACCCGCACCGCGTCAGTGCGCTGGGATAAGCTGGGATACGTGAGCACAGAGTTGGAAATCGGCCGCGGAAAGCGCGGACGCAGGGCCTATTCACTAGACGACGTAGCGGTTATCCCCTCGCGGCGCACCCGCGATCCCCGGGATGTTTCACTCCACTGGCAGATCGACGCCTTCCAGTTCGACCTGCCCTACCTTGCCGCACCCATGGACTCTGTCGTCAGCCCGACAACAGCCATTGCTCTGGGCCGACTCGGCATGCTCGGTGTGCTCGACCTCGAAGGTCTGTGGACTCGCTACGAAGACCCCCAGCCGCTGCTTGACGAAATCGCAGGTCTCGACGACCAGCGCGCCACCGAGCGCATGCAGGAGATCTACCGCGAACCCATCAAGGCCGAACTCATCACGGCCCGCCTGGCGCAGATCCGCGAAGCCGGTGTGACCGTTGCCGGTGCGCTCACACCGCAGCGGACCCAGGAGTTTTACCAGACCGTCGTCGACGCCGGGGTTGACCTTTTCGTCATCCGCGGCACCACGGTCTCCGCCGAACACGTGTCCAACACAACCGACCCGCTCAACCTCAAACAGTTCATCTACGAACTCGACGTCCCCGTGATCGTCGGCGGTGTCAGCGCCTACACACCTGCCCTGCACCTCATGCGCACCGGTGCCGCCGGGGTGCTGGTGGGCTTCGGAGGCGGTGCAGCATCCACCACCCGCCACACTCTCGGCATTCAGGTGCCCATGGCCACGGCAATCGCCGACGTCCAGGCTGCCCGCCGCGACTACATGGACGAATCCGGCGGCCGCTACGTGCACGTGATCGCCGACGGCGGACTGGGCTCCACCGGTTCGATCGTCAAGGCCTTCGCCATGGGCGCTGACGCCGTCATGCTCGGCTCAGCCCTGTCCCGGGCCGAAGAAGCCCCCGGTCAGGGCTTCCACTGGGGTGCAGAAGCCCACCACCCGGAACTCCCGCGCGGCCGCCGCGTGCACATGGGCACCGTCGCACCACTGGAGCAGCTCATCCACGGGCCGGGCCACTCCGCAGTGGGCGAAGTCAACCTCGCCGGTGCCCTCCGCCGCGCCCTTGCCACGACGGGCTACACGGACCTCAAATCCTTCCAGCGCGTCAACGTGGTCGTCGACGCCGAAAGCTGAGGGGCGCCGTGCTTCGTCTTGCCTTGAAACCCAGATGGCTGGGATTCCTGGCGCTCGTTCTGCTGCTGGTCACCGCTTTCGTCACGCTTTCTGCATGGCAGATTGACCGCGCCCAGTCCAAAAGCCAGCAGGCCGACAACCCCGAACTGGCGGTGGCGAAGCCCTTCAACGACATCATGCAAGCCCAGGGGCCCATGCCGGGCTACCTGGCCGACCAGCGGGTCACCATCAGCGGGCACTTCCTGCCAGACCAGCAGATCATCATCGACGACCGCTACCTGAACCGCGTCAAGGGCTACTGGGTCGTCACCATGTTCGCCCCTGACGACCCGCAGTTCTCCCAGGACGCAGACACCGACGAACTCGAATCCAAACCCGTCGCCATCCCGGTGGTGCGCGGATGGACAGAAGACCTCGAAACGGCCAAGGCAAGCACCGCCTCGGACGCGGAAGTCACACTTGACGCCCGCATCGCCCCCATTGAAGGCCCCCTGGACACAAAGGGCCTGCCCGAAGGCGTAGTCCGGTCCGTTTCAACCTCACAGCTTGTCAACCTGTTCGACGTCTACACCTACTCCGCGTTCCTCTTCCCGCAGGAGAATCCGGAAGTCGGCATCGGCGGCGACCAGCTGTCCTATGTTCCCTACCAGGAACCGCAGGATGCGGGCTTTGACCTCCAATCGGCGTTCTACGCGGTCGAATGGATCGTGTTCGCAGTCTTCGCCGTGTACATCTGGTTCCGATTGCTGCGCGACGAATACAATTCTCTCCGCCGGGAAGAACAGGGACCCGTTGAATACGTGGTGGTCAAAGACGCCGGCGAAAAGATGCCCCGCACTCGAACGAACGGAGACGACCAGTGAGCCAGGATCCCCAGAACGGCGGCGACCCTCTGGACCGCCGTCCCGACTTCAACGAGGACGACCCCAATGCGGTGTTCACCCTCAACCGCTGGCAGTCCGCCCGCAATGCACTGCGGTTCTACCGGATCATGGCGATCATCACCGGCGTCATGCTGCTGATCCTGACGGTCGAAATGATCTTCAAGTACCTCATCTGGGGGCTCATGATGGGCGGCGACCCCTCCGAAGCGCTGACCTTCGGCAGCTTCAACGCCGCCGCAGCCGTCGCCATTGCACACGGCTGGTGCTACGTGGCCTACCTGATCGTGTGCTTCTGGCTGAACTCGCAGATGAAGTGGGGGCTGAAGAACCTCATCATCTTGGCCCTGGCCGGGGTTGTTCCGGTCATGTCGTTCATCGTCGAAGCGAAAATCCACCGCCGCGGTGAAAAAGAACTCGACGACGCTGTCGTCGTCGCACCGAAATCAGCCCTCTGACCACCGTCTGCACCAGCAGAATCAGCTCTGCGAAGGCTTAGGATAGAAGCATGACCCAGACCCCCGAAACCGGTACGGACGCTCGCCCCGTCCTCGTCGTCGACTTCGGTGCGCAGACCGCGCAGCTGATCGCACGTCGTGTACGCGAAGCCGGGCTCTTCTCCGAAATCATTGCCCACACCGCAAGCGCTGACGAATTCGCGGCCAAGAATCCGGTCGCCATCGTGCTTTCGGGCGGACCTTCATCCGTCAACGCAGAAGACGCCCTGTCCATTGACGCGGAGGTGTTCAACCTCGGCGTTCCCATGCTGGGCATATGCTACGGCTTCCAGACCATGGTGCAGGCACTCGGCGGTCGTGTGGCCCGCACCGGGGCCAGTGAGTACGGATCGACGGCACTCGAAGTGACAGAAGAAGGGGCTCTGCTGTCCGGCCTGCCCGCAGCGCAGACCGTCTGGATGTCCCACCGCGACTCCGCTGAAACCGCACCCGAGGGCTTCACGGTCCTAGCCAGCACAGCCGGGGCTCCCATCGCCGCAATAGAAGACAGCGAGCGTCGTTTTGCCGGGGTGCAGTGGCACCCGGAAGTCATGCACAGCGAATACGGCAAGCAGACCATCGAGAACTTCTTGTTCAAGGTCGCCGGCCTCAGTGCGGACTGGTCGGCTGACTCGATCATCGACGAACAGGTTGCCCGCATCCGCGAACAGATCGGCACCAAGAAGGTCATCTGCGGTCTGTCCGGCGGCGTTGACTCCGCGGTCGCCGCAGCTCTCGTCCACCGCGCCGTGGGCGATCAGCTGACCTGCGTTTTCGTCGATCACGGCCTGCTGCGCAAAAACGAACGCGAACAGGTCGAACAGGACTACGTGGCAGCGACCGGCGTTCGACTGGTGACAGTCGACGCTTCGCAGAAGTTCCTGGGCGAACTCGACGGTGTTGAAGATCCCGAACGCAAGCGCAAGATCATCGGCCGCGAATTCATCCGCACCTTTGAACAGACCGCGGCTGAACTCGTTGCAGAATCGCGCGAAGGCGACGGCGAAAACATCGAATTCCTGGTGCAGGGAACCCTGTATCCGGACGTTGTCGAATCCGGTGGGGGATCGGGCACCGCGAACATCAAGAGCCACCACAACGTCGGCGGTCTGCCGGAGGACCTCCAGTTCGAACTCGTCGAACCGCTGCGCGCGCTGTTCAAGGACGAAGTTCGGGCCGTCGGCCGCGAACTCGGTCTGCCGGAAGTGATCGTTGCCCGTCAGCCGTTCCCCGGCCCCGGCCTGGCCATCCGCATTGTCGGGGCGGTCAGCGAAGAGCGCCTGAGCATTCTGCGCGAAGCCGATGCGATTGCCCGCGAAGAACTCACCGCCGCCGGCCTTGACAACACCATCTGGCAGTGCCCCGTTGTGCTGCTGGCAGACGTCCGCTCCGTCGGTGTTGCCGGTGACGGCCGCACCTATGGCCACCCCGTTGTGCTGCGTCCCGTTTCGAGCGAAGATGCCATGACCGCAGACTGGACCCGCGTGCCCTACGACACGCTGTCGAAGATCTCCAACCGGATCACCAACGAAGTCGACGAGATTAACCGCGTCGTCCTCGACATCACCTCGAAGCCTCCGGGCACCATCGAATGGGAGTGAGCGGGGTGTAGCCCTTCCACTCAGAACACTGCGCCGACAAGCGAATGCTTGTCGGCGCAGTTGCGTTTAGGCGCGGGTGCGGCCTGACCTGGCCAGCTGCTGGCGCCTCTTGCCAAGAACAACACCCGTTAGCTGTAGTTCCTCGGGAGGTTGTGAACGGGATTTGAGGTCAGAGAAGACCCCCGGTATCGAGGTGGGTAACGACACGCACCCTGACCCGGAGGTCTTCCATGACACACCGTAACGCCCCGATGACCATC
>NZ_LR723009.1:0-971 GCF_902500275.1 Brevibacterium sp. Marseille-P9724 | reverse complement strand
GCGCGAGCGCGCTCTCGGCGGACTTCACCCCGGAGGGCGCGCAGGCGTTCTTCGACTACCACCAGCAGCAGAAGGAGCAGGAACATGAGCGCAGCGCTCGACAGGCTGAAGCAGCAGAACGGGCCCGTGCAGTCGCCGCAGCCGCTCGGCACTCCGGAGACGGTGGAGCTGTTGACCTCGATCCTCGCCGCCGTCGAGGCGCAGAATACGAGGATTGCCACGCTGACCGAGCAGCAGAAGAAGCTCGCGGGGTTCGTGAAGGTCATGGACGAGGAGACGACGAGGCGGCTGGAGCGGATCACGACCCCGGCGTCGACCTCCTCGCCCTCCAGCGACGTGTCCGCGAGGATCGCGAGTATCGAGAGCAGGCAGAACGAGATCGCGAGCACGCTCGGCGAGTTCGCGCAGAGTCTCAACGGCGAGAGCTTGAACGCCGCGTCGCGGAGCTTGGTCGCGGAGGCGCAGAAGAATCGCGCGGCTACGGCCTCGGCGATTGAGGGTCTGAAGGTGCAGGCCGCAGCGAACCAGAAGCTTGTGAGCCAGGTCGGCGGCGCGGTGCAGCGGATCGAGAAGCGTACTGAGGAGCGGGTCGAGAAGGCCGTCGAGCAGGTCGCCGGGGAGGCCTCGGCCACGATGACCGCGAACCTCGACGCCTCGAACGAGCGCGCCGAGCGGATGATGGCGGCGACGGCGAAGCTCGAAGCGCGTCAGCTCTGGTCGGCCGCCGCTGCGATGTGCCTCGCCCTGCTGCCGGTGGTCGTGGTCGTCGCCGGGCTCTGGATGGGCATCGCCGGTCTCATCACGGGCGCTCAGTGGGCGCTCGCCGTGGACGGGCGCATCTGGCTCGGCATCGGGCGCTGGCTCGTGGTCTCCGTGGGTCTCGCCGGGGCCGGCTACGGGCTCTTCGCATCCGTCCGCTCGGCCGCCGGTCTCGTGGAGACGTGGAAGGGCCGCGGGTTGCCGAAGTGGCC
>NZ_LR722998.1:0-93883 GCF_902500275.1 Brevibacterium sp. Marseille-P9724 | reverse complement strand
GCCAGTGAGAGTGCTCGCGAGGATTCGTACGCAGCGTTCTTACATGACTACAATCACCACCGAGCCCACACCGCCATCGGGGGACTCTCACCAGCCGACCGCGTTCACAACCTCACGGGGAAGTACAGTTAGCAACGAATCCACCCGTTAGCCGCAAGGGGACTCCCTTCAGCAACAAATCTGCGCTTTAGCAACAACTGCTAACGGGAGTTTTTGTTGCTAAAGCGTGGGGTCGTGGTGGGAAGCTGCCCCAGCACTAGAACGAGGCAGAGGTTCGCTCCCAGCTGAGATGGGGCCTAGCACAAGCCAGCCGGGGCGAGGTCTCTCAAGGCCAGCGGCGGCAGAATCACACGCCACCCCAATGTGGGCAACTCTGCTAAATCGGCAAGATTTCTTCACCTGAACAGTGTTCAGGTACGATTCACCTCATGACTTCCAACATCCCTTCCGCGCCGCAGAACGGCGCTCGCGGGCAGGGCGTTTCTGCCGGCCTGTCAGTTGCACTCATCGCCGTGTTTGCGGCTCTCATCTGGGTGTTCGCCCTCGTGCCTCCCATCCCGGTCGGTCCGGTCGGCGTGCCGATCACCCTGCAGACCCTCATGCTGGCCTTCACCGGCATGGTGTTGGGCCCCACGCGCGGCTTCATTGCGGTGCTGCTGTACTTAGCGCTGGGCTTTGTGGGTCTCCCCGTGTTCTCGGGAGGACGAGGCGGAATCGGCGTTCTCGCCGGCCCTTCAGCTGGCTTCATTCTGGGCTTCCCGTTCTACACGCTGCTGTCCGGTTGGGCTGCACGCTTTGCCTACCGCCGCTTCTCCGGTGCCCGCCGAGTTGTCGTGATGATCCTCGGTTCGCTGGTGACCGCCTCGGTTCTTCTGCACCTGATGGGAATTGCCGGGATGTCCATCAACGGCGGCATCCCGTTCGGCGCTGCGACAGTTGCCGATATGGCCTATTGGCCCGGTGACGTCATCAAGACCACCGTTGCTGCTTTCCTGGCCATGATGGTTCTGCGCGCCTTCCCGGTTCTGACACGACGCTGATGGCCCACATTGTCTTCGACGGCGCTCACGCCGCTGTTCTCGATTCGGCAGAAGGCGGGCCAGAGCGTCAGTGGCGCACCCTGGCAGGCCCTTTCACCTGCGAAATCAATGAGCAGCGGGTGGCCGTCATCGGCGCCAACGGTTCAGGTAAGTCCACGTTCCTGCGGATGATCAACGGCCTTACTCTGCCCACGTGGGGCAGGGTCGCCGTTGACGGCTTCGACACGGTCGATGACGGGCGCACCGTACGCCAAAACGTCGGCTTTGTCTTCACCGACCCGGCAGCGCAGCTGGTCATGCCGACCGTCATAGAAGACATCGAACTGTCGCTGCGGCGCATAGAAGACAAACGCGCGCGGCGTGAACGCTCGCTGGCGGTGCTCGACGAACTCGGTCTGACAGGCCTTGCCGACCGATCGGTGTACGAACTCTCCGGAGGTCAGCGCCAGCTGGTGGCACTGGCTTCCGTCCTCACAGTGGAACCGCAGGTGCTGCTGATGGACGAACCGACAACCCTGCTCGACCTGACTAACCGCACGCTCCTGCGGGATACCCTGGACGAACTCGCCGAAAAGCGCGGCGTGCAGATCATCACCACCACTCACGATCTCGAATTCGCAGCCGATGCCGAACGCGCCCTGGTGATCAACGGCGGCGAAATCACCTTCGACGGCCCTGCTGACCAGGCGATTGCCCACTACCGCGAAGCCGCGGTTTCAGCAGCCCGAGCCACACGCCGCCCCAACAGCCCAAACACCGATGACTGAGGAGACCAAGAACGGCGGCGCCTGGTCAGACGGTGCCGGCCCAGCCAGCCAGACAGCGCCTCGCATGATTGCCCAGTCGGCTATGCCGAAGCCACGCACGGTACAGCGCCGCCGCGGTGAATTCCTCGGGGTGCGCTGGCCGATTCCCGGCTGGCTGCACCGAACGCCCGCCTGGGTCAAAGTGATCGTCCTGATGCTGACCAGCCTGCCGGTGATCGTTGTGCGCGACGCGTGGGTCAACGGTGCGGTGTTCGTGCTGATCGTCCTCATTGCCCTCACCGCGCGCCTGCCGCTTGGCAAAGTGGTCCTGCCGCTGTTGCGCATGTGGCCGGTCATGCTGCTCTTGGTGATCGGCAACCTCATATTCACAGACGCGGTCACCGCCGCCAGGGTGGCCACCGCCATGCTCGCAGGAGTCATCGGAGCATCCGTGCTCATCTTGACCACCAGCATCAGCGAACTGCTTCGCGTGTTCGCCGCTGCCGCCAGGCCGCTGGGGTGGGTGGGGGTAAGTCCCAGAATCGTGGGGCTGGCCGCAGCTCTCACCATTCGCAGCGTGTCCTATATTGCCGATCTCCTAGGGCTGGCTGCCGATTCCGCCCGCGCTCGCGGACTGGAAAGGTCCCTGCGGGCGCGTTCAGTCCCGGTTGTGCTCGGCACGGTGCGCTACGCCATTGACACCGGTGCCGCGCTGGAAGCGCGCGGTCTCGTCGAAGAGCTGGGTAGTACCTCGGGGGAGTAGGACCGGGCCATATGCCCCGGAACCCACGCGGCGCCGGTCCGGGAAACACACCTCGGCACACCGACGAGGCGCCGACTACCGGGAGTGCGCCAGGTTTTCGTGAGCGGCAATCGCCTGCGCGTAATAGCCGACCAGCTGCGAGCACACCCCGCGCCACGTGCGGGACTCGACTTCGGCCCGGGCGGCCTGCGCAAAGGCGCGGCGCTTGGCATCGTCACCCAGCAGGTCCAAAGCGCGGTCGCGCAGACCCGCAACATCGCCCGGGGCGTACAGCCAGCCGGTGCGCGAATGATCCACCAGGTCCAGGGGTCCGCCGCGAGCCGGCGCGATCACGGGGACACCGGAGGCCATGGCCTCCTGAATTGTCTGGCAGAACGTCTCAAATTCACCGGGTGCTATGCACAGGTCAAAGCCGGCAACAGCCCGGGCCAGAGCTTCGCCGCCGAGAAAGCCCGTGAAGTGCGCGTTCGGCAGAACCGTCCGCAGGCGGCCCATGAGCGGACCTTCGCCGATGATGACGATCTTGGCATCGGGGACATCGGCCAGCACCCGCAGATTCTCCACCTGCTTTTCGGCGGCCAGCCGACCCACGTAGCCGATGACCTTCTTCCCGTCGGCCACCGACTGCCGCCACTCATCGCACCTGCGGTCCGGGTGAAAACGCGCGGCGTCGACGCCGCGGGCCCATTTGGCGATCCGGTCAACACCGTGCGATTCCAGCTGTTCGATCGTCGGGGTCGACGGGGCGAGGGTCATGGTGGCGCGGTTGTGGATGTTTCGCACGTGGCCCCACAGCATGGACTCAACGCCGGTAAGACCGTAGCGGGCAGCGTAGGCGGGAACCTCAGTCTGGTAGACCGCGACTGACGGGATGTTGAGCTCCTGGCACGCCTGCACCGCACGCCATCCCAGAAGGAACGGCGAGGCTATGTGCACAACATCAGGTGCGAAATCGGCGAGAATCCGGCGGATGCGGGCGACTCCACCAGGCGCTACGCGCAGCCGCTTATACGCGGGGAAAGCCAGCGAGGGCACATAGACAATCGGCACGCCCATGTATTCACGCGGACCGCCCATTCGGGTGCCCGGGGCAATGACCAGAGCTTCATAGCCGCGTTCGGTGATGTGCTCAATCGCCTTGAGGAGACTTCCGACAACACCATTCATCTGGGGCAGAAAAGTTTCAGCAACAATCGCAACTCTCACGGTTTTAGGATCATCCACCCAGGTGGCCGTTTTGCCACGCACAGAACACTCCAAGGTGAACTTTCGGTCACCTGCCCGGTGAGTCCTTTCAGCCGCCAAGGCCGGTCGATACCATGAGTGCAGCCTGGAACGCGGGTGCGGATAAGGTGCTCACAGCAGCTGTCCCAACGGCCCCGGCGGGTGCCGAGAACATGGATCGTGCAGGTGTTCGGAGAGAAGGCGAAGGAGGCGCGGTGGCAGAGATCGTCCTCGTGATCGTTGCGGTCGTCCTGTGTTTGGGTCTGGCCTACCTTCTGTACTCCCGGGGCTCGCGGCTGAGACTGGCGCTTGACCTCGTGGGGGAGGCCCAGCGGCAGCTGGACCAGGTGCGCACGGACCGGCACGCCCTCGTGCCCGAGTTCCTGCGCATGGCGACAGCTCATTCGGAACAGGACGAACACCATCAGCGGGCAGTGCAGGATGCTCTGCGGCGGGCCAGAACAGTCAAGGACGCATCCGAAATCGGGCAGGCGGAAGAGCGGCTGACCCACGCAATCGACGCACTGGCCATTGGGCTCATTGAAGTTGACCAGCACCGCCAGAGCTTAGGTTCGGCAATCGATCTGCACGCTCAAATGCGGATCATCGAAGGGCGGATCGTGTCCAGCATCCGCTATTACAACCTGGCA
This sequence comes from Brevibacterium sp. Marseille-P9724, assembly GCF_902500275.1. Classification (NCBI taxonomy): domain Bacteria; kingdom Bacillati; phylum Actinomycetota; class Actinomycetes; order Micrococcales; family Brevibacteriaceae; genus Brevibacterium; species Brevibacterium sp. Marseille-P9724. The sequence goes on along the minus strand of NZ_LR722998.1, from coordinate 89,460 downwards.
GTTGCCAAATACACTTCGCAGCGCCGCCAGCCGACTGCCTTCGCCCTTCGCACGGCGTTTCCGCTGCTTGCTCCCATGGAGTACCAGGATGTCGAAGCGGAGCCCGTCGTAGAGTTTCGTCCGTGAGGTTTCGACTCGATCTTGGCTATGACGGCACCAACTTCCGCGGGTGGGGAGTGCAGCCGAATCTGCGCACCGTCCAGGGAACCCTGGAAGAGGCGCTCGCTTTGGTCTGCCGTTCTCGCGTGCGCACGGTTGTTGCCGGGCGCACCGATGCGGGAGTGCACGCGCGCCGGCAGGCTGTCCACCTGGACCTCGGCGAAGCCCAGATTGCGGCACTCGTGGGGCAGCGCCGAGTCGATCGGGACGGTGTTCCGCGCACGCCTGAATCTGCCCTTGTCAGCCGTCTGCGCGGTGCGCTGAGTCGGCTGGATGCCCACGATGTCGTCATTCACGGTGCCGCTGCGGTATCGGATGACTTCGATGCGCGCTTCTCGGCACAGTGGCGGGCCTACTCGTACCGGCTGGCTGATGACCTGTCGTTCTTCGATCCCCTTCTGGCCGCCGCTACGGTCCGCCACCGAGGTGCCCTCGACTCTGACGCCATGGCCCGTGCCGCTGCCGGACTGCTGGGCCTGCATGACTTTCTGCCGTTCTGCAAACCCCGCCCGGATTCGACAACCATCCGCACGCTGCAGCAGATCTCAGTCGGCCGCGACCGTGATGGGGTGATTGTCTTCAGGCTGCGCGCCGATGCCTTCTGCCACCACATGGTCCGCGCAATCGTCGGCGGCCTGATCCGAGTCGGCACGGGTGCGTGGTCAGCTGATTATCCTGCCCAATTGCTGGAACGGGCCAGCTCACAAGGTGGAAGCCCGGAACCGCTTTACATAGCCCCCGGGGAGGGGCTGGTGATGGAAGAAGTGGGCTATCCTCCGGAAGGTGAATGGGCCGCGCGGGCGCGGCAGACGCGGGCTCGGAGGGACTCGGCCGAGCTGGGAAACGGGTAGCGCACCACAACGGCCCTTCATGAATAGGCCATGTTGAGTTCATAAAGAAGTCCCCAAAAATGTCTCAGATTTGCAACACTATGGTCAGACCTTTTCCAGGAACGCGCGAATAGACGCTGACTCAGAAACAGAGGATTGAACATGTTCAAAGCACGCCGTGCGCTGTGCGGAGGCGCTGCCGCCGCCGCACTGGTCGCACCTCTCGGCGCAATGCCGGTATACGCGGACGCCCCGGAGGGCGCCAAACTCCAGGTGCTGGGAATCACCGACTTCCACGGACGAATCGCAGACCCCGACGGCCAGGCAATGGCCTCGACCATCGAAAACCAGCGCGGCAAAGCTGAGGGCAGCTCAGTTCTGCTGTCCGCCGGCGACAACATCGGCGCAAGCACCTACGTGTCGTCTTCCCAGAAAGACGAGCCCACGATTGACTACCTCAACGCACTGGGGCTCGACGCCTCGGCAATGGGCAACCACGAATACGACCGCGGTTTCAAAGACTTCAGCGAGCGCGTGCTGGCAGGGCCTCACAAGGCAGAGTTCCCGCACCTGGCCGCCAACGTCTACAAGAAGGGCACCAAAGACGTCCCCGAAGGCGTCAAGGACTACGAAATCATCGAAAAGGACGGCATCAAGATTGCCGTCATCGGTGTTGTGACGCAGGAAACCGCAAGCCTCGTCAGCCCGTCTGGAATCAAGAACCTTGACTTCGGCGACACCGCAGAAGCGGTCAAGAACACCTCGAAGAAGATCGCCGACCTGCCCGAGGATCAGGCACCGGACGTGACGCTTGTTCAGGCGCACGTCGGTATGAGCGGATCGGCTGAGGGAGACAGCTGCTCCACTGCGATCGGCAAGAGCAAGGAAGTCAAGAGCATACTCGACGCCGCTGACGATTCAGTCGACGCGTTCTTCCTCGGCCACACGCACGTTCCGGTCAACTGCACCTACAAGAAGGGCGACAATACGGTCCCCGTGATGCAGGCAGGCCAGTACGGCAAGAACGTCGCCGCGATCAACCTGACCTCCAAGGGCGACGGCAGCTGGACCGTCGACAGTCAGGAAGTTGTCGACACCAAGGGGCAGACGGCCTCGACTGAGACCATCGGCAAGACCGGTGAGATCATCAAGGCAGCCACCGAAAAGTCGCAGGAGATCGGCAAGGAAGTAGCCGGTGAAATCGACGAAGACATCACGCGCGCCTTCGACAAGGACGGCAAGGAAGACCGCGGTGCCGAATCGACGCTCGGCAACCTCGTTGCTGACGCACTCAACGAAGGCACCGGCCTGTCTCAGCTGGAGAAGTCGGACTTCGGCATCACGAACCCGGGTGGTCTGCGCACCGATCTGAAGGTCGATGACATCTTCAACGGCGAAAAGCCCGGCGAAGTCACGGTTGCAGAACTCAACCAGGTTCTTCCGTTTGCCAATGACCACGGAGTTGTTTCGCTCAAGGGCTCCGACGTCATCAAGCTGTTTGAACAGCAGTGGCAGCCTGATGGTGCCAGCCGTCCGTTCCTGCACCTGGGCGTGTCTAAGGAACTCGAAGTCGTCTACGACTCCAAGGCTGAACGCGGCAAGCACGTGGTATCCGTCAAGGTAAACGGCAAGGACATTGACCCGAAGAAGACCTACCGTGTGGCCACCCTGTCCTTCCTGGCGGCAGGCGGCGACAACTTCGAGGCCTTTGCCAACGGCAAGTTCGAACAGTCCGGTCTGACCGACTTCGAAGTGTGGGAAGCCTACTTCAATGCCCGTCAGGATGAAGGCAAGAAGGTGAAGGCCGACAAGGACGAACGTCAGGCTGACGCTGCGCTGGACGTGATGAAGAACGGCGACCTCGAAGTCTCCATCGACCATCCTGCGGGCAAAGACGGCGGCTTTGCAATCAAGGCCGGCAGCACAGCGGAGATCGGCGTTCAGTTCAACGCCAAGAGGGAAATCAAGGGCCCTCTGCAGATGACCTTCGACCTGCCGAAGGGTGTTTCGATCGACCTTGGCAAGCACGCCGTCAAGGGCAAGAAGAACGCTGCGAAGTTCGACTCGGTTCCCGAAGGCAAGTCCGAGGTGAAGTTCAAGGTCACCGCTTCAAAGGACGCCGGCAAGAAGGGCGCCCCGAAGGCCGGCGGCAAGGTTGACGGAGCTGAGGCTGCTAAGGCCGAAGGCGGCAAAGCCAAGGCAGACAAGGGGTCGAAGATGACGGCTTCCCTCACTGCTTCGCCCGATCATGACTGGTGGGACAACAACCCGCTGCCCATCGGCGGCAAGGTCGAAATTCCCGTGAGTGTGGTTTCTGCTGCCGACAAACCTGCCGATGCGCAAAAGCCGGAAGCTGACGACAAGACCGTCAAGCCGGGGGCTGGCGACAAGGGCGCTGAGCCGGAAGCCGGTGACAAGGACGCGCAGCCGGGAGCTGCCGACACCGACGGCGATAAGCCGGGTGACGGAGCGAACAACCCGCTGCCGCGCACGGGTACGGAACTCGGCCTGGCTGCTGCCGCGGCAGTCGCACTGCTGCTGACCGGCGCCGGTGCGCTTGTCGTCACCCGCCGCAAGAACGCAGACGTGAACTGAAGCTGCGGTTCTTAAGGTTCTGAGTCACTGAGGCGCAAGCCCTGAACGCTTCGGCGGGCAGTTCCCACAGGGGAGCTGCCCGCCGAAGCGTTTCTGCATACACCGGCCCCGTTTTGCAAAGCCGCGCGAATCCGGGCTAGTATGGACAGTCGCTGTACGTCAGATACACATGCCGCAGACCTCTAGTCGCGTTGCAGGACAAGCGGGAAATGTATACGCGTACCGTGCACCTCAAGCAAGTCAAGTACTGCTGAACAAGACTCACGACCTTGTCAGGCAGACGTGTGTGGCTTGGAAGCTAGAGACGAAAAGAAGGCAACTTTTGCGTACGTACACACCAAAGCCCGGCGATGTCGAGCGCCAGTGGCACGTCATCGACGCCACTGACGTCGTTCTCGGTCGCCTTGCTTCGCAGGCAGCTCGTCTGCTGCGCGGCAAGCACAAGGTGGAATTCGCACCTCACATCGACACGGGTGACTTTGTCATCATCATCAACGCGGACAAGATTGTGCTCACCGGCGACAAGCTGGAGAAGAAGCGCGCCTACCGCCACTCCAACTACCCGGGTGGTCTCAAGAGCCTCAGCTACGAAGAGCTCCTTGAGAAGTTCCCCGAGCGTGCAGTGGAGAAGGCTGTTGCAGGCATGATCCCCAAGAACCGCCTCGGCCGTGCCCAGATGCGCAAGCTGAAGGTGTACGCAGGTGCTGAGCACCCGCACGCCTCGCAGAACCCGCAGAAGTACGAAATCAGCCAGGTCGCGCAGTAAGCGCCCAAGGCTCAGTTAACCGAGGAGAATCGTGGCTGACAACCAGAACCTGAACGAGGACGTCGAAATGACGTCGTACTCGACCGAAACCCCGGCTTCGGCTGGTCTCGGCGAAACCGTGGCCGGTGGCCGCGGCGAATCGCTCACCGCTCCCGGCCAGGGCGTTGGCCGTCGCAAGCGCGCAATCGCTCGCGTCCGCCTGGTCCCCGGCACCGGTGAATGGAAGATCAACGGTCGTGACCTTGAAGCCTACTTCCCGAACAAGATGCACCAGCAGCTCGTTCGCGAACCCTTCCGCCTGCTTGACCTCGAAGGCCGTTTTGACGTCTTCGTGCGCATTTCCGGTGGTGGACCCTCCGGCCAGGCCGGTGCTGTCCGCCTGGGCATCGCCCGTTCGCTGAACGAAATCGACCGTGAAAACAACCGCCCTGAACTGAAGAAGGCCGGTTACCTCACGCGTGACGCTCGCGTTCCCGAACGCAAGAAGGCCGGTCTCAAGAAGGCTCGCAAGGCTCCGCAGTTCTCCAAGCGCTGATATTTGCCCACCCGGGCAGATCGCACTTGGGGCGCACGACGCCTGCATCAAGACCCCCGCACTTTCGGTGCGGGGGTCTTGTGCTTTCCGGTTACGAGGCGCCGCGCGCCTTCCGCTGTGTTCTTCATGCACTGCGGGGTTCTGATCAGGTGTTCAGCTTCGCAAACGTAAAATGGTTCCGATCAAAAACAGGAGGTTCTATGAGCAGGCTTTTCGGCACGGATGGCGTTCGCGGTCTGGCCAACAGGGACATCACCGCTCGACTCGCTCTCCAGTTGGGTGTGGCAGGCAGTCGGGTTCTCGGCAGGCCCGAGAAGCGCTATGGGTCAGGCGGCAAACGCCCCTTTGCGATTGTCGGCAGGGACACCCGCATCAGCGGTGACTTCCTGGCTTCGGCTATTTCCGGCGGAATTGCCTCGACGGGTGTAGATGTGTGGAACGCCGGTGTTCTGCCCACCCCGGGTGTGGCCTATGCCGTGAAGGCAACCGGTGCTGACTTCGGTGTTGTGCTGTCCGCCAGCCACAACCCCATGCCGGACAACGGCATTAAGTTCTTCGGTCCCGGCGGCACCAAACTCGACGATGCCGCGGAAGATGAAATCCTCGAACTGCTCGACGCCGAATGGGATCGTCCCACCGGCGCGGATGTCGGCCGCATCAAACCGTATGCTGCGGCAGCAGATGAATTCACCGAACACCTGGTGTCCACCCTCGGCGACACTCCCACCCCGCTGCAGGGACTGCGCGTGGTTGTCGACTGCGCCAATGGTGCCGCATCTGTCGTAGGCCCGGCGGCCCTGCGTCAGGCTGGTGCGGATGTGACGGTTATTGCGGCCAGCCCTGACGGCCTGAACATCAACGACGGTGTCGGCTCCACACACCTGGGGTCACTGCAGGAAGCTGTCGTCGAAAACGGCGCTGACCTGGGGGTGGCCTTTGACGGCGACGCTGACCGCTGTTTGGCAGTTGATGCGCGCGGGCGCGAAGTCAACGGAGACCAGATCATGGGCATCTTGGCACTGGGCATGAAAGAAGCGGGCACTCTGAAGAACGACACGCTCGTCACAACCGTCATGTCGAACCTTGGACTCAAACTGGCAATGGAACGGGCGGGCATTGCGGACGTGCAGACGAAAGTCGGCGACCGCTACGTGCTGGAGGGCATGCTGGCCGGCGGCCACGTGCTCGGCGGTGAACAGTCCGGCCATGTGCTCCTGCTTGATCACGGAACAACCGGCGACGGAGTGCTGACAGCACTTCACCTGATCAACCGCCTGGCCTCCACCGGCCGTACGCTGGCTGATCTTGCCGCGGAAATCCCGCAGCTGCCGCAGGTTCTCATCAACGTCAGCGGAGTCGACAAGACACGCACCGACGACCCCGCCGTTCAGGCTGAGGTCGCCGCTGTCGAAGGCGAACTCGGCAAGACAGGCCGCGTTCTGCTGCGGGCCTCCGGCACCGAACCGGTCATCCGCGTCATGGTCGAAGCCGAAACAGAATCCGAAGCGCAGAAGCAGGCCGAACGCCTGGCCGAGTGCGTCAAGCAGAACCTTGCTCTGTGAGCGTCTGCGGCGGGCTGCCGCTGAGCTGATGAACGGGCGGTGACCAGGCGGTGCAGAAGAGCGCGCGCAGCGGGAAAGTCCTCTACGGACGCTTAGCCGCCGGGTTTGCCGCAGCTGCCTCGACGGCGGTCGGCACCGTCGTCGTAATCGGCTTGAGCCTCGTGGCTAGGGCAACGTCGGGGATGTCCGGCCTGTGGTGGATGTTCGGTGTGCTGACATCATCATTTGCCGTACTCGGCGGCATCGCCGCGGTCGGTGCTTTCCTCACCGGTTTCGTGCGGGCGGGCTATGTGGCTGACCCGGCCGCGCCTGCCCGCTGGAGCGCAATGACAGCACTGTTCATAGCCTTCGCGACCCCGGTTGCTCTGTACATCGTCACCGGCCCGTGGCTGACCAACGGGCTGATCGTCGCAGTTTCGACGTTGCTGTGCTCAGCAGCTGGCGCGCTCATCTTCCTGCTGGTCTGGCCGCTTCTGCTGCAAGCAGGTGCGGTGAGCTCAATCGACGTCTGAGGTTCATCGCATAGAGGCCCGATCTCTGCCGCTACAGCGAGAGTCATTAGTCTGCCGAGGCGCCGCCGGCAGGATCTTCTGACTCTTCTTGGTCTGCAAACTGGGTGGTGTACAGCTGCGCGTAGCGACCGCCCTGAGCCAGAAGCTCGCTGTGGGTGCCGCGTTCAACAGCCTGCCCTCCTTCGATCACGATGATCTGATCGGCACTGCGCACAGTCGACAGTCGGTGGGCGATGACAAGCGCCGTCCTGCCGGTCATAGCTTCGTCCAGGGCCTGTTGGACAGCCGCCTCGTTTGTTGAATCGAGAGCGCTCGTAGCCTCATCGAGCACCACGACCGCCGGTTCGGCCAAAAGCAGACGGGCAATTGTCAGCCGCTGGCGTTCCCCGCCGGACAGCCGGTAGCCCCTTTCTCCGATCACGGTGTCAAGACCGTCGGGCAGGGCGTCGATGACGGTCCAGAGCCTGGCGCGCTCCAGCGCAGAGCGCAGCTGAGCATCCGATGCGTCCGGTTTGGCAATCGTCAGATTGTCGCGGATCGATTCGTGGAACAGGTGTCCGTCCTGGGTGACCATGCCGACGGTCGACTTCAGCGTGTCAAAGCTCAGCTGGCGCACATCAACACCGGACAGCTCAACCGAGCCTTCCGTCGCGTCGTACAGCCTGGGCAGCAGGGAGGCGATTGTGGACTTCCCCGCACCGGATGAGCCGACCAGGGCGACCGTGTGCCCTGCCGGGACGGAGATGTTCAGCCCGTGCAGCACCTCGGCTGATTCCCGACCGTCGAGAACCGCAACGTCTTCAAGAGAGGCGAGCGACACCTCGGCGGCGGTGGGGTAGCGGAACGAAACATCCCGGTACTCCACAGACACAGGGCCCGCCGGCAGGGGCTTCGGATCGACAGGCTCCTGAACGGTCGAGCGCAAGTCGAGAACCTCGAACACCCGCTGGAACGACACAATGGCCGATGTCACGTCCATGCGCGCATTCGCCAGCATCGTCAGCGGGGTGTACAGGCGGGTCAGCAGAAGTGCGAGCGTAACAACCTTCCCGGCATCGAGTGAACCGGCTACCGCCTGCATACCGCCGACGCCGTAGACCAGCGCCAAAGCCAGTGCCGACACGAGCGTGAGCGCGGCAAGGAACGTCACCTGCAGCATGGCGGTGCGCACACCGATATCGCGCACTCGGCCAGCACGCTCAGCAAATTCCGCAGATTCCTTCTGCGGGCTGCCGAACAGCTTGACCAGAGTCGCCCCACCAGCGGAAAACCGCTCTGTCATACGTGTGGACATAGCCGCGTTGAGATCAGCGGCAGCAAACTGCAGCGACGCCAAGCGCCCCGCAATGAAGCGGGCGGGCACGAGGAAAATCGGCAGGAGCAGCACGGACAGCACCGTCACCTGCCACGAAATCGCGACCATCACACCGACTGTCAGAGCAAGCGACACAAGGTTCGTCACAACCCCGGACAGCGTGTTGGAAAACGCCCGCTGGGCACCCATGACATCGTTGTTCAGCCGCGATATGAGCGCACCCGTGCGGGTCCGGTTGAAAAACGCGACCGGCAGAGTCTGCACGTGGTCGAAAACGGCTGTGCGCAGATCGTAGATGAGCCCTTCGCCGATGCGGGCAGAAAGAAAGCGCGACAGTATTGTCAGGGCCGCATCGACCACTGCGAGCAAGCCCATGAGAACCGCCGTGCCGACAATCAGCTTCGCAGGCCCACCAGCGGTAATGGCATTGACCACCCGCCCGGCCAGCACCGGAGTGGCCACGGCAACACCGGCGGATACCGCCGAGAGCAGGATGAAAAGGACCAGTTTGCTCTTGTGCCCGGCTGCAAAACCGCCGATGCGCCGAAGAGCTTCCCGGTCAACCTCGGGGGCGGGACGGCCCTTAGTGCGCTGGCTGGCAGTTGTGCGATGCAGAATCGCCATGGGGGAGTAGTTCGTCACGGTGCTCCTTTCCTCACCCGTATCAGCCGAGCCGGCCTCACAGGGACGCACGGGAAGTCTAGCCCCGCCCAGAGGCAGTGCGTCCGGGCTGGGCTGTCTCTCAGCGGCAGTCCGGCTCCGCCTCGTCATGTGGAGGTTTATGACGAAACACGGGCAATGCGTTTCCGCACAGTGAGAAGGTGACGACAATAACTGAACAATTCGCATAGAAGGACTGCACATATGAAACTGCGCATCGCAGCTATCGTCGCTGCCGCAAGCCTGGTTCTCACCGGCTGCGGTGCAGGCGGAGGAGACCAGGAGGTCGGCCAGAAGAACGGCGATATCACCAAGCTGACCGTCGGCGTTTCACCTGTCCCACACGGTGACATTCTGCGCTACGTCGACGAAAACCTGGCTGAAGAAGCCGGCCTTGACATCGAGATCAAGGAGTACACCGACTACGCGCTGCCCAACCGTGCGCTCGTCGACGGCGACCTCGACGCCAACTACTTCCAGCACAAGCCGTACCTGGACGAGGAAGTCGAAGGCCAGGGCTACAAGATCCACGGTTTCGAAGGCGTGCACATCGAACCGATCGCACTGTTCTCCAAGAAGGTGGATTCGGTTGACGAACTTCCCGACGGCGGCACCATCGGCATCAACAACGACCCCGCCAACCAGGGCCGCGCACTCGAAATGCTTGCCAAGGAAGGCGTTATCAGCCTCGCTGACGGCAAGGACGCAACCACCGCCACAATCAAGGACATCAAGGACAACCCGAAGAAGCTCGAATTCAAGGAAGCCGACGCAGCACAGCTGTCGCGCACCTTGGAAGACACCGATGCTTCGATCATCAACGGCAACAACGCCCTGGAAGCCGGACTGTCGCCCACCAAGGACTCGGTGCTCGTCGAATCGGCTGAAGACAACCCCTACGCGAACTTCCTCGCAGTCCGCGAAGGCGACCAGGACAACGAAGCCATCAAGAAGCTCGACGAACTGCTGCACTCACCGGAAGTGAAGAAGTTCATCGAAGACAAGTGGACCGACGGCGCGGTGCTCCCCGCTTTCTGATCCACCCATCCGCAGGGCTCAGGCCCTGTAAGATCCACCAGACGCCGGGTCCAGCACTGCAGGCTGACTACAGTTTGCGCAGCTGGATCCGGCGTACTGAATGGTCAGCCGACTTCGTCAGAATCAGATCGGCCCGACCGCGCGACGGCGCAACGTTCTCACGCAGATTGGGAGAGTTGATGGAGTCCCAAATCTCCCCGGCAAGGGTGAGCGCTTCGTCTTCTGTCAACTCTGAATAGCGGTGGAAGTACGAATCCGGCTGAGTGAAAGCACCTGACTTCAGCTCCATGAACCGGTCGATGTACCACTGGCGGATATCACCGGGTGCCGCATCGACGTAGACGGAGAAATCGAAGTAGTCGCTGACCGACATTCCCACTTTCCCATCGGCGCGCGGCCTGGGCGGCTGCAGGACGTTGAGCCCTTCGACAATCAGAACATCCGGTGAGCGCACCGTGATCTCAGCACCGGGAACAATGTCGTAGGTGTGGTGCGAATACACGGGGGCGCGAGCTTCGCCCGCACCGGACTTGACGGTGGCGAGGAAGCGCATGAGCGCCCGCCGGTCGTAGGATTCCGGAAAGCCCTTCCGGGATGTCAGACCCCGGCGTGCCAGTTCGGCATTGGGAAAGAGGAATCCGTCGGTGGTGACGAGCTCAACCTGCGGGGTGTCCGGCCACCGGGCCATCATTTCGCGCAGAACTCGCGCGGTGGTGGACTTGCCGACAGCCACTGAACCGGCCACGCCGATGACAAACGGGATGTGCTGTGGGGCGGGGTCGTGGCCGCTGGCGCGCAGCGGAGCAAAGAACTCCCGCGTGAGCCTGTGCTTTTTGCGACGTGCTGAAACATACAGGTTGAGCAGGCGCGACAGAGGCAGGTAGATCTCTTCGATCTCCGTGGTGTCCATGCGCTCGCCCTTGCCGCGCAGCCGCTCAACATCCTCGGCCGTCAGCGGCAGGGGAGTGGCCTGGGCAAGTTCTGACCACGTTGTGCGGTCAAAGCGCCAGAAGGGCGATGAGACGGACTGGCTGCCCGACTTCTGGTGCGGGCGCAGTCCGGCAAGCAGCCGCGCGGGATCGAGGTCGCTGGATCGAACGGACGTAGCGGCGTCGTTGTGTTCCATAGGTGATGCAGATCCTCGTTTCGCTCAGCGATCCCCCAGACAGGGAATTCCAGCTTAAGGCACAACCGCGCGTTAATATTGAGGTCTATGTGTGGAATTGTTGGATTCGTTGGAAACCCGAACGCCCAGATCACCGCTGAAGACGTCACAGTCGGAGGCCTCAAGCGAATGGAGTACCGCGGCTATGATTCCGCGGGCGTTGCATTCGTGACCGAGACCGGCCAGCTGGCATCAGCGAAAAAGGCCGGGAAGCTGGACAATCTCAAAGCTGAGCTTGCCGAACACCCGCTGCCGAAAGCCGCAACCGGCATCGGCCACACCCGCTGGGCAACCCACGGGGCACCGACTGACGAAAACGCGCACCCCCACCTGGCCGATGACGGCCGTCTGGCGCTGATCCACAACGGAATCGTCGAAAACTACGCCTCACTCAAAGAGCGCCTGCTGAAGGACGGCGTCGAATTCGCATCTGAAACCGACACGGAAGTCGCAGCGCACCAGCTGGCCAAGAACTACCGCGAAACCGGTGACCTCACCGAAGCCATGCGGCGGACTTCTAACGAGCTTGAAGGTGCTTTTACCCTGCTGGCCGTCCACGCTGACAAACCCGGAACGGTTGTCGCGGCCCGCCGCAATTCGCCGCTGGTCATCGGCCTGGGCCAGGACGCCAACTACCTGGGTTCGGATGTTGCCGCGTTCATCGACTACACCCGCCGCGCCGTTGAGATCGGCCAGGACGAAGTCGTCACCATCACAGCTGATTCAGTCGACATCATGGACTTCGACGGCAACCCGGTCGAAGGCACCGAGTATGAGATCGACTGGGATCCGGCAACTGTGGACAAGGGCGGATTCACGTCGTTCATGGAAAAGGAAATCCACGACCAGCCGCAGGCAGTCGCCGATACGCTCCTGGGCCGCTTCGACACCGACGGGCGCCTCACCCTCGACGAAATGCGGATTGACGAATCCGTGCTGAAATCCGTTGACAAGATCATCGTCGTGGCCTGCGGCACGGCCGCCTACGCCGGTCAGGTCGCCAAATACGCGATCGAGCACTGGTGCCGCATCCCGGTGGAAGTCGAACTGGCCCACGAATTCCGCTACCGCGACCCGATCGTGTCGGAGAAGACCCTCGTCGTCGCGATTTCGCAGTCCGGCGAAACGATGGACACCATCATGGCCCTGCGCCACGCCCGCCACCAAGGGGCGAAGGTGGTTGCCATCTGCAACACCTACGGTTCGACCATTCCGCGCGAATCCGATGCCGTTCTTTACACGCACGCGGGCCCCGAAATCGCAGTGGCCTCCACCAAAGCGTTCCTTTCTCAGATTGTCGCCTGCTACCTGCTGGGTCTGTATCTGGCACAGCTGCGCGGCAACAAGTACCGCGACGAAATCCAGCTGATCCTGGACGAACTGCAGAACATTCCGGGCAAGGTCCAGCAGCTTTTGGATGACGACTCCCAGCAGATCACCGACCTGGCCAAGCGCCTGGCCGAAACCCCGTCCGTGCTGTTCCTGGGCCGCCACGTGGGCTTCCCCGTGGCCATGGAGGGCGCGCTCAAACTCAAAGAGCTCGCCTATATTCACGCCGAGGGCTTCGCCGCGGGCGAACTCAAACACGGTCCCATCGCGCTGATCGACGAGGGCCAGGTTGTCATCATCATCGTGCCCAGCCGCTTCGGCAGGGATTCGCTGCACTCGAAGGTCGTCTCCAATATTCAGGAGGTCCGGGCTCGCGGAGCCAACACGATCGTCATTGCCGAACAGGGTGACGAAGCAGTGCGCGAGTACGCCTCCGAAGTCATCTACGTGCCCAACACCACCACGCTGCTGGCACCCCTGCTGACTACGGTGCCGCTGCAGATCTTCGCTATGGAACTGGCTCAGGCCAAGGGCCTGGATGTCGACCAGCCGCGCAACCTCGCGAAATCCGTCACGGTCGAATAAACGGTCGGACAGAGCCGCATAGAGGAGGACAGAGCCGTGGGCATCATCGGCATCGGCGTTGACATTGCCGACGTTCCCCGCTTCCAGGAGCACATTGAGCGGGTGCCCGAACTCCTGGACCGCCTGCTGACTCCTGCCGAGCAGCTGAAGAAGAACGGAAGGCGGCGCAGCCCGGAAAGCCTCGCCGCCCGGTTCTCGGCAAAAGAGGCCCTGGTCAAGGCTCTGCAGTTCCCGCAGATCATTCCGTGGCAGGAGGCCGAGGTGGTGTCGGCCTTCTCCGGTGCCCCGTCTTTCCGTTTGAGCGGTTGGGTGTTGGAGATGTTCCGCCAGCGCGGAGGTGAGCACGTGCACCTGTCGATCACCCACGACGGGGACCGCACAATCACCTACGTCATTGTCGAAGGCAGCGGACCGTCACTGTCCCCGCCTGTCGACCAGCCGGCCCCGCCGCTGCCGGGAACAGAAGAGCACGACCGTGCGCTCGCCCAGTTCCGCGCCGATGTCGCACTCAGGCGGCAAGAGCGCAATCGGATGCGGGAGGAAGCCCGCCGGAACAACCCCGGCTGAACCAGCAGAAACCGAGTCACCCCGCGCGTTGCCCCCAGCTCGAACAGAACAGGAAACACTATGCCCCGCCCCGCGTACACCGGTGAGCAGATCCGCCAGGCCGAAGCTCCGCTTTTGGAAGCCGGTGAAGGCGACAGGCTCATGCGTCGGGCCGCGGGTCAGTTGGCGGCCGTGTGTCGCCGAGTGCTGCGCTTAGGCGGCGGCACCGTCTACGGTCGGCGCGCAGCTGTTCTCACCGGTCCGGGCAACAACGGCGGGGATGCCCTGTTCGCTGCCGCTGACCTCGCCCGCCGCGGTGCTGCCGTCACCCTCCTGCACACCCTCGGCACACCCCACCGGGCGGGCCTTGCTGCCGCCCTGAGCGCTGGTTGCCGGCAAGCTGAAATCGCCGAGGCGCCGGGCCACCTGGGAGCGGCTGATCTGGTTGTCGACGGGATATTCGGCACCGGCGCCAAACCCCAGCTGCCGGAGGACATTGTGCAGCTGCTGTGCGTGTGGCAGGCCAGTTCGGCCCGTGCGGAGGGGCAGATCACAGTGGCGGTCGACGTGCCCACGGGCATTGACGCATCGACCGGACGCAGCGCACAGGCTGCCGTGCAGGCTGATTGGACGGTCACCTTCGGCGGCCTCAAAACCGGCCTGTTCACGGGTGCTGGCGCTTCCGCTGCCGGCCGCGTTGTGCTTGCGCCCATCGGCCTGGATTTCTCAGATACCGTGCCGGATGCGTGGGTGTACAGAAGGGATGATCTGCGCGAACTCGTCAAAGCGCCGACGGGGGAGGACCACAAGTACACCCGAGGTGTTGCGGGCATCTGCGCTGGTTCCGCTGACTATCCCGGTGCTGCCGTTCTGTGCACCAGCGCTGCGGTGGCCGCAGGTGCCGGAATGGTGCGGATCACCGGGGATGCTCAGCTGCGGTCCGCCGTTGCAGCCGAGGTTCCAGAAGCCGTTGCAGCCGACGGGCGCGTCCAAGTGTGGGCCGTTGGCCCCGGCAGCCCCAGCAGCGACAGGACTGAAGCCGTGTTCGCCAGCGGGGAGCCGGTCATTGCCGATGCGGGCGCCCTGGACCATCTGCCCGAACACCTGCCGACAGGCAGCATCATCACACCGCACGCCGGGGAACTCGAAAGGCTTCTCACAGCACGCGGGCACAGCGTGCAGCGGGCCCAGATTGAACAGGACCAGCTGCACTGGGCTCGCGCTGCCGCCGAAGAACTCGACGCGGTCGTTCTGCTCAAGGGCCACCGCAGCGTCATTGCCGAACCCGACGGCACCGTCCACCTGCCCCAAGCCGGTTCAGCCAACCTTGCGACAGCAGGCTCAGGGGACGTGCTCACGGGGGTGCTCGCAGCGTTCCTGGCAGAAAGAGCGGCAGCCAAAGGGCGCCTCGACCCCGGTACGACGGCCGTGACCGCCGCGGCTGCCGTTCTGCTCCACGGGAGGGCGGGCAAGACCGCCGTCCACGCCTCCGGCCTGCCGCAGGCTGTGGAGCAGGCTGTGCTCAAAGCTCGGGGGCGTTAGGATCGAGGCGTGTCCCCATCGTCATCGCAACTTCTGCCCACCACGGCTTACGGGCCATCGCTGCTGACGGCGCACATCGACCGTGACGCCATCCGCACCAACCTTGCGGTGCTGCGCGAACACGCGGGCGAAGCCGGTGTCATTCCGGTAGTCAAAGCCGACGCCTACGGCCACGGCATCACGGGGGTCGTTCCCGTCCTGGTCGAAGCCGGCATTCGCAGAATCGGCACGGCCACAGTGCCCGAAGCCCTGCAGGTGCGCGACCTTTTAGAGCGCCTGGCCGCTGAGGGGCTCACAGGAGCAGAAGACACTGCTGTTCTGTGCTGGCTGATGCCCATCGGCGTGGACTTCGCCCAACTTGCTGAGAAGAACATCGAAGTGGGGATCAGCGCTGCCGAACAGCTGCCGCACCTTGCCCAAGCAGCCCGGCAGTGTACAGACAATCCGCTGCGCATCCATATCAAAATCGACTCCGGGCTGGGCCGGGGCGGTATGACCGAACACCAGCTTGACGGCTTCCTGCGCGAAGTCGCCCAGATGGACGACGGTGTTCGCGCGGGCCTGAGAATCGTCGGCGCAATGACCCACCTGGCAGTTGCCGACGAGCCGGGCAGCGAGTTCACCGACCACCAGTACAGCATCTTCACCGAGGAGATCGCGAAGCTGCGCGGTTTCCTGCTGTCCCAACCAGAGCTCGGCGAAGAGGACGAACTCATCGTCCACGCGTCGAATTCGCCCGCCGCGCTGACAATCGGCACGGGACCGGACACACTGACCGCGCGCGCCGTGCGGACCGGACTGGCAGTCTATGGGCTCAGCCCCTTCGCGGGCAGCAGCCCGGAAAGCCTTGGACTGCGTCCGGCCATGACGCTGAAATCCCAGGTCGTAGCGCTCAAAGACGTAGCCCGCGGCAGTCACGCCAGCTACGGACTGACCTACACGTGTGAAGCCGACACCCGCTTTGCGCTCGTGGCCGGCGGCTACGCTGACGGTCTGCCGCGGTCTGCATCCAATGCCGCGCGCGTTTTCATCGGAGGACGCCAGTACCGGCAGGTGGGCCGAATCGCGATGGACCAGATTGTGGTGGAAGTCGGCCTGGACTCGGATGTGGGCGTTGGCGATGAAGTGATCATCTTCGGCCCCGGCGAGTTCGGTGAGCCCACGGCGGCTGACTGGGGCGCGTGGGGTGGGACCATCAACTACGAAATCGTCACCGGCATCGGCAGTCGCGTTGAGCGGATCATGACCGGGCGCGCTGTCGGTGATTCCGGTGCCGAGGCAGGCGATGCCGACGAAAGCGGGGAGCTCGCGTGAGCCGCATCGACATCGAGCTGCGCAACCAAGCCCGTACGGCTGAACTCGCCGCTGCACTGGCGCCGCAGCTGCGCGCCGGGGACCTCATCATCCTCACCGGCGGGCTCGGGGCGGGAAAAACCACGTTCACGCAGTCACTGGCTGTGCACCTCAACGTTCGCGGGCGCGTATCCTCACCGACCTTCATCATCGCCAGGGAGCACCCGCCGGCAGGCGACGGTCCTGGCCTCGTCCACGTTGACGCCTACCGGCTGGAAGACGCTGCCGAACTCGATGACCTCGACCTCGACTCTGAACAGCACGAGGTCGTCACGGTCGTCGAATGGGGCGCGGGCGTGGCTGAATCCCTGGCGGACGACCACCTGGAGATCACCCTGACCAGGCCCGATTCCGCCGACCCGGAATCCGGTCAGCGCGAGGCTGTTCTGCAGGGCTTCGGCGATTCCTGGGCACCCCGTCTGGCACGTGTGAAGGAGGCCATGAAGTGACTGCCCGGAACACCGGCGAAGCCCAGCCCAAGCCCCCCGTGGTCGTTGCCCTCGATACATCGTCCGCCGCTTCTGTTGCCGTTGTCGCCGATGACCGGACTGAAGCCGAATGGGCGCAGTCGCGGGCGCGTCGCCACGCTGAACTTTTAGGACCGGCGCTGACCGATGTGCTGCAGCAGACGCCAGAACCCGAACTCGTGGCCGTCGGCGTGGGGCCAGCGCCGTTTACCGGTATGCGCGCAGGCATTGCCTCCGGCTTGGGCTTCGCCGTGGGGCGCGGGCTTCCCACAGTGGGTGTGCGCTCCCAGGACGGTCTGGCGCTCGCGGTGTACGAACAGCTGCGCCGCGCTGGCGAAGCCGTTGGCGACGTGCGGATTCTCGTGGCCTCAGACGCCCGCCGCCGTGAGGTCTACTGGGCTGAATACGCAGGACTCGACGAGGCCGGCCTGCCGATGCTGGCTGCTGGCCCGGACGTCGCCAAACCTGCTGATTTGGCCAAACTCAAGGGCCTGGGCACAGCTGCTGACGGTGACTCCGGGTATGCCGACCCCACCGAACACAGCCCCACCGAACACAACCTCGCAGAGCCGAACCCAATAGGGCCCGCCCTCTTGCGCATCGGCGCTGGCTTTGAGCTCTACGCTGATGTTCTCGGGCCACCCGATCCGCGCTTTCCGACCGAGGCGCTGGCATCTGACATCGCCCGGATAGCCGCGCGCACAGAAGCCGCGGGCCGCCAGCAGCTGGATCCCATCCCGCTGTACCTGCGCGAACCAGATGCCAGACCGCTGCCCGGCCGCTGATCAGCCCGCCGCTATGACCGTCAGCCTCAGCCCGCTGCAGTGGTGGGACATTCCCACCGCAGCCCGTATGGACCGGGAGATCTTCGGCCCTGACGCCTGGAGTGAAGACTTCTTCTGGACGCAGGCGGCAAGCCCATCCGTGTTTCTCGCCGCAGCCTACGCCGAAGATGGCCTGGCCGGTTTTGCCGGACTGAGCATCAGCGGCAGAGAAGCTGAGATCCTCACAATCGCCACCCACCCCAACATCCGGGGTCGAGGCGCCGGTCGTCTTCTCCTGCAATCCCTCCTGGACACTGCCCGCGCCCGCGGGGTCGAAGCGGTGTACCTTGAAGTGCGCAGCGACAACACGGCAGCACTGGGCCTGTACGAGTCGCTTGGCTTTGTCGTTCTGCACACCAGGCCCGGCTATTACAGGGGCGCGGACGCGCTGGTCATGCGGGCGTCGTTGCTAGGCTTGTGAACATGATTTCGGCATCCATCACACACTGGGAAGACGGCACCGACCTTGTGCTGAGCACAACCATCAGCGCCGATATTCACACCGTGTGGAAGCGCGTCACCAGCCCCATGGAGTGCGCACTGTGGTTCGCTCCATTCCGCCCGGTTCAAGGTGAAGACGCCGATCAGGGCGAGGGCACCTCGGCTGTCAGCGAAGCCTCAGATGTCACCGAAATCGAGTTCGATTTCGAGGGAAGTCCCCTGAACGCCCACGTTCTATCCAGTGTGGAAGACGAGCACGTGCTGGTGGAACTCGGCGGACTGGGCCGCATCAGCCTGCGCCTGACACAAGCCCTCGCAGGGCAGCCCGGAGTCACAGTCACGGCAGCCCACACGTACGCGTCAGACGCAGAGGCCGCGCAGCTGATCCCACAGGTGGGGCCGGTGTGGGATACGCACCTGCGGCTGCTGGCCGGGACCTTCGGCGACGCCGATCTGACAGCGTCTGAAAGCGAAGCTGCACTGTACGCCCGCTACACCGAACTGGCGGTCGCGGAATTCGGAGCGGACAGCGTGAAGTCTGGCTCTGCCCAGGTTCCGGAATGCGATGACAGCAGCGATGACTGAGCCGCTCATCCTGGGCATTGAGACTTCGTGCGATGAAACCGGGGTCGGCATTGTGCGCGGCCGCACGCTGCTGGCGAACACCGTGGCATCGTCCATGGATGAACACGTCCGCTTCGGCGGGGTGGTGCCGGAAGTCGCATCGCGTGCCCACGTGCAGGCGTTCGCTCCGACACTCACCAAGGCCCTGCAGACCGCGGGGGTGAGCCTGGATGACATTGACGCTGTGTGTGTAACCGCCGGCCCGGGACTGTCCGGGGCGCTCATGGTGGGGGTGAGTGCTGCAAAGGGCCTAGCCGCTGCGACCGGAAAACCCCTGTACGGGCTCAATCACCTGGCCGGTCACGTTGCTGCGGCAACCCTGGACTCTGCCTCTGACGAGGCGGAGCCCGGCTTCGGTCTTGAACTGCCGACTATCGCGCTGCTCGTGTCGGGTGGGCACACGGAAATCCTCAAGATCACCGACCTGGTGGACGGGATTGAACTTTTGGGCTCGACAATCGACGATGCTGCCGGTGAGGCGTTCGACAAGACTGCCCGCCTGCTGGGGCTGGACTATCCGGGTGGGCCGAACATTTCCAAGGCCGCCGCGGGTGGTTTCGACGATGGTGCGGCGGGCAATCCGACGGCGGTGAAGTTCCCGCGCGGACTCATGACGGCAAAAGACCTGCGCGACCCCGAACGCCGATACGCGTTTTCGTTCTCCGGTCTGAAAACCGCGGCGCTGCGGGCTGTTGAAGCCGAAAAGGCCAAACCTGCATCCCAGCGGGTACGCCTGGCCGATATCGCCGCGTCTTTTGAAGAGGCCGTGGTCGATGTTCTTGTGCGCAAAACACTTTTGGCCTGCAAAGACACCGGCATCAACCGGGTGCTTCTGGGCGGGGGAGTCGCCGCCAACGGCCGCCTGCGCGAACGGCTGAGCCAACGGTGTGCCGACGAAGGCATTTCCCTGCTCATCCCGCCGCTGAGCCTGTGCACTGACAACGGGGCGATGATGGCAGCCCTGGGCGCACATGTGGTTGCCCGCGGAAAACAGCCCTCAGCACCGGATTTCGGTGTGACAAGTTCATTGGAGGTCGACCAGGTTGTCAT
Organism: Brevibacterium sp. Marseille-P9724; assembly: GCF_902500275.1. Lineage (NCBI taxonomy): Bacteria > Bacillati > Actinomycetota > Actinomycetes > Micrococcales > Brevibacteriaceae > Brevibacterium > Brevibacterium sp. Marseille-P9724. Next base: position 69,562 of record NZ_LR722998.1, on the reverse strand, counting down.
CTGAAGGTCCTGCCAGCGCTCGCGATTCACGCCCACCGGAAGAGCACCTGCGCCAGCAGCGCCGCGCCGGTGACGGCTGGGTGGAAACCCCGCAGGGACGCTTCTGGGGCCTGTTCGGCGCAGCCGGTCTGCTCATTCATGACCCCGACCGAGGGGTGCTGCTGCAGCACCGTGCCGTGTGGTCAGCCCAGGGCGGCACGTGGGGCATTCCCGGCGGTGCGCTCGACGAAGGCGAAACACCCCAGCAGGGTGCCATTCGCGAATGTTGGGAGGAAACCGGTGTGCCCGGACCAGGCGGTGAGGGCATTACGGTCATCGGCGAATACCGGGTCGACAAAGAAGGCTGGGCCTACACGACCGTCATCACGCAGGCTACGCAGAGGCTCGAAGAGCGCGTGGCAGACGCTGAAAGCATTGAACTGCGGTGGGTGCCGGTGGAAGAAGTCCCCGAATACGAACTTCACCCGGGATTCGCAGCCGCATGGCCGGAACTGGAGCAGGTGCTGCGTCAGCATTCAGCACAGTGAGGACTCAGCGCTTGCCGCCCTGCCTTTATGCCCGCAGCACTGCCGCGGCGCAGCGTCTGCCTGAGCTATTACCACCCGGCGGGCTTGCCAGCGCGCATTTCCGCAGCCAGCAGACCAGCCACGTCTTCTATGCGGCCGGTTTCCTCGAACAGCTTCTTCTGCCGCTGGTAAGAGGCTCCCACGCGGGCAAAGTTCAGCATTGACTCCAGTTCAGCCGAGCACCCGAGTTCCTGGGCAATCGGGGCCAGTCGCTCCACCTCGTCAGCTATGACATCCGTTACCAGACGTTCGTCGCAGGCGGCGTTTTCAATGATGATCGTGTCCATGCCGTAGCGAGCCGAACGCCACTTGTTTTCACGGTGGAACCAGTCCGGCAGAAAGTTGAGCTCTTCGCCCCGATCCAGCCGCTGCGACATGTCGTGGACAAGGCACTGGACAAAAGCCGTGACTGCGGCAAGTTCCGCGAGTGTCGGAATGCCATCGCACACGCGGACCTCGACGGTGCCCCAGCCGGGGGCTGGGCGAATGTCCCAGCGGATTTCGTTGATCGAATCGACCACGCCGGTGTGCAGCATGTCGCCGATGTAGTCTTCGTATTCACCCCAGTTCTTCAGCTGGAAGGGCAGACCCGCAGTGGGCAGCTGCTGGAAGAGCATGGCGCGGTTCGACGCGTACTGGGTGTCATGACCGGCCCAGTAGGGGCTGGACGCGCTGACGGCTTCCAAGTGCGGCACATAGGCCATGAGGGCCCGGACAATCGGCATGACGTGATCGCGATTCGCGATGCCCACGTGGGTGTGCACACCGAAGATCAGCATCTGCCTGCCCCACCACTGGGTGCGGTTGACCAGCTCTTCGTAGCGGTAGGCGGGCGTGACTTCCTGTTCCCACCACGGGGAGAAGGGGTGTGTTCCAGCGGAAAGAACATCGAGCCCGCGAGGCGCCAAGATGCTGCGCAGATAGTCGAGGGTTTCGCTTAAGTCTGCTGTGATGCCGGCAACGTCAGTCTGCACTCCGCTGACGATTTCGAGGGTATTGGTGAGCATTTCGCCCACGACCTTGCCCTCGAAGTTCTCGTTGCCGTCTGCTTTGAGCGCCTCGAGGATTTCAGGCGCGCGGGATGCCAAAGCGAAGTCTTCGGCATCGACGATCGCGAGTTCCCATTCCGCTCCCAGTGTCGACTGAGCGGACGAGGCAAAAGAAAGCATGCGGTCATCCTAAACCAACCGGCAGGTAACACCGGGTCAGATGCGGCCGTCAGCCCTTTGCCGTGGGGCGGGACTCATCTGCCGCCCAGCCCGACCAGCTGGGGGAGTACAGGGCAGCGTGCACGCCGACCTGTTCGAGAGCGAGGATATTGCTGCAGGCAGTCACACCAGAACCGCAGTAGGCGACGACACCGCCGCTGTCGGCGCCGAGCTCGGCGAACTGGGCTGCGAGTTCGTGCTTCGGCAGAAGTGCACCATCACGGTAGTTATCGGCGGCCGGGCGGTTGAGCGCACCGGGAATGTGGCCTGCACGCGGATCCAAGGAATCGTCTTCACCGCGGAAGCGGGCCGACGGTCGGGCGTCGAGGAGCGTGCCCAGTGCCGCCGTTGCCGCGGCCTGGTCTGCATCCACAGTCGGCATCGCACCGGTGGTGATGGTGATGTCGGAGCGCTTCGGCTGTGGAATTTCAGCTGAAAGCTCACCTCCGGCGGCCTTCCAGGCGTTCAGTCCGCCGTCGAGGACGCGCACGTCATCAAGACCCGCCCACCGTAGAACCCACCAGCCGCGGGCGGCACCCAAAGAGCTGTTGTCGTCATACACGACAACGGTCGAATCCGGGGTGATGCCCCAGCCGCGGACAGCTTCCTGCAGGTCAGTTGCATCCGGCAGCGGGTGGCGGCCCAGAGTAGGATCATCCGATGTTCCCGACAGCTGTGTGTCAAGGTCTGCATACTGAGCGCCGGGAATGTGTCCGGCCGCGTAGTCGTCTAACCCGTTGGGCTTCTGCAGGGTCCAGCGGACGTCGAGGATGACAAATCGGCCTGCAGAATCGGCGTCTGCAAGAGCGGCTTTGAGCGCATCGGCAGTGATGAGCGACATACGGCAATCCTTCGTTCATACGGACAACAGCCATTCCCACTACACTCTCACAGATGCGCGCGTTTCGATTCCTTTCCGCACTGACCGCCAGCGTCATGGTTCTTGCAGGGTGCTCGGGGCCGGACCGGCCCACACCGCCCCCAGCGGGACCGAACACTGCAGAAGAGTCTTCCTCCGCCTCGTCAGGAATCAGCGAGGAGGATCTGCGGAAGGCCCGCAAGATTGTCGAGAAGATGAGCGATGACCAGCTGGTCGGCGCAACCATCATGGGCACGTACGACGGTGCAGATCCCGCGGCGGCCGGGCAGATGATCAAAAAGCACAGCCTGTCCGGTGTCATCGTCATGGGCTACAACCTGCCCGACGGCACAGGCCCCGAGCAGGTCAAGGACTACACGGCAACACTGCGCAAAGCTGCGGGTAAGCGCGCATGGCCCGTGCAGCTGAGCGTAGACCAGGAAGGCGGTCCAGTTGCCAGGCTCGAATCGGCTGCGTACAGCTTTCCTCCTCTCATGGCCTTCGGTGCAGCCGGCGAGCCCGAGCTGACTGAACAGGCCATGACCGTGCAGGGTGGGCAGTTGGCCGATCTGGGCTTCACGGTCAACTGGGCTCCGGTGGCTGATGTCACCCTGGGGAAGAAAGACCCGGCGGTCAATGTTCGCGCGGCCGGGGACAGTCAGAAGACGGTTTCGGCTGCTGTTGAGTCGGCCGTGACGGGATATCAGAAAGCGGGCATTGCCTCGAGCGCCAAGCACTTTCCCGGCCACGGGCAGCTGACGGTTGACTCGCATATCGACCTGCCCGAATCGAAGAAGACGCTGGAAGAATACAGCGACACCGAATGGCAGCCGTTCGAAGCGGCGATCAAGGCCGGTGTGCCCTCTGTTCTGGTGGGCCATATGCGGGTTGCCAGGGCCGGTGACAAGCCTGCCTCGCTGAATCCGAAAGTGTATGACGCGCTGCGGGACGACCTTGGCTTTTCAGGGGTCGCGGTGACCGACGGGCTCAATATGGGAGCCATCACCAACGGTGTTCCCGCTGGTGAGGAAACCGTCGAAGCACTGAAAGCCGGAGCGGACCTTGCTCTCATGCCACCTGATCTGGAGGCGGCCGTGCAAGCTGTGAAAAAGGCTATGGACTCAGGTGAACTGTCGGCTGAAGACATGCAGGCCAAAGCGCAGCGCGTTGTTGCCATGAGCCTGTGGCAGCAGAGAGCGCACGGTGGTGGTGACAGCGCTGAAGGTGGGGACGAAGGTGCTGGAAACGGCAAAGCTGACAAGAAATCGGCGGACGAGATCTTCAACGAGGTCGGACGCGAATCTCTCACGGTTCTTGCTGGCAGCTGTTCGGCTGAACCGGCGAAAAGCGTTTCGATTTCCGGACAGTCAGCTGCTGCTGAGGCTCTGAAGAAGGCGCTGAAGAAACACGGTATTACGGCCGATGGGGGTACGCGCGTGCGGTTGGTTGATGGGACCGACAGCTCTTCCGGCGGCGGAGCGGATGTTGTCGTCGGCATGGGCGGGCCGTGGAATGTCGCACCCGCAGCGAGGAATGCCGACACGGTTTTGGCGACCTATGCCGACAGCAAATACGCCATGAACGCCGTCGCCGCCTATCTGGCAGGCAAACTTGAAGCCTCCGCGCGGCTGCCGGTCTCCGTTTCGGGTCTGAAACCGCCCAAGTGCGGTTAGCCGGATGCCCGTCGGCGCGGATGCACGCTGTAATGCGTTTTCACCCTTAAATGCGCCGCATTAGCGCGTGAACCTGCATTAAAGCGCGAAGCTGGCTGGGCAGCCGGGCGGTAATGCGCTCGCCACGCGCTTCAACATTCGCGGGCGAGGATGGCGCAGCGCTGTTCGCCCACCCGGGTGAAGATGACGACCGCAGATTCAGACGGCTGGCCCTTGCCCGCCGGTTCGAGTTTCAGCTGGCGCTGAACCTGAGCGGGATCAATGTCCATGCCGCGCTTCTTGACGACCACCTGGGTGATTCCGCGCTGCGTCAGCGCACCGCGCAGGGACCTGATTCCGGTGGGCAGAATATCCTCCACCCGGTACTGCGAAACCGCCTGGGCGGCAGGCCCTTCGGCAGGGCGGTCCCCGGACAGGTACGCAATCGACTCATGAATCCTGTGCGCACCCAGCGGGGCGCACAGCGCTTGAACGAGGCCGGACCGAATAACCGCCCCGTCCGGTTCGAACAGGTAGTCGCCGACGGAGGCGACTTCCACCTCGGCAGGGGGAAGATCAGCTTCCGTTACCGTGAGCGAACCTTCTTCGCCCATGATGAGGGCAGCTCGGCCCTCGCGTTCCTGCGCGTGACCGCGAAACAGCGCAACCTCAACAACATCGCCCATGTGCGAAGTCCACTGAGCCTCCCAACCGGCAGGCACGAGACCGTGACTCAAAGCGGGGCCGAGCTTGATGCCGACACTGGGCACACGCTCGGCCGCGGCCAAAGCCCATGACAGCCGCGGCGAAAAAGCCTCCGGGTGCGATAGGCGGAATGCCGAACCATCCGCGTTCTTCCCGCTGCGCCGGGCAGGATCCAGCCACAGGGCGTCAGCCCGATCAAGGTTGAAGTCCTCCGCGCGGGCGTGCTCGGCAATCGCGTCAAACGGCCGCAGGTTGTAGGCGGCAAGCGCGGCAGTGACCTCGTCGGAATCGCAGGCGTACACGGAAGCTGCGCCAACACCGGCGAAGGCAAGAGCATCAGCCCCGATCCCGCAGCCAAGATCGGCAATCAGCTGAGGTTTGCCCCTGTGGATGCGCTTGGCGTGCATCGCCGCAACCGGCAGGCGGGTGGCCTGCCCCAGGCCGTCGCGGGTGAACAGCATGGAATCGGCAAACGGCCCGAATTTGGCACGCGCTTCGATCCGCAGCTGCGCCTGTGTCATAACGGCAGCCACGACATCCGGTGACAGTCCTTGTTTGCGCAGTCGCTGCTGAATCTGCATTTCAGCAGAAGGGCTGTACTCGATTGAGTCGAGAACAGCCAGCACATCAGGGTCGAGCAGGGCAGCGGCAGTCTGAGGGTCCATGCCTTCGAGCCTATAGGCTATGAATGTGACTACCCTCCTGACCGCCCGCACTGTGCGCGAGATCGCTGCGGAACTTCGACTGCGCCCCACCAAACAGCGCGGCCAGAACTTCGTGATCGACCCCAACACGGTGCGCATGATTATTGCCGAAGCCCAGTTGGAACCCGGTATCACCGTTGCCGAGGTGGGGCCCGGCTTGGGTTCGCTCACTCTGGGTCTGCTGGAGGCTGGTCACCCGGTTGTCGCCGTCGAACTCGATGAGCTCTTGGCCTCCCGGCTGCCGCGCACGATCGAGGAATTCCACGGTCCCGACGCCGCGTTCGACCTGGTGGTCGGCGATGCCCTGCACGTGACCGAACTGCCGCGACAGCCGCGGGCACTCGCAGCGAACCTGCCGTACAACGTGGCCGTCCCGGTGCTTCTGCACTTTCTGGCCCAGTTTCCCTCGATTGAAAATGTACTGGTGATGGTGCAGGCCGAAGTTGCCGACAGGCTTGCCGCCCGTCCCGGCAGCAGAGTCTACGGAGTGCCCAGCCTCAAAGCTCAGTGGTACGGAACGGTATCGCGAGGCTCTGACATCGGGAAGAACGTCTTCTGGCCGGCCCCGAACATCGGTTCGGGGCTTGTGCGAATCATCCGCCACGCACAGCCGCTGCCGGGGGCCGACGAGGTTGAGCGCAGCCGAGTCTTCGCACTCGTCGACGCGGCCTTTGCGCAGCGCCGCAAAACCCTGCGTGCCGCCCTCAGCGGTGTTTTCGGCGGGGGAGAGCCCGCCCAGAAGATCCTCGAAGCTGCGGGCATCAGCCCGCAGGCGCGTGGTGAAACACTCGCGATCGAGGACTTCATTGCGCTCGCCCGCGCAGAAGCACAGTCCTGACCGTGCACACCTGATAGAGCCCGGCTTCGCTGAGAAACGCTCATCAGCCGATAGTGTGGACCCAAACAATCAGAGGAGCCACATGATTCGGGCCACCGCTCACGGCAAAGTCAACGCCATGCTCGGCGTCGGCGAACCAGGCGATGACGGCTATCACGACCTCGTCACCGTCTTCCACGCCCTCAACGTGCGCGAAACCATCGCACTGACAGAAGCTGACGACCCCGCCAACCCGAAGGTGACGGTGGCTGGCCCCTACGCATCGTCATCCATTCCCTGTGACGAGCGGAACTTGGCTCGAAAAGCAGTGAACGCGCTCGCCCGGGCGACGGACACCCACATTGCGGTTGACATCGCAATCGACAAGAACGTGCCGGTCGCAGGTGGAATGGGAGGCGGTTCTGCCGATGCCGCAGCAGCGCTGGTCGCCTATGCGGCGCGCATCGGCCTGGACGATCCGCAGCTGCTTCACGACACCGCGGCGACACTCGGGGCGGACGTGCCCTTTGCGCTCCTGGGCGGGACGGCTATCGGCACCGGCCGAGGCGATGAGCTCGCCACCGTCATGTCTGATGCGCAGTTTCACTGGGTGCTGGCAACATCGGCGAGCGAACTGTCAACACCGCTGGTCTACGGTCGGCTGGACCAGATGCGAACCGAGGGCCGCGCACCGGGCCCGACGGTCGATGCTGGGGAGGCTGTTGCAGCGTTTGTCGCCGGTGACCCGCACCGGTTGGCTGATGCTCTGCACAACGATCTCGAAGCCGCCGCCTGCGACATGCTGCCCCAACTGCGCGAGGTGCTGAGAACCGGACGTGAAGCTGAAGCCCTCGGAGGGCTCGTGTCCGGTTCCGGGCCGACTGTTGCCTTCCTCGCCGAAGATGCCACTCACGCCCTTGACCTCGCTGTCATTCTCGAAGCCAGCACGTCCGTGCGCAATGTCGTGCGCACAACGGGACCCGCCCCGGGAGCTCACCTCGTTGAGGACTGATTCCCGTGGCTGTTCGGAGCCTCTGACCCTGGCAATGGGTGCCGGCATTGCGCTCATCTGCACCGGTGTGCTCCTGGTGGAGCTGGGCGCGTGAACGACCAATAGACTGAGACGGCGGCTGAAGAGCCTCAGCCGACTGACTGCAGGAAGGACGCACCGTGGCACATCTGATCGGAGCCGAAGACATTTCGCTGGACTATCCCACGAAGACCGTCTTCGATTCGCTCACCATCGGTGTCCACGAAGGCGACAGGATCGGCATCGTCGGCCGCAACGGCGACGGCAAATCGACGCTGATGGCACTGCTGACCGGGCAGATGGAGCCCGATTCTGGCCGCGTGACCCAGCGCGGTGGGCTGCGCGTGGGAGTTCTCACCCAGACTGACAGCCTCAACCCCGATGACACCGTCGGCATCGCAATTGTCGGTAACCGCCCCGAATACGAATGGGCTTCCGACGCTCGGATCCGCGACATCATTGCGGGTCTTGTGGGCGATCTCGACTGGGACCGCCAGATTTCCGCACTTTCGGGCGGGCAGCGCAGGCGCGTGGCACTCGCCGCCCTGCTGGTGGACGACTGGGATGTGCTCGCACTCGACGAACCGACCAACCATCTGGATGTTGAGGGCATTGCCTGGCTGGCCGGCCACCTGAACAAGCGCTGGCCCAAAAACACGGGGGGACTCTTGGTCGTCACCCACGACAGGTGGTTCCTCGACGAGGTCAGCACCGACACGTGGGAAGTTCACGACGGCACGGTCGACCAGTTTGAGGGCGGATACGCGGCCTATGTCCTGCAGAGAGTCGAACGCGACCGCCTGGCCGCGGCAGCAGAGGCCAAGCGCCAAAACCTCATGCGCAAAGAGCTCGCCTGGCTGCGCCGAGGCGCCCCCGCCCGCACATCCAAGCCGAAGTTCCGCGTGGAAGCGGCCAATCAGCTCATTGCCGATGTTCCGCCGGTACGCGACTCGCTTGAACTCAAACGGCTGGCGGTGTCGCGCCTGGGCAAAGACGTCGTCGATCTCGAAGATGTGGCCTTTGCCTACCCGGACGGCTATGTGCTCACGGGTGTCACGTGGCGGATCGCCCCCGGTGAGCGCACCGGAATCCTCGGCCGCAACGGGTCGGGAAAATCGACGCTGCTGGGGCTGATCGCCGGCAGCCTGCAGCCGACCGACGGGCGGATCAAACGCGGCAAGACCGTCAAACTCGGGGTGCTCGACCAGCAGTTTTCCCAGCTTGCCGACATCGGCCGCGACCGTGTGCGCGAAGTTCTCGCCCGCACCAAAACGAGCTTTGAAATCGACGGCAAAGACCACACCCCGGCGCAGCTTCTGGAACGGCTGGGCTTTCAGCGCGAACACCTCTCGGCCTATGTCGAAGATCTCTCCGGCGGGCAGAAGAAGCGCCTTCAGCTGCTGCTGTTGCTGCTGGACGAACCCAATGTCATCCTGTTGGACGAACCGACCAACGACGTTGACGCTGACATGCTCGCCGCCATGGAAGACCTCATGGACTCCTGGCCGGGGACACTCATCGTCGTATCCCACGACCGCTACCTCATTGAGCGCGTCACCGACCAGCAGTACGCAATTCTCGACGGCACGCTGCGCCACGTGCCCGGCGGAATCGACGAATATCTGAAACTCGCCGCTGAACTTGACGGTGCCGACAGCAGCAGCCGAGGTGCCCGGAACCAAGACAGCGGAACCTCGGCATCCTCTGTGGACAGCGGACTGACCGGCGCCGAAAGGCACGCCAAGCGCAAAGAGGTCGGCGCAATCGAGCGCAGGCTCGACCGGGTCAACGGCGAAATCGAGAAGGTTCTCGAACGGCTCGGCGAACACGACCAGACCGACTTCGAGGGGCTGCAGGCCCTCGGCGAAGAACTGCGGGGACACCGCGAAGAAGCCGAACAGCTCGAAGAGCGCTGGCTCGAACTGTCTGATCTGCTCGAAGACAGCTGACCGCGCCAGCGGCCACGACCCCGCCCCAGTGCGGGGGTCGTCCGAAAGTATGACTCCGGTTCAGCCGAAGAACCGATGGGATCACCCCGTGTTTTCGGTGAACTGGAAGCATGGAACGACACGGTTTTGCAGACAGAATCACCTCCAAGCGGGGGTCATGGTTCACACTCATCATCGGGCTAGTGGTGATGGGGGTGCTGTTCGGAGTTTTCGGTTCGGCGAAAGCGCCCGAAGCCAGCGAACAGGCCCCTGCCGCATCCGAATCACAGAGGGCGCAGGCGCTGCTGGACGAATTTCCCGGCGCGGACGAACAGTCCGTGCTGATCGTCGCGACCGCGCGTGACGGCGGAAAGATCACAGACAGCCAGAAGACCGAACTGAAAGACCTCGCTGAGGCGCTGAGCAGAACCGCTTCAGCATCGCTCGGTGAGGCATCCGAGCCTATTCTCAGTGAGGACGGTCGCGCCGCGGTCGTCCTCGCCCCTATCCAGGCGGGCGAATTCAACACCGCCAATGCCGAAGTCATCGGCGAGCTGCGCGAGGCCGTCGCTGAGCACCGCCCGGCCGATCTCAAGCTGGAAGTCACGGGCGGGCCTGCCTTCGGTGCGGACGTCGCCGCCGCGTTTGACGGGGCGGACTTCACTCTGCTGGCGGTGACGATCGCGATTGTCGCCGTCCTGCTGATCGTCACCTACCGCTCGCCGATTCTGTGGCTGGTGCCGCTGCTCGCCGTCGGCCTGGCAGATGGTCTCGCGGGCCGCCTGACAGCAGCGGCTGGCCAAGCGTGGAATCTGCAGTTCGATGCCGGAATCATCAGCGTGCTCGTATTCGGCGCGGGCACCAACTATGCGCTTCTGCTCATTTCGCGCTACCGCGAGGAACTGCTGCGCCAGGCCGACCACCGGGCGGCGCTTGCGGCTGCGTGGCGGCACACGGTCGGTGCGATTGTCGCCTCAAATCTCACGGTTGTGCTGTCTCTGCTGACACTCGTGCTGGCCGTCATTCCCGGTACGCACGGCCTGGGCGTCACTTCGGCTATCGGCCTGCTGACCGCACTGGCTGCTGTTCTTCTTGTGCTGCCTCCGATGCTCGCGATAGTCGGACGAGGCGCCTTCTGGCCCTCGATTCCACGCTGCGGTGCCGCTGCGGGCCGGGGTGGGGTGTGGCATCGCGTGGCGACTTCCGTTGCCCGCCGGCCTCTTGTGTCAGCAGGTGCGGGCATCGCCGCGCTGGCCGCTATGGCATCGGGGCTGTTCGGTGTGAAGGTCGGCCTTGACCAGCTTGATCGGTTCCGGGTGCAGTCGGAGTCGGCAGCCGGTCTGGAAACCCTGTCGCAGCATTTCCCTCCCGGTGAGGCCCAGCCGATCCTCATTGTCGCGAACGAAGACAAGGCTGATGACGTCGTGGCGGCGGTGGAAGACCGCGAAGGCGTTGTCCGTGCCGGTGAAATCGACACGCATAACGGATTGTCGAAGATCATGGTGACAAGCGACTACAGCCCGAGCACGGACAAGAGTCTGGCGCAGATCGATGAGCTGCGCGACGCCGTCGGTGCGATAAACGGTGCGGATGCTCTGGTCGGCGGGCAGGTCGCAGCGGACGTCGATGCGCGTGCGGGCAACGCCCAGGACTTCGCGCTGATCGTCCCCCTGATTCTCGGGGTGACGCTCATCGTGCTCATCTTCGTTGCTCGTTCGGCTGTTGCCCCGGTTGTTCTGCTGGCGATCAATGCGGCCAGTTCGCTTGCCGCGATTGGTGCAGGCTGGGTTCTCAGCCGTCTGATGTTGGGAAGCGAAGCGCTGGATCTGCAGGTTCCGCTTTTGGCGTTCCTGTTCCTTGTGGCCCTCGGCATTGACTACACGATCTTCTTGGTTCACAGGGCCCGCCGCGAGGCCGGTCTGCGCGGAACCGCCGAAGGCATGATCGAAGCCGTCACCCACACCGGCGGGGTCATTACGAGCGCGGGCATTGTGCTCGCCGCCGTCTTCGCCGCCTTGGGTGTGCTGCCGCTGGTGACCCTGGGGCAGCTGGGCCTGATTGTGGGATTCGGCGTGCTCATCGACACCCTTCTGGTGCGCACTGTCATCGTGCCGGCCGTGTTCACCCTGATTGGCGACAGGGTGTGGTGGCCCAGCAGCTTCCAAACCCCGCACGGATGATTACGAGGTGCCTGCTGGGCGCAGTGCGAGTTGGCGGAGTGTCAGAGGATGCGGTCGCGCAGAGATTCGTAGAGGGACCGGTTGGCGTCTTCGAGCTGCTCTGCCATGTCGAGAGCCTTTGCCGCTTTTCGCCTGTCTGCAAAGGCTGCGGAGTAGATCTTGCCGACTGCGCCGTAGAAGTTCGTGATGAGCTCCGCGGCGTCCGCCGTGTAGTTGACGGCGATCCGGCGCTTGTCAGTCATGTCGCGTTCGCGCACCAGCAGGCCGCGGGAGACCAGACGCTCAAGAATAGAGGTCAGGGTAGAAGCCGACAGGGCCACGCGTTCGCTGATGTAGCCGGGGGTGATGGTCGTGTGCTGGTCTGTCGCGTAGACGATCTCAGTCAGGACGGTGAAATCGACAAGATTGAGACCGTGACGGCGGGCGAAGTGTGCTTGCGCGGTGCGAATGAGGTTGGTCTGCGCCATATTGGCATGGACCAAGCGCGCAAGCTCCGCGTTGAATTCAGTGTCCGACGGAAAATGCTGTTTGCCAGCGGTGTCGAACAGGCGGTTAAGGGAATCCGGAAGCATGGCGTTCATCCTAATTGGGAAAATCCGACCGCGCCTCTGGCGATGTCCGCGCTTTGGGATCAAGCAGCCCCATTTATGGACAGGGGCAACGCGAACGCCGAGACCGCAGGGAAACAGGCTCCGAAATGCGAGACGCGGACGTGTCTAAGTTCACGCGAGTGCGAAGCCTGCGATGCCCGTCATTCTGGGCAAGTGGACCGAAGCGAACGCGGCGGGCAGAGCTCTGTGATCCCCCTCATGAAATCCTGGGTGTTCTTCCAGTATTCTTGGAGTCGTAATATCACTGCACGCACTGCGCGCGGGCTGTTCAGACAGCTGTGCTCATAGGCACCCACAGTCTCGACGGTCCTCCCATTCGGTGCGTCTTTCTAAGGAAGTGACTGTGAAGCGCAAGTTTCTCGCTCCTGCCGTCGCCGTCTTTGCGACCGCAGCTCTCGCTCTTTCCGCCTGCGGTGAAGCCCCGGAGGGCGGCGCCGATGCCAAGAAGTCTGACTTCAAGGCCTGCATCATCTCTGACGAAGGCGGTTGGGATGACAAGTCGTTCAACCAGTCGTCAAAGGACGGCTTCGACCGCGCCGTGAAGGACTTCGGCCTGCAGGAGGCAGTCGCCGAATCCAAGGACAAGTCGGACTACTCGCAGAACGTCGACACCATGGTGCAGAACGGTTGCAGCATCATCTACGGTGTGGGCTTCAACCTCGCCGCTGAACTCGGCAAGTCCGCCAAGCAGAACAGCGACATCGAATACGCGCTCGTCGACTCCTACTTCTCTGACGAAAACGGCGAAACCGTCGAGTACGACAACGCCAAGCCGCTGGTGTTCAACACTGCTGAAGCCGCATACCTTGCAGGCTACGTGGCCGCAGGCACCACCAAGAGCGGCAAAGTCGCCACCTTCGGCGGCATGCAGATTCCGTCCGTGTCTATCTTCATGGACGGCTTTGCCGACGGTGTGGACCGCTACAACAAGGACCACGACGGCAAGGTCGAACTGCTCGGCTGGGACAAAGCCAAGCAGAAGGGTTCCTTCGTCGGAAACTTCTCCGACCAGGGTCAGGGCCAGGCCCTGACAGACCAGTTCATTTCGCAGGGTGCTGACATCGTGATGCCCGTTGCAGGGCCGGTGGGCCTCGGTGCGGCTGAATCGGCTAAGAAGCACGGCGATGTTTCGCTCGTGTGGGTTGACGCTGACGGCTACGAAACCACCGAGTACGGCGACCTCATGCTGACCTCGGTGCTCAAGGAGATGTCCAACGCCGTCTACGACAGCGCCAAGGAAGCTTCGGAAGACAACTTCACCGGTGAGCCCTACATCGGCGATCTGAAGAACGAAGGCGTGTCGATCGCCCCGTTCCACGACTTCGAAGACAAGGTCTCCGACGACGTCAAGGACGGCGTCGAAAAGATCAAGCAGGAGATCATCGACGGCAAGACCAAGGTCGAAACCGAGAACGCTCCTAAGTGACCCCGCGCTGAACGCGCAGGTCTCTGAAACGAGACGCCGGTCCCGGCATGGAAGAGCGACTGTCCTCATGCAGTTAGAATCTTCCTGCCGGGACCGCGCCTGTCCACATGTATTGAGGAGTAATCAGTGAAACTCACCCTCGAGGGAATCACGAAGAAGTTCGGTGAATTCACCGCAAACGATTCGATTGACCTCGTCGTCGAACCAGGCGAAATCCATGCGCTCCTGGGGGAGAACGGTGCAGGAAAATCAACTCTCATGAACGTCCTCTACGGACTGTATGAGCCCACCGCCGGCCGTATTCTCATTGACGACGAACCCGTGTCTTTTTCGGGTCCGGGTGACGCTGTTGCGGCAGGCATCGGCATGGTGCACCAGCACTTCATGCTCATTCCCGTGTTCACGGTCGCAGAATCTGTGGCCCTGGGCTATGAGCCCACCAAATCGCTCGGCCTTCTGGATCTCAAGCAGGCTCGGGAGAAAGTCACGGAGATCTCAGCCCGCTTCGGCTTCGACATCGACCCCGATGCCTACATTGAAGACCTTCCCGTCGGTGTGCAGCAGCGCGTCGAGATCATCAAAGCCCTGTCGCGTGATGCTCAGGTGCTCATCCTCGACGAACCGACCGCGGTGCTCACCCCGCACGAAACCGACGAACTCATCGAAATCATGCGCCAGCTCAAAGAGCGCGGCACATCGATCGTGTTCATCACCCACAAGCTGCGCGAAGTCCGCGCCGTCGCAGACTCCATCACGGTCATCCGCCGCGGCAAGGTCGTCGGCGAAGTCAGCCCGGAGTCTTCAGAGGCGGAGCTCGCCTCGGCCATGGTCGGCCGCGAAGTCAACCTCAAGTCTGACAAGACGCCCGCCGAACCCGGCGATGTCGCACTCAAGGTCACAGATCTGACGGTGCTCGACAAGAACAACCTGCCGGCGCTCAACCAGGTGTCCCTCGACGTGCGCCGGGGCGAAATCCTTGCGATCGCAGGCGTTGACGGCAACGGCCAGACAGAACTTGCCGAAGCGATCATCGGTCTGGAGACTCCGGCTGCCGGAACGATCGAACTTGACGGCGTGAACCTCGAAGCCTCGTCGATTAAGGCCAGACTCAACAAGGGCATCGGGTTCGTCCCCGAGGACCGCTCAACAGACGGGATCGTGGCAGGGTTCTCGATTGAAGAGAACATGATCCTCGACTGGTACGACCAGAAGCCCTACGCCAACGGACTGGCGCTGAATCCGTCGGCCATCCGCTCAGCCGCATTGGAAAAGGTCGAGCAGTTCGACATCCGCTGCGGATCAGTGCAAGACCAGATCTCCACGCTTTCGGGCGGCAACCAGCAGAAAGTTGTTCTGTCGCGCGAAATGGGACGCGATCTGCGTCTGCTCGTGGCCAGTCAGCCCACCCGCGGCCTGGATGTCGGATCCATCGAGTTCGTCCACAAGCGGATCATCGAAGAGCGCGACAGCGGAACTCCGTGCCTTATCGTCTCAACAGAACTCGACGAAGTGCTCAACCTTGCCGACAGGATCGCCGTGATGTACCGCGGACAGATCATCGGCACCGTGCCCGGCGGCACATCGCGTGACGTTCTGGGCCTCATGATGGCCGGTGTGCCCGAAGAAGAAGCCAACGCCCGCGTTGCCGACGGTTCGGCCGTGACAGAGGTCAGCCAGGCAGCCCAGGAGGACATCGTATGAATCAGAAGACCACTGCCGCCAGCGCTGATCGAGGCAGTGCGCGCCAGAGCATCATCCGCGGACTGCTGTCGGGCAGCTGGCTGGTGTCGGTTCTGGCGATCGTCATTGCGCTCGTCGCAGGAGCCGTGCTCATCATCCTGGCTGACGCCGACGTCCAGCGGGCCGCAGGCTACATCTTCGCCCGGCCGGGCGACTTCTTCTACTACGCTTTCCACTCGGTTCTCGAAGCCTACTCGGCTCTCTTCCGAGGTGCCGTGTTCGACTGGAACGCGAATTCCTTTGTGCGCTCTGTGCGCCCGCTGACCGAATCGCTGGTGTCGGGAACCCCGCTGATCCTCACCGCACTGGGCATCGCGCTGGCCTTCCGCTCGGGCCTGTTCAACATCGGCGGTCAGGGCCAGGTCATCCTCGGAGCCGTCATCGGCGGATACCTCGGCTACGCGCTGCACCTGCCGGCTGTGCTCCACATGCTCGTGGCACTTCTCGGCGGTATGCTCGCAGGCGCCATCTGGGCGTCGATTGCCGGTGTGCTGAAAGCCAAGACCGGTGCGAACGAAGTGATCGTGACGATCATGCTCAACTCGATCGCGCTGTACCTCATGGCCTATCTGCTCAAACAGGAGTGGTACAAGCACAAGTCCGGTTCGATCCCGCTGACGGCCAATATCGACTCGACCGCGCACTTCTTCAAGATCCTGCCGGACCCGTTCCGCCTGCACATCGGCTTTGTGATCGCCATACTGGCCACCGCGATCATCTGGTGGCTGCTTGAACGATCCACCATCGGATTCGAAATGCGCATGGTCGGACAGAACCCGGCCGCGGCGCGCACCGCCGGCATTTCCGTGTCGAAGGTGACGATCGTCGTCATGGCGGTAGCGGGTGCGCTGGCAGGTGCCGGCGGCGCCAACCAGGTGCTCGCCACAGAGGGCAACGTCGGCGGCGGCATCGCCGGAACGATCGGCTTCGACGCCATCACGGTGGCTCTTCTGGGCCGTTCGCGCCCGATCGGAGTGTTCTTCGCCGGGATTCTGTTCGGCGGTTTCAAAGCCGGCGGCTACCTCATGCAGGCCCAAACCGGCACGCCGATTGACATCGTGCTCGTCGTGCAGTCGATCATCGTGCTCCTGATTGCGGCACCCCCGCTGGTCAGGGCTATCTTCCGCCTGCCGGAGCCCATCGAAAAGCGCCGTGAAGACGTGAAGTCGACCGGCACCTCGACAGGTGCTGAAACAGCAGACTCGACCGGCGCGAAAGCCGAAAGCACAGAAGCGGCAGACGCCGCACCGACGACCGCAGCCGCTGCGAACGGCGGGGAGGAACGATGAGCACACAGACCAGCGTTCACAGCGCCCAGAAGCTCGCACCGAGGGACTGGAAGTTCCCGGTTGTCTACGGCGTCCTCGCCTTCATCGCACTGGCGGCCTTCGGCCTGGCCGCCGAAGGCGGTCGGAACGCAACGTTCCAGCTGGGCCAGCAGGGCGACTTCTTCCACATTCCGAATATCACCGTCGATGCCAAAACCACCGGCATTGTGATGGGACTGCTGCTGGCAGTGCTTGCGGGACTGTCCTTCTGGGGTCAGCTCAAGCGCATCACAATCGGCAACTGGCTTCCCGTGGCCGTCGGCGTGCTGTTCGTCATTGCGTTCCTCGCGTGGTCCGGTGCCGGATCAGGCGTCATCCCCGCAACCGCTCTGCTCGCCGGTGCTCTTGCACTGTCGGTTCCGCTGATCTTCGGCGCAATGTGCGGTCTGGTGGGCGAACGCGCGGGCATCATCAACATCGCAATTGAAGGCCAGCTGCTGGCCGGTGCTTTTGTTGCCGCAGTCGTCGCCTCGCTCGTGGGCAGCCCCTACGCGGGCCTTGTCGCCGCACCCATCGGCGGCGTGCTCGTGGCGATTGTCCTCGTGTTCTTCGCGGTGCGCTACTGGGTCGACCAGATCATCATCGGTGTCGTCCTCAACGTCCTCGTGATTGGTCTGACCAGCTTCTTCTTCTCAACCGTCCTGTCGGACAACCCCGAACAGTGGAACCGCTCCATGCGCCTTCCGGCACTGCCCGTGCCGGTCCTGTCGGACATTCCGATCATCGGGCCCGTGCTGTTCAACCAGAACATCCTCGTGTACCTCATGTACATTCTCGTGGCCGTTCTGCAGATTGCGCTGTTCAACTCCAAGTGGGGCCTGCGCCTGCGCGCAATCGGCGAACACCCGCGGGCAGCTGACACCGTCGGCATCAACGTCAACCGCGGCCGCGTGCTCAACACCATCATGGCCGGTGCAATTGCCGGTCTGGGCGGGGCATTCTTCACCGTCGGTTCGGGTCTTGCCTTCGGCAAGGAAATGACAGCCGGACAGGGATACATTGCCCTGGCCGCCATGATCCTCGGCAAATGGAACCCCCGCGGCGCGCTCATGGCTGCGCTGCTGTTCGGGTTCGCGAAGAACCTCGGCAATTCGCTTTCGGCCATTGGCTCGCCGATCCCGCCGGACCTGCTGCTCATGCTGCCGTACATCGTCACGATCTTCGCCGTCGCCGGATTCGTGGGCAAAGTGCGCGCACCGGCGGCCGAAGGCGTACCCTACTCCAAGCAGTGATGCACATGCCCGATCAGCCAAGCGGCGCCTCGTCAGAAAAGAGCGACAGCCGACAGGCCGACAGCATGCCGGGCAGCGTGGACGAGCGCGTGTGGGAGGACCTGCGAAAACAGGCCCGCCAAGCCATGCGGCGAGCCTACGCGCCGTACTCCGGCTACCCGGTCGGAGTGGCAGCGCTCGTGGACGACGGCCGGGTGATCACCGGATGCAACGTCGAGAACGCCTCCTACGGGCTCGGCCTGTGTGCCGAGTGCGGACTCGTATCGCAGCTGGCGGCAACCGGGGGAGGCAAGCTCGTGGCCTTCAGCTGCAGCGACGGCCAGGGCAGCAAGCTTGTCCCGTGCGGGCGCTGCCGCCAGCTGCTCTACGAATTCGGCGGACCTGACCTCCTGCTGGACATGCCCAGCGGCATCCAGCCGCTGTCTACCGTGCTGCCCGAAGCGTTCGGGCCCGACCACCTGAAACAGCAGACCACCCAACCGCAACCATGAGGAGTGTGTGACGTGGAAAAGTTTGACGCCGTTGACATCATCATCGCCAAGCGCGACGGCAATTCCCTGACCGACGAGCAGATCGACTGGACAATCGACGCCTACACCCGCGGCGTCATTGCCGATGAGCAGATGTCTGCTCTCGGCATGGCGATCTTCCTCAACGGCATGGAGTCGCGCGAAATCACGCGCTGGACGCAGGCGATGATCAAGTCCGGTGAAACCCTGGACTTCTCCAGCCTGTCGGTGCCGACCACGGACAAGCACTCCACCGGCGGTGTGGGCGATAAGATCACGCTGCCGCTGGCACCGCTTGTCGCAGTGTTCGACGTCGCCGTACCGCAGCTGTCTGGCCGCGGACTCGGCCACACCGGGGGCACGCTCGACAAACTCGAAGCGATCCCCGGCTGGCACGGAGCGATCTCCACCGAGGGCATTGTGCGACAGCTTGATGAGGTCGGCGCCATCATCTGTGAAACCACAGAAGGCCTGGCACCTGCAGACAAGAAGCTGTACGCGCTGCGCGACATCACCGGGATCGTCGACACGATTCCGCTGATCGCCTCATCGATCATGTCGAAGAAGATCGCCGAGGGCACAGAAGCTCTCGTGCTGGACGTCAAAACCGGCTCCGGCGCGTTTATGAAAGACCGGCAGAAAGCCGAAGAGCTCGCCCGCACCATGGTTGAACTCGGTAAAGCCGCAGGCACCGCAACATCCGCGTTCATCACCGACATGTCCACCCCGCTGGGCCTGGCTGTGGGCAATGCGATCGAAGTTGAGGAAAGCGTCGAGGTGCTCGCCGGCGGCGGCCCGGCCGACGTCGTCGAACTCACCGTCGCTCTGGCGCAGGAAATGCTGGCACTCGTCGGCAAGACAGACGTCGATGTCGCCGCGGCACTCAAGGACGGACGCGCCATGGACAAGTGGCGTCAGATGATCAGCGCACAGGGCGGTGACCCTGACGCGAAACTGCCGATGGGCCGCGAGAACCACGTTGTTACGGCCCCTGAATCCGGTGTTCTCACCGGTCTTGACGCGCTTTCTGTGGGCCAGGCATCGTGGCGACTGGGCGCAGGCCGCGCCCGTCCGGGCGACGCCGTACAGGCCGGTGCGGGCATTCGCCTGCACGCCAAGCCCGGCGAGACTGTTGAAGCCGGTGCCCCGCTCATGACCCTGTACACAGATGAAGCCCAGCGCTTCGACCGAGCCCTCGAAAGCCTCGAGGGGGCAGCTGTGATCGCCCCGGCAGGAAGCTCGGAAGCGACAGCGGCTGCCGAATCCACCTCGGTCATCTTCGAACACATCAAGTGAACTCAAGGAGCATTATGAAGAAGACCGATGTCGCAGCGATGATCGACCACACGCTGCTCAAGCCCGAATCCACCCCGGAAGACTTCGCCGCTCTCGTTGAGGAAGCCAAGAAGCTCGGCGTGCTCGCAGTGTGCGTGTCGCCGTCGGCTCTGCCGCTGAAAGACACGGGCAACCTTGTGATCGCAACCGTCTGCGGGTTCCCCTCCGGTGCTGTCGCCCCCCAGATCAAGGCTGCCGAGGCGGCGCTGGCTGTTGAACAGGGTGCTCAGGAAGTCGACATGGTCATCAACATCGGTGCCGCCAAGGCCGGACTGTGGGATGACGTCGAAGCTGACATCCGCGGCGTTGTCGAAGCCGTTGCAGATGCCGCGAAGAAGGCCGGGCACGATGCCCTGGTCAAGGTCATCATCGAATCCGCAGCGCTCGAAGACGACGAAATCGTCGCCGCGTGCGAAGCCTCGGTGCGCGCCGGTGCTCACTTTGTGAAGACCTCCACCGGCTTCCACCCGGCTGGTGGGGCTTCGGCTCACGCTGTTGCCATCATGCGCAAGACCGTCGGCGACGCTCTGGGTGTTAAGGCCTCCGGCGGTATCCGCTCGGCTGAAGCTGCCCGCGAAATGATTGAAGCCGGAGCATCACGTTTGGGCCTTTCCGGTTCCGCCGCGGTTCTCGACGGCTTCGAAGACTGAGGTTCTGGGTTCGGCTCTAGCCGGAAAACACTCGTCAGCCGGAAAACTCCCGATAGCAGCAAATCCACCCGCTAGCCGCACGGCTAACGGGTGGATTTGTTCTTTTGCGGTGTGTCGAGGTTCGGCGGCTGTGTGTCTTGGCTGAGTTGGTGGTCTGCCAGCGTGAGCTTTTACAGACCCAGGTATGTGCCGAGTGCGGCTGAGAGCGCCGATAGGCGCTGGCGGCATTCGGCAACTGCGGTGCGCACGTCCTCGGGGGCGTCGAAGCCGTCAGCCGGTGCGACCGTTTCCAGGTAGCACTTGAGCTTCGGCTCTGTGCCCGACGGGCGGATGATGATCCTGTCACCGCCTGCCAGACGCAGTTTGATGCCGTTGGTGGGCGGCAGTTCATCGCTTCCAGCAGCCAGGTCGATGACCTCGACGACGTCCCGCCTCGCGAGTTCGGCAGGAGGAGTGCTGCGCAGCGAGTCAACTGCCGCGGTGATCTTCTCCACGTCGTCAAAGCGGAATGTCAGTGGCGCGGTGAGGAAGACACCGTCGCGCTGACGAATGTCATCCAGCTGGTCTTCAACACTGAGTCCAACGCTTTTGAGTTTGGAGACGAGACCGGCGAAGACAACGGCAGCGCTTATGCCGTCCTTATCGCGCACAGCTTCGGGGTCGACGCAGTAGCCGAGTGCTTCCTCGTAGCCGTACACCAGACCGGGTACGCGGGTGATCCATTTGAAGCCGGTCAGCGTCTGCCGGTGCGCAATGCCTCGGTTGGCCGCTAAATGGGCAACAGCGGTCGAGGACACGATCGAGTTCGCCATGACGCATGTCTCGCCCACAGCCTGGCGGGCTCGCACGGTTCCGGCCATGAATTCGGCAAGCAGAAGCCCCACCTCGTCACCGGAGAGCTGACGGTAGCCGCTTTCGTCCCGCGGATCCGGCACAGCGGCCGACACGCGGTCGGCATCGGGATCATTCGCAATGATGAGATCCGCACCGACCTCGCGGGCCTTGGCAAAGGCGAGCTCGAGCGCACCGGGCTCTTCCGGGTTGGGAAATGCGACGGTGGGGAAGTCGGGGTCGGGCTGGTGCTGCTGATCGACCACGTGAACATCCGTGAAGCCGGCCTGGGAAAGAACACGCAGCGCGGTCTGACCGCCCACGCCGTGCATGGCAGTGTAGACAATCGTCAGCGGTGCGCTCTGGCGGGCACCGGCCATGTCACTGAATTCAGCAAGCCGCTCGGTGTAGGCATCGAGCACCTCGTCGCCCAGTTCGGTCCACCCGGTGTCCGGCAGGGTCATGCTGCCGACAGACGGAACCTCGGCGATTTTGCCGGCAATAAAAGCGTCAAAGGGCTCAACGATCTGCGCGCCTGCACCGGCCGCAATGGTTTCGAGTTCGGCGTCTGTGAGTTCGCGCCCGTCGGCAGCCGCGGCTGCGCGAGCCGAACCGACGAGGGGCCGCTCGCCAAGGTAGACCTTGTAGCCGTTGTCTTGGGGCGGGTTGTGGCTGGCTGTGACCATCACTCCGGCGTCAGTTCCCAGATGTTTGACGGCGAAGGCCAGAAGGGGCGTGGGCAGCTGTGCGGGCAAAAGCATGGCGTGGCCACCGGCCTGGGTGACGACGGCGGCGGTGACGCGGGCGAAATCGGCGGAGCCGTGGCGAGCATCGCAGCCGATGGCGACGGTGAAGCCCTCACCGACAACATCGCGCAGAGCCGCCGCGAGTCCTGCGGCTGCACGGGTGACGACGGCTGCGTTCATGCGGCTGGGGCCTGGCCCGATTTCGCCGCGCAGACCGGCCGTTCCGAACTGCAGAAGACCCTGAAAGCCTTCCGTGATGTCGGCGATTGCGCGCTCGGAGGCCTCGCCGGGTTCGCCGGTGGCCGCGTCCAGCTGCTTCTGGAGGGCTGCGGCCGTGACGGGGTCGGGGTCGTCAGCGATCCAAGCTTTGACGATTTCGGGGTCGAAGCCATTTGTGAAGCGATCGGCGATCATGGGTCAGCGCTCCTGTCGGGGCAGTTCGGCCATGGTGCTGACGGCTTCGGCCAGCAGAGCAGAGATGCGCGGTCCTGCGGCCTGGCCGGCTTCGATGACTTCGGCGTGGGACAGGGCAGTGGCGGATACTCCGGCGCCGAGGTTGGTCACCAGTGAAATGCCGACAACTTCCAATCCGGCGGCCCGTGCTGCGATTGCTTCGAGCGCGGTGGACATGCCGACGAGGTCTGCGCCGAGGGTGCGGGCCATGCGCACTTCCGCCGGGGTTTCGTAGTGCGGTCCGGGGAACTGGGCGTAGACGCCGTCTTTGAGTTCAGGGTCCACACTGCGCAGAACCTCGCGAAGGCGCGGTGAGTAGAGGTCGGTCAGGTCAACGAAGTTCGCACCTTCGAGCGGGCTGATGGCGGTGAGGTTGAGGTGGTCGCTGATGATGACCGGGGTGCCGGGTGCGAACTCTTCCGAGGTTGAGCCGCAGCCGTTGGTCAGGACTAGTTTGTCTGCCCCGGCGGCCGCTGCGGTGCGGACTCCGTGGGCGACTGCGCGTACGCCGCGGCCTTCGTAGTAGTGGGTGCGCGCACCGAGCACGAGGGCGATTTTGTCGCTGTTCTTCAGGCGGATGGACCGGAGGGTGCCGCCGTGGCCGGCAACGACCGAGGCATGGAATCCGGGGACTTCTGCCGCCGGGGTTTCGGCGATCGTGTCGCCCAGCAGGTCCGCTGCGCTGCCCCAGCCGGAGCCGAGAACCAGGGCGATGTCGTGTTTGTCGACACCGGCTGCCGAGTTGATGACCGCTGCGGCTTCTTCGGCCGCTTTCATGGGATTGTCCGTCATCTGCGCCTTAGTGGGCGAGGTATTCGAAGTCATGTCATAACGGTAGCGGAATGCCCTTGCGCCGGGCAGAGTGGGACACAGCTCTTCTGGGCACAACTGCCGCCTCTGGGTGCTGGTGTGGGCGGGCCTAAAATAGTGGGGTCAGCTGCCCTGGAAGGACTTTGTATGCACATCCGCCCTTTTGTCGACGGTGACGATCTCAAGCTCAACACGATCCTCGGCGATCCGCAGAACCCTGCCGCTCACATGGCTCGGTCGCTTTTCCGCGCGGATGCTGATGCTCCTGTCAGCCGGGCCGTTGTCGCCCAGGTGGCTGATGATGTTCTGATCGGTGCCGCTGTGGTCGCGCAGTCGCCCGCGCACCCTACGCGTGCGTGGGCGCATGTTGAGGTCGCCCCGACCGATGAACGCCGAGGTGTCGGTTCGGCTCTGCTGAGCGCCGTACGCGAGGCTGTTGTCGGCACGGACCTTGAGGGTCTGCCGCTGCGGGCTCGGGTGGAGCCGGGCACGCCGGGAGCACAGGCTGCTGCAGCGTGGGGCTTTTCGCCGCTGTTTCGCACCCGGGTGGTCCGCATTGAGGCTGCCGGGCTGGGTGGTCTGGGCGCCGACCGGTTGGAGGACTTCGAGGTGACTGCGACCGGTTCTGTTGCGCTCACCCAGGCGTTCGGCAGTTGGTATGCGGGCGTTAATCGCGCTGACCGTCCGGCCGAGATGACGATTGGCCAGGTCAATCAGCGTTTCCTGTCTGAGGCAACCGGTGCGCACGGGGCGGCGCTTATGCGACGTGATGGTCAGATCACGGCTTTCGCAGTGTCGTTCCCCGCGATTGACGACGGTGAGGACGGTGCGACCGAGCTGACCGTCGGCTCCGTGTACGACGGGGCTGTGCCCAGCGGCGCGGTGTCCGACGCTGATGCGGCCGGGGCTGAGGGCGACGGCGCTGTGCACCAGGCGGAATCGGCTGATACTCCTGAGTTCCAGGCCGCACTTGAGGACACGGGCGCGCTCATTGCCCGTCTGTCGACGGACACCCCTGTTGTGGTTGAGGTAACAGACGAAATGCCGGTGCTCTCAACGCTCATTGACGGCCTGGTGGAGGCCGGCAAAGCACGCGTGCTCTACGAATACGACACGGTTGCCACCAGCTGAGTCTTACAGCGGTTCTCCTTCTTTCGGCGTGACGGGGCCTTCTGACTTGGCAGGTTCGTGCCGCTGAGTTCCCTGCAGCTGGATGGGTATCGCGGCAGTCCGCGTGATGAACCACGCAACACCCGGTGGGGCCACCGGCAGGTGTCGCAGGCCCAGGTTTTCCAGTTCGGCCTGGGCTCTGGCTCCGACGATGATTCTGGGGCCCAAAGCGCTCGCCTGTGCCGCAGGTGAACCGTACGGCAGCTGTTCGTGCAGACCCCATCCGAGAATTGCTCGATCTGCCGTCATAGCCGGTGCGAGGTCACTTGGAAGTGCGTCGGCCGCACTGAGCTGCGTGAAGCAGTCGGGCAGGCCTGCCGCTAGAGCCTGCCGCACCTCGGCAGGACCGATGATGCTCAGCACTTGGCCGTGCTCTTCCGTGTCCCACACAGCCGGTTGGCCGCAGGGGTCGTAGCCGAGAACGCCGTAGGCCGATGAACGCCCGGCACCCCACGGCAGCGGGAGAGGCGATTCAGCAATACCGCCCCCAACACCCGCAGCGGCGGTAGACCCGGCAGCAGCGGCAGAACCGACAGCACTTGCCGCACAGGCGATCTGCACATCGACCCCGTCAGCTCCGATAACGTCCGCCCCCAGCGCATGGTGTCTTTCATCAGCACTGGCACCGGCACAATCGGTGGGCGGGCCGATGAGAACAGCACGTCCGACGGGTGGAAAACCGTCAAAGCGGTGATTGCTGAGCCCGAGAAAAACAGCGTCACCGTCAGAGGCAGGTGGGAAGAAAACTCGTCTGCTGACCGATCCGCCGACCCGCGAATGCAGTGTTCTGCGGTCGCACACAATAGTGGCCGCAGCGTCGCCGAGCAGCGCCTCCACCCGCATGAGGATGTGCGGCTGGGCAGTCAGGTGTTCGAAATCGTCGATGAACACCCGTGGTCGGCCACCGGAAGAGATCGTGCGTTCAATCAGACCGAGCGCGTATTCCACCAGCCAGGCATCGGAATGATTGACTACGAGCAGCTCATACCGGCAGTGCGAGGGCTTGTCTCGCGTAAAGACCACACCGTTCGGAGCCACAATGCCGTTTGGCGCTGAGGCTGAGCCAGACGATAGCGCCCTACCACGTTCACATGTGCTGTCAGACCCATCGGCAAGCAGCCACAGCAGGGATGACTTGCCCGTGCGGGGCCCTCCCAGAATCGCTGTGCTGATATCGGCATCGGGTGTCCAGTCGACGAGAGTTTGGCGGTCAGGAAGGTCAATCCGCCCCACGGGGCCTGAATCGGTGAACGGCAGGATGTTCGGCAGCGCCTCCGGAGTGATCCTGCGCGTGCGCTGCGGTGGACTGATCTGCCGCAGCTTCTGCAGGATCGGTGCAGGCGGGTCTTCAACTTCGATACCGCACTGACCCGAGGCGGAATCGCCTTCGCGCTTGCCACCCGCCAGCAGCCGCCAACTCACCGTGGCGGACGCGTCAGTGGGAACATCCAGCGAGGCTGCGCGAAACATATCGCTGCGGTGGCCGGTGGATATGCAGCCCATGCCCGGCCGGTCCGGTGGGATATCGGCAGCCGCGGGGGAATCGAGAACTTCGAGTGAGTCGGCAGCGTCTCGCACCCGCATGCAGACGCGCAGTGCGATGTTCGTCCGCATGCGCGATGTGATGACCCCCGAGGGCTTCTGCGTGGCAAGGACTATGTGGATGCCCAGCGATCGGCCCAGCGCGGTGAGGGATTCGAGCGCTTCAACACCGGGTGGAAAATCTGCTGTCAGCACTTGGAATTCGTCGATCACAACGACGATTCTGGGCAGCGGAGGTTCAGCACCGGCCTGATTGTGCGCATCGATGTCAGGACAGCCGGACTCTTTGAGAACTGCTTCGCGGTAGCGAACTTCGGCCTGAACGCTGCGCAGTGTGCGCAGAGCCGATCGCAGGTCCAGGTTGTCCGAACACGATTCAACGTGCGGCAGGTCAGCAAGTGGGGCAAATGCTGCTCCGCCCTTGAAATCCATGAGGATAAGCCGCAGTTCCTCCGGCTTTCTGCTTCGGCACAAAGCGGCGATCCAAGTCTGCAGGAGGACAGATTTTCCGCTTCCGGTGGTTCCGGCGACAAGAGCGTGCGGCCCATCGGCGCGCAGATCAGCGAAGATCGGACCATTTTCGCCCATGCCGATGGGAACAGCCGTTTGCGGACACTGGGCCGCAAGATCATCGAAGCTCACGGGTGCGGCCCACGCATCCGCTGTTCCTGCAGTGTGCGGGCACAGGCTGAGGAACCGGCCGGTAGTCATACGCGCGGGATTGAACATTCCAGGTTGGGGAACAGCTGCAGAAGACGGAGCGGCTTGCACGATTCGCGCCGTGCGGGCAGACGCTTCGATTACAACACGGTGCCGTGTTTCAGCGCCCGCCACCACGATGCGGTCGTCTTCAACTGTGATCGATACTTCTGCGTCGCTGTCGATACAGCTCTCGCCGCGAACACAGGGGCAGGTCGGCAGGACAGACACCAGTTCCGGTGAGCGCTGGACAGCCGCGTGACCGTGGACAAGAGGTACAGACGCAGTGCAGACCTGAGCGCACAGCGCGCGGGCAATCGGCACGGCTTCTGCACCGCAGAGCACCACAGCATGTTGCCGCAGGTCGATGTTGATGGGCGCCTGCGTTTGAATTCTGCGACTGTCAGCCTCGATCGGCAGCACGGTCCGACCCTCGAGTGTCTGGCAAGCCGCACAGTAATCGTCATCCCATGATTCTTCGGGCTCGGCAGGTTCGGCAACAGCAGCCGGAAGAAGAACAGTCCCGTATCCGACACACACCGTCAGCGGGTCTCGACTGGGTGGGATCTTCGCTTCGACTGTCTGCAGATTGACTTCATCTGCCAAAGCACGCAGCCGGGCTGCGTAGGCACGCAGTCCTTCGGCTGACTGTCGGCGGATGCGCCGACGCTCCGTGAGCAGCTGCAGTCCCGCGCTCAGCGGTCCCGAGAGGCTGAAGGCAAGAAACCACCACACCTGCATCGCCACGGCCAAGACAATCCCAATGAGCAGCGGAAGGATCAGATGCAGTATCGATGGGCGGTTCAGCTGCGCTACCCGCGGCGCTTTCGGCCAGGGAATAGTTGAGCTGCTGACGGTCTCAGGCTGCCCGTCGTCAACAACCACGATGCTGCTGCCAACCGTGTTCGTGCCGAACTGCAGTCGCTGCGGAACACGCGATGCGAAAGGGTCGTGCAGGCAGAAGTCAGCACGCTCGCTGCGGCCGACCGTGACGGAGTGGGCAGGCAGGATGAAAGCGAAACCCGCATCCGGTCCGGCCACAACTGTGGCGGCCGGCTGAACGCCGGTCAGTCCAGCGCGCACATCCAGCTGGCTTGGACGGCTGACCACGGTTGCCGGATACCGGGCACACCATTGGCGCCAGGTTTCCGAGGCGGGCCGGAAGTGTTCGCCATCGGGGCTGACCGCCCACGCAGTCGCCGACTCAGCTGCGGTGTGACGGGTGAAGGCCGCTAGAACATCAGCAGCACTCGCCCGGTCAGGGGCACTGAGCGCATAGGACGCGTGCCCCTGACCGGTGACGTGAACTGTTGTCTGAGCCATGCTCGGAACATAGGACAGCAGGGGAGAACCGCGCAGCCTGCTGCTTAGCCCTGTGCATTGCCGTTGTCTTATCCACACTGCGCCGAACAGAAGTCACCGGATCACATCGGCACCATCGCAGCCGCCCGGGCTGACGCAGCCGAGCGGCACCTCGAGATTTACCGCCGGGCGGGATCGAGCAGAGCGCCCTCAACCGTGACCGATGCGCGCAGCGGCAGTCCCTTTGGCACAAAAGGGCTGATCAGAACTGGTCTGTAGCCGGCGGTGAGTTCTACGGAAACGTGATTGGCATCGGTGGTCTGCGCCCGCACGCGCATGTTCGTCCACCGGGAATCGTCGGCGGAGAGCCGAATATAGCGGCTGGCTGCGCTTTCGATATCAGAATTGGTGAAGTAGAGGGACGGCCGTTCTGTCAGACCTGGTGTGTAGGAGTCCGCGGCGGCCAGGGCAGCTGAATCCGCCAGGGCAAACAGCTTCCTGTGGGCCATGTAGATATCGGTGATGACAACCGCAATGATCAGCAGCGCCAGGGCGATGCTCATGAAGCCGATCGACAGAGGCATGATCGATCCGCGGTCCCTGCGGCGGTTCATGGTCTGACCTCGCCGAATGCCGCAACAATGTCGGCGTGCTCTGACTGCACGGTGATGCCTGCCCTGCCGCCGCTGGCCAGCCAGTTGGGGATGCCAGGCAGCGGAACCGTAGATCTCACAGTTGCCGTTACACGAGTCCCGTCTTTCTGACAGTCCCCGGCACAGTCAAAGCTGATGGTGTATTCGGCAGAGTCCAAACCGAAGTCGGCAAAGTGCAGCTTTGCCGACTGCTGTGCGCGCTCCTGAGCCGTCTGCGGGTAGCGGGCGGCCGCGCGTGCGGCATCGACGGCAGAAGCCTGGGCCGCGTAGGCGGCTGACTGCACCTGCGCGAACGCAACAGCCCCGTACACCAGGGGGATGATGAGGACGATCGAGGCGAAGATGAACTCGATCGGGGCTCGCCCAGCATCCGCTTTCCTCATGACGGGTCCTCCATCAGGGCGCGCCCCCGCAGCTCCCACACGCCGCCGGGGCCCAGAAACCCGACCACGGGAACCGGGGTGCGGACAGTGACGGTGACCAGCCCCGCCTCGTGGTCTTCTTCGACCGTGATGTCTTCCGCGTAGCGCGGTGAAATCGCGGTGGTGATGAGTTCGCGCGCAACATCCGCTCCCTGTGAGGGCGTGTGGCCGACGAGGCTGGCGTGGCGGGCACCTGCCAGGGCTGAATCCGTCACGGTGTTGCGCACGTGGATGGCCAGCACAATCTGCAGAACGGCCGCGAAGACCAGGCTCAGCAGCGCTGCGACAAGGATGAATTCGGCAACCGCGTTGCCTGCATCGGCCCTGCGGGCGGGTGCTTTGCAAGCTGGCGCTCTGCTTGCAGTCATCAGCCGGCGCTGCGGACCTTGTTCATTGCGTCTTGGAAGAAGCTGGTGAACGCTTCGCCGGCCAATGCCCACAAGCCGACAACCAAGGCCGCTGTCATAACTGTTATGAGCACCCAGCCGGGAACATCTCCGCGGTCGCTGCGGCGGCGACGCGGTGCTGCCGGTGCGAAGACGACAGCGGCGAAGGTCAGGAGGTGTGCGGTGAATCGGTCAAACATGAGTTCTCCTTTGAACTTGTGTCGGGGCGAATCTCTACGGTCCCAGCTGCAGGACAGCGAGCGATGGATAGACAGCGAAGATGACGGTGATCGGCAGGACGAAAGCGACAACGGGAACGAGCATCCCGACCTCTTTGCGGCCGGCCAGTTCCATGAGTGAGCGGCGGCCCTCAGCACGGACATCAGCGGCCTGGGCGCGCAGGACCTCTGACAGGGGAGTGCCTCGGGCAATCGCGACGGCAATGCCATCGACGAACTGGCCGAGGCTGCGCACCCCGGAGCGCTGCGCCATGGTGTCAAGAGCCTCCACCAGGGGTGTCCCAGTGCGTGCCTCGGCTAACGCAGCCTGCAGTTCGCGGCTCAGCTCCCCGGTTGTTGTGCGGCAGATGCGCTCAAGAGCGTCGACGGTGGATTCGCCGGCGGTGATGGACAGCGCGAGCAGTTCGGCAATAGTCGGGAACTCCGCGAGGATCCGCTGTTCGCGGCGACGGACGGCGCGTGTGAGAAGCCAGTCGTTGAAGAAGTGCCCGGCGACGCCGCACAGGACGAGCATTGTGATGACTACGACGGGGTAGAAGCCGCGCAGAGCAGACAGACCGACTGCAGCCGCGATGCCGATGACGATTCCGGCGGCGGTCCAGACGATCTGCTGGGCGCGGAAGCGCTCAACTGTGGCATGCGGGCCCAGGCGTTCCAGCCGACTGCGCACCCCGGCATCGGTTGTCAGTCGTTCACCCAGCCAGCTGGCGGCCCGCCCCACGGCGGTGTCGATGATTCCGCGAAGCCCGCTGGTGTCCGGTGCTGACAGTGAGTACATCCGGCCCACGGTTTCGGACTCCCGCATGTACGGTGCCAGACGATCCTCAAGGCTGGGCCGGCGCATAATCGGCAGGGACAGCACAAGATTGACAGCAGCGATGCCTATGAGCATGCCCAGGGCGATGACAGCGACGGGGGACATCATGACCTCAGAACTCGTGGCTCTTCCGGCAGTCTGCCGATTCTCTTCATGGCCGAATACGCTGTGAGCGACACCACCAGCCCGACGGCCAGAAGCAATGCGCCGCGCGGTGAACTGTAGGCGGCAGCAGCTTCCGGCCGGGTGGCGAGCATGCCCAGAACAACCCACGGGGCGGCCACCGCCAGCCGAGCACCGGTGACAGTCCACGACTGGCGTGCTGTGAGTTCTGCCCGGGTGCGTGAATCTTCACGCAGAAAGTGACTCAGCGTTTTCAGCAGGGTTCCCAAATCGGAACCGCCGACATCGCGGGTCACTCGCAACGCGGCCACGATTCGATCAGCCACTGGATCGGCCGCTGCTTCTTTCAACCGGTCCAGAGCGACAGAGAAAACACCCGTTGCGCGGTATTCGCGGGCAAACACTGCGAAGATCGGGCGCAGGCCCTCGGGGCCGCGTTCGGCAAGAGCTGCAACAGCCTCGGGCAGGGACAGCCCGGCACGCACACCCGAACTCAAATGGTCGACCGCCTGCGGCCACAGGTCGCGGCGGACGAAAGCCGTTTTGCGTGCTTTTGCCTTCAAAACGGTAAATGGCGCCGCCGCTGCAAAGATGCCAAAGCACGCGGCAATCGGCACTGCCGCCGTGATTGCCCACAGTGTGAACATCGTCAGCACCGCAGCGAGAGCGGCAACCGCGAAAACGTGCGCTGCCCTCAGACGGTGGAACCCGGCGGCTCGCAGCTGATCTTCGAGGTTTTGGATGAATCCGAGCGTGCGTTTGTGTTTGGGCGGGCCGTCCCACATGGCCAGCCACAGCAGTGCCAATCCGGTGCCGATTCCCATGCCGCACATAACGGCGGTTGCCGAGGCGCTCATACGCCCTCCAGGATCTGGTGAATGTTCAGTCCCATGCGGGCGAAGCGCTCGCCCAGGTGCGTGAAACCGGTGCCGCGGACCAGGTTGCCGTCCACCGTGTGGAAAACGCTTTCGAGTTCGACAACGCCGTTTTCCATCCCGCCAGGAACGGCTGCGATTTCCACGACCCTGCGGGACCCGTCGGAGTTTAATGCCAAGTGCACAACGAGGTCCAGTGCTGCGGCGACTGTGGGGGTGACGAATTCAGAGCCGATGTTCGGCCCGGCCAGCAGCGGCAGGGTGCACAGCTTCGTCACTGCGGTTCGGGCTGAGTTTGCGTGGATGGTGCCCATGCCGGGCAAACCGGAGTTAAGAGCAATGAGAAGATCGAAGCTCTCAGCCTGCCGGACTTCGCCGACGACAATCCGAGTGGGCCGCATCCGCAGGGCCTCTTTCACGAGATCGCGCAGTGTGATTTCGCCCGTTCCCTCCAGGGATGCCTGGCGGCACTGCATGGGCACCCAGTCTCGGGCGGGGATGGCCAATTCGAAAACTTCTTCACAGGAGATGACCCGTTCGCGCGCCGGAATGGAACCGGCGAGTGCATTGAGCATTGTCGTCTTGCCCGCCTGGGTTGCCCCGGAGACGACGATGTTCGCTCCGGCTTTGACTGCTGCGTCAAGGAATCGCGCCGCTGCCGAGGTGAGGGAACCTGTTCTGACCAGGTCGTCGAGGCTGCGGGTCTTCTTGATGAACTTGCGGATGTTCACCGAGGGGTGACGGCGTGTGATGTCCGGCAGGACCACGTGCAGGCGTGAACCGTCAGGCAGGCTCGCATCGACAAAAGGCTGCGACAGGTCCACGCGGCGTCCGCTGGTGCGCAGCATCTTTTCAATGAGTTCGTAGACATCGGTATCGGTGAGCACGAGCGTGGTGAGTTCGCTGATGCCCTCACGGCTGATGAACACCTTGTCGGGGCTGTTGATCCAGACTTCTTCGACGTCTGGGTCGTCAAGAAAACGCTGCAGGGGACCGAAGCCGGTGAGGTCATCGACAATCCGCTGAAATGCCTGCTCAGGATCGTCAAGAAGAGGAAGTGATCCGCTGAGTGTGTGTTCGTCGTAGGCGGCGATGACATCGCGGATGAGTGCCCGTGTGGGCTCGGGCTCCATACGCGGGTCAAGACCTCGAAGCCGGACGGCATCACGGACCTGTTCGGCGATGATGTCGGTGGCGTCCATGAAGCTTCAGCCTCTTTTCATCCTCTGCGCCGCGGTGCTCCTTTGCACAGCGAGTTCGGTAATTCGAAATATAGAGGACTTGCGGCCGGCTGGCTACGGCTCGCGCTGAATCTGTGGATAACTTCGCCTGATCAGTGCAGCAGTCAACAGGCTCAGCACCCGTACTCCGCGCGTCATCTACAGTGAACCCATGGCGAGCCTCAATGACGATGCGAACTACATCCGGAACCTGTGCACGCAGTTGGACATTCCCGGTCTGACCGATATTCACACGCACTTCATGCCGCACAATGTGCTGCGCAAAGTGTGGGCATACTTCGAGCAGGCAGAAGACGTCCTCGGCTACGACTGGCCCATCATCTACCGCACTGATGAAGCTGAGCGAATCGACACGCTGCGCACGCTGGGGGTCAAGCAGTTCACATCGCTGCTCTACCCGCACAAGCCGGACATGGCCGCATGACTCAACTCCTGGGCCGCTGAATTCGCTGCCCGCATTCCCGACTGCGCTCACAGCAGCACCTTCTACCCGGAACCCGAAGCTGAAGACTACGTCCGCACCGCCATTGAGGCCGGCACTCGGGTTTTCAAAGCCCACGTGCAGGTGGGCGGCTACGATCCGACCGACCCCCACCTCGACCCCGTGTGGGGCATGATTGCCGAGGCGGAGCTCCCCATCGTCATTCATGCCGGCCACGCTCCCCAGAGGGGAGCGCACACGGGCATCGAGCCGATTCGCGAGGTGCTGAGGCGGTTTCCGAACCTCACTCTGGTTATGGCCCACCTGGGTATGCCGGATTACGATGCGTTCCTTGACCTGGCCGATGAGCACCCCGACTTCCACCTGGACACCTGTATGGCACTGACTGACTTCACGGAGCGGTTCGCCCCGACTTCAGGGAAGTACCGGAGGCGCTTGGGCGATTACGGGGATCGGATTGTGTTCGCCTCAGATTTCCCCAACATTCCCTACAGCTACGCGCACCAGGTTGAAGCGCTTGAGCGGCTGGAGCTGGGGGAAGAGTGGATGCGAGCTGTCCTGTGGGACAACGGTCAGCGGCTTCTGAACCCGGTGCCGTAGACTGGCGGGACTATGGCCTTTGACTTTGCGAGCGAAATCGCCGACCTCAAGCAGACCTTCGCCTCGATTCGCGAGGTGTCCAACATCGATCAGCTGCGCTCAGAAGTCGCTGAGCTCACCGAGCAGGCGGCAGCACCTGACCTGTGGGACAACCCGGATGAGGCCCAGCAGGTCACCTCGAAGCTTTCGCACCGCCAGTCCAGGCTTGAAAAACTCGAAAAGTTTGATGAGCGCATTGACGACGTCGAACTGCTGGTCTCCATGGCCGAAGACGAAGACGACGGCGACGCCCTGCAAGAAGCGCAAGACGAAGTCAACAAGCTTTCCCGCGAACTGTCGGACATGGAAATCGCCACGCTCCTGTCCGGTGAATATGACGAACGCTCCGCGGTGATCACGGTTCGCTCCGGTGCAGGCGGTGACGACGCCACCGACTTCGCACAGACGCTCACCCGCATGTACGTGCGCTGGGCGGAAAACAACGAATACAACGTGCAGGAACTCGACACCTCGTACGCAGAAGGTGCGGGTGTGAAGTCTGCGACCATCCAGATCAATGCGCCCTACGCCTACGGCACCCTGTCAGTTGAAGCCGGCACGCACCGCCTGGTGCGCATCAGCCCGTTCGACAACCAGGGCCGCCGCCAAACCTCATTTGCGGCAGTCGAAGTCATTCCGCTCATCGAGCAGACCGACCACGTCGACATTGACGAAAACGACCTGCGCATCGACGTGTACCGTTCCTCCGGTCCCGGCGGTCAGTCGGTCAACACGACTGACTCCGCTGTGCGCATTACCCACATCCCCACGGGTGTGGTTGTGTCAATGCAGAACGAAAAGTCGCAGATTCAGAACCGCGCGGCAGCCATGCGAGTGCTCCAGTCGCGACTGCTGCAGCTGAAGCACGAAGAAGAAGAGGCGCAGAAGAAGAGCCTCGCCGGTGACATCAAGGCATCGTGGGGCGACCAGATGCGCTCCTACGTCACCCACCCGTACCAGATGGTCAAGGACCTGCGCACCGGCTACGAAGTCAACAATCCCTCTGCTGTTTTCGATGGTGACATCGACGGCTTCCTCGAAGCGGGCATCCGCTGGCGCAAGGAAGAACAGCAGAAGGCAGAAGAAGAAAACGCTCTGCCCTGATAAAAAGGACGATCCCAGAACATGGCTAAGACCGGCGAGTTCATAAAGAACGACGGCAAAAAGGTCGTCGCGCGCAATCGCCGTGCCTCTTTTGACTACCACCTGGAAGAGGAATTCGAAGCTGGCCTCGTACTCACGGGCACGGAAGTGAAGTCGCTGCGCGAAGGCCGGGCATCAATCACTGACGGCTATGCCCACATTGACCGCGGTGAAGCCTGGATCGAGAACATCTACATTCCCGAATACCTCCAGGGGACCTGGACGAATCACGCGGCCAGGCGCAAGCGGAAGATGCTTCTGCACAAAGCCGAGATCATCAGGATCACTCAGAAGCTCAAAGAATCCGGGCGCACTCTGGTACCGCTTGAGCTGTACTTCTCTGGTTCGCGCGTCAAGATCTCCTTCGCCCTGGCAAAGGGCAAGAAGGATTGGGACAAGCGTCAGGCACTGCGCGAAAAGCAGGACAAGCGCGAAGCCGAACGCGCCATGTCGCTGCGGCAGAACAGGTGAGCGGAACCTCGGCCTTCCTTTAGTCGGCTGTCAGCCGGCACATGATCGGGGACTGAGCCGGCACCTCGGCAGGGGCTTTGACCAGTGCGTCCCTCAGCGTGAGTCGTTAAACTCGGGGCTATGCAGCGAGTAGATTTCTATTACGATCCCTCTTGCCCCTTCTGCTGGGTCACCAGCCGCTGGCTTGTGCAGGTCAGCGCTAAGCGCGACATTGACGTCACGTGGCGGCCATTCAGCTTGGCGATTAAGAACGACGAACTGCCCGGCGGTGCCAATGAAAACTCAGGTCACTCGAAAGGCCACAACGCCGGTCACCGTGTGCTGCGTGTGATTGCGGCGGCTGAGAAAGAAGGCGTCAACGCAGGTGGTCTGTACACCGTGTTCGGTGCGGCTCGGCACGTTGACGGCACGGACTTCACTGACGAACTCATCAGTGAAATCCTTGCTGATTCTGGCCTTTCCGAAGACCTTCTGAAAGCCGCTGACGATGACAGCTGGGATGAGCACCTCAACGCTGAACTGAAGTCGGCTCTCGACCTGGTCGGAGACGATGTCGGTGTGCCAATCATCGCCTTCGAACGCGAAGACGGCTCCAAACAGGGCTACTTCGGTCCGGTCATCCTTACCCTTCCCGCGGAAGAAGAAAGCCTCGCCATGTGGGACGGCCTGAGCAGCTTGGCCACGGTTGAAACCTTCTACGAACTCAAGCGCACCCGTCCATCTGGCGGGCCCGATACCCAGAGCACCAAGGGTCTCTGAGGATTGCACTGATTTCCCAGCGCGCTTAAATTGACAGAGCACCATTTCTCTGACGAGGCGGAGCTCACCCAGCGCCGATTTGGTCCCGTTGCCATTCCCTTCCGGGGACGGCAACGGGACTTGTGGATTCGGGGGCCTGTTGTGTGGAGTTCAGGCGCTGGGACAGGGTTTTGCATCGGCTGTGGACAACCTGGGGATAAGTCGGCCGATCAAGTTTCTGCCAGGGGTTGCCCTGCAGTCGACTTGACAGATGCTGAGCTTCTGACCTGCATAAATATATATTTGTGAGTTTATGCACGCTATTCTTCTGCCTGTGGTTGGATCTGTGGATCAAGAGGGTTTCCTGCTGGCGTTGGCCCCGCGCTGAGGCGGTTCCTGCTTGTTGAGCACTGCTCGTCCACGGCTGTGGATAACCCTGTGGGATTTGGGGATTCAGTTTGCCAGCAGGGTGGGTCTGAAGTTATGCGTGAGTGTGGCTTCAGATCTGTTTTCGGGTGCTGATCTCACTGCTTCGCGCCCCGGTTGGCTTTGTGTGGGGCGGGGGTGGAATAATCGTCTGAGCCTGCAGCGTTAACGCTGTGTGTTAGACAAATTCATATGGGGATGATCGGTTTCGACGTTGACGTGTGTGTCGAGTGAAGCGGGTCGAGGATGCAGGGTCATCTCGTTAACGATCCTTGCAAAAGAATAGGTGCTAAATCTAACGACCGCACCGAGTTCGCCCTCGCCGCCTGATAAAGGCCTTCAACTAGCGAGCTGCGACTCTGCCGGCCTAGGTCTGCTTTCGGCCTAGCTCCCGGTATCAGCTTAGAAAGCCACTGCTGACGGTGTTTGTTGGGGACACCGTCGGGACTTCTACCCAACTCCGTCTGTTGAGCACGGTGTTCGTGCCAAGCTCAGGACCTAAGAAACATTCTTCACGAACTGCACCCGGAGAAGCCTCGGTGCATCGTCGACGGACGCGGGTTCGATTCCCGCCATCTCCACCTCGGGGGGGGAAGCGTTGAACTCTATAGTCAACGCTTCCCCCATTTCTTTTGCGTCAGAGAGTTCCTCGAAGGTGACTTCTGCACCGTGGTCGAAGAACCATGATGCGATGGTCAGATCGCCTGGACCGACGAAGATCTTGTCCACGAAGTACTCCAGCAGCAGATCCCTGGTCTCCGGGGCATCCATTGTTGCCCCGGCATACTTTTTGTAGAACGTTCCGATGCTGGCCTCATCCTCGAACAGGGCTGCTTTGACATGCTCGGCCTGGATCGCACCATCAAGCTCACGCTGCTGGTCTTCCAATACCTGCATAGCCTCAGCCGTGGCGTCATTGAAGATGCCAGCAGCTATCGCTTTGACGAAGTTAGCCAGCTTGGCCGCCACACCCTTCCGGCGAGCCTCCAGTGCCTCTAGAACTGCCGTTCCCCGTTCATGCGTCTCTCGGTAGTGGACTGCCATGTCCACGGCTAGAGAAGCCAACATGGCTTCGTCGTCGAGGAAGCCCTCAGTCGTCTCCACGACACGTGCCTCCAAGTCGTCTTTACGGAGGGGCTTAAGCGTGCACTGCTTCTTACGCTGGTTGAAGCAGTAGTAGTACCGGTGCTTTCTGCCGGTTTTCGATGTTTCTGAAACACCTTGCACCTTCTCCATATAAGTGGGGAGGCGCGAGGCCTCGATCTTTAGTATTAAACACCGATACATGACTGTTCTCGTCGACTTTGACCATTGTTGCCACGGTCGTTGGGCGCGAAGAGTCAGGGCTTTGCAGCAACACCATCACTGGCGCGAGCCTGAAATGCCCTGTTGTTGCGCGAAGCATCCAGCAGCTGGTGGTAGATCCACGTGGTCTGCAATGGCTTTCGGAGAGCGTGACGATCACGGTCATCGGCAGCTTCTCCAGTGGTTCTCGCGGGCGATCGACGCCGTCGGGCCCAGTGCCAGGGCCGTACCGTACTCGCGCGGCATCCGTAGCCACCTAGCCACCGCGCCAGCTGCGGCTGCGCTTGTTGACAGTCTCAACCACCAGGGGTTACCTTGTAACTGGTTATCAGGTAACCATTCGTTGTATTCATGAAACGGGGGACAGTGCATGTCCGTAAAGCACGCGATACTTGCGCTCCTGTCGTCGGAGCCGTCGTCGACATACCAACTCTGTAAACGCTTCGACGCGTCCACCGGCCAGAGTTGGCCGCTCAACATTGGGCAGGCGTCGTCGACGCTCCAGCGCCTGGAGCGCGACGGACTCGTGGTCCGCGACGACACGGAGACCGACGGCGAGTCAGGCGGCCAGCCTTGGCGGCTCACGAGCAAGGGCGCCGATGATCTCCAGGTCTGGTGGGAGCGCCCTGTAGTCGCAGAGCAGCGCGGCCGGGGCGAGCTCGTCGTGAAGCTCGCCCTCGCTACGGTCACGCCCGGCGTCGACGTGCTCGCGCTTGTGCAGCGCCAGCGCAGCACGACGCAGCGGACCCTGCACGATCTCACCCGCTTGCGTCGTCACGCCGACGATTTCGTCGGCCAGCTCGTGCTTGACCACCACCTGTTCCTCACCGAAGCTGAACTCCGTTGGCTCGACCACATCGAAGGCACCCTGGGCCGTCGTGCCGAGGTGCGCTCAGACGCCGACGCAGCCATCATGGCTGAGCCCTCGCTGGTGAGCAACGCGAAAGGCCGCCGATGACGTCGCCGGGCCCGCTGTTAGCGCTACGTGATGTGACCCGCGTCCACGGCGAGGGTGCGCGTCGAGTCACCGCTCTTGACGCCGTGAGCCTCGTCGTCGAGGCGGGCGAATTCGTTGCCATCATGGGACCTTCAGGCTCGGGCAAATCGACGCTGCTGAATCTCGCGGGAGGCCTCGACTCCCCGACGAGCGGCGAGGTGCTCATCGAGGGATCCCCGCTCTCCGGGCTCACCAGCCCGCAGCTCGCAGCCATGCGACGCCGCCACGTCGGCTACGTGTTCCAAGACTTCAACCTCCTGCCTGGGCTGAGCGCCGTCGAAAACGTCACCTTTCCCCTCGAGCTAGACGGCATGCCATGGCGTCGAGCTCGACGCGCGGCGATGGATGTGCTTACCCAATGTGGGATTGCCAAGCTCGCTGATCGTCGTCCCGAGGAAATGTCGGGTGGTCAGGCCCAGCGCGTCGCCATCTCTCGGGCGCTCGTCGGGCCTCGACGGCTCCTGCTCGCCGACGAACCCACGGGTGCGCTTGACAGCGAGACCGGCGTCGCGGTGCTCGAACTCCTTCGCCAGCGTGCTGACAAGGGAGCGGCGGTGGTCATGGTGACGCACGAGCCCCGATTCGCGGCATGGGCCGATCGCACGGTGTACCTGCGCGATGGGCGCATCTCGGGAGAGGCTGGGCCGACCGACCCGAACCAGCTGCTTGACGAGCTTCACACCGGCGACGGAGCACCCCGATGAGCGCATGGCACGCCGTGCTGCGGTTGGCGAGCCGCGACGCTCGACGCCACCTGACCCGGACGATTCTTGCCGCCCTACTCATCGCCTTGCCGGTCGCGGCGCTCGGCACGTTCTTCTCAATCTCCTCGCCGGGCGCCCCGGTCACGAAGCGTGTGCTGGGGAGCATTCCCGACGGTGCCCAGGCCACCATCACGGCCGCAGCCTTGCCACAGGGTGGACCACCATTTCCGCAGATCCCCGAGGGTGCCCCCGGGCCGTGGATCGACGATGCAGACGTGCGCGCCGCAGATCCGGAGCAGATTCGCGCGGCACTCCCACCGGCCATCGAGCTCTCCGAGTACTGGACGTCGCCGTCGCTCGTCGCATCGCCAGAGCTCGGGCTGCAGCCGGGGCAGGAGCAGACCCTCGACAGTCAAGTGAAGACGCTCGATGGGAAGCCCCCCAAGCGGCTCGCGATGGCGGAGCTGTGGGAGGGTGAACCGTGGGCCTTTTCCGCCAGCGCGCCGCGTGTGGCTGAGGGCACCGCTCCGACGACGCCCTCGGAAGTCATCATCACACGCTCGCTGGCCGACCGACTCCACCTCGAAGTGGGCGATTCGCTGGGCTTCCTCGCGCCACCGGACGTCGGCGTGCGCAGTTCCGACGGCAACCTCGCCGCCGCGATGAACGATTCCGCCCGAGGGTACCGTGTGGCTGGCATTGCTGACGCGTCCGGCACCCGCGCCTGGGCGCCGTCGGGCTGGTTGTCGTCGCTGGCCGCGAAGCATCCGGAAGGGCTGCAACGGCACTGGTTCGCGCATGGTTCGGAGCCCGTGACGTGGACGGATGCCAAAGCGCTGAACAAGCTCCAGGCCTTCGCGATTTCCAGGCACGTGCTCGAACACTACCCGGCCGCCGACGAGCTCTACCCGGTGGACATCGATCCAGCGCAGCTGCTGGAGCGAGCTATCGGCGTCGCGGTAGCACTTGTGGTGGGTGGGCTGCTCGTGTTCTTCCTCGTCACTCCTGCGATTGCGATTTCCGCGGAGCAGTCGCGGCGCACGCTCGGACTTGCCGGGGCGGTCGGCGCCACCCCACGACACCTGCGGCGCATCGTGCTGTCCCAAGGACTTGTCATCGGAGTATTCGGGGCGGTGCTGGGATGCGTGCTGGCAGTCGCGTCAGCTGCGGGATCCGGCGCATTGCTCGGGGCGATGGTGCCAGCCGAGGACTCCGAGCAACCGCGATTTGGTGCGGGCGTGGCGCTCGCCAACTTCCCCTGGTGGGTGCTCGTTGCCGGTGCATGCATCGCCGTGCTGCTCGGCCTGATCGCCGCTTGGGGGCCAGCGCGCTCCGTCGCTCGTCTCTCGGTGGTCGATGCGCTGCGCGACAGGCCCAGCGTGCGCGCGCAACGTCGTCGTCGGGGACGCTCGCTCATCATCGGCCCCGCACTGCTCGGTATTTCGGTGCTGGTTGGAGCGGCGACACTGTTGGCGCGAGTGCCCGAACATGTGGCGGGCCAGGAAGCTAAGGCGGAACTTGCGCCGGGCTCGCTGCCGCCAGGCGCGACGGTGTTCGTCATTGGGGCGTCACTTGCCATCGTGGCCGCGCTGGCCGGCCTCGCGGTCACGGTGCGAGGGCTGCTTCCACTCCTCGGGAGGCTCGGGGATGGCCGTCGGCCGGTGTGGAAGCTGGCGCTTCGAGATGCGGCCGATCATCCGTCGCGGACGGTGCCGGCGGTCCTCGGCGTGATGTTCTCGCTGCTGGCAGCGTCGTATCTGTTGGTCATGGGCGCGTCGCAGCATGCCGATTTTCGGACGACGGGCGAGTCCGTCGACTGGCGGGGGACATTCCTCGTCTCTCCGACGGTGTCCATCGACCCGGTGCTCGATCGGGCCATCGCTGACGCTGCGTTGGAAGAGCTGTCCCGCAGCCTGCCTGAGGTCGACGGTTCGCATCCCGTCGAAGCGTTGGCGCATGACTCGCCGACATTGCTTCTCCCTCTCCAGCCGAAGGGCCGCGAATGCCCCGAAGGCACATTGGTTCACGCCGCCTCGGCACGAACTCCGGGAGCTCCGCTTCGTTGCGTGAGCGAGGTCTCTGGTGCTGCCTTCAGAGAGGAGAGCGCCGGGTTCGGAAGCCCCGAATCTTCCTCGGATCCGCCGGTGTTGATGGATGGCCCTGCGCTGCAGGCGATGCGTCTGCCAGGGGCCGACGCCGCCGCGCAGGTGCTGGATAGTGGGGGTGTGTTGGTGAGCGATGCCTCGTTGATCGATGACGACGGTCGTGTCCGTCTTGCACGCATCCCTCGTGAGAAGCTCGACACGCTCGAAATTGATCCGCACGACGAGGTGAAGCTCCCGGCGAAGTTTGTGCGGGGCATCGGTACCGGCCTCGTGATGTCACCTTCGACGGCGCGTGGCCTTGGTCTCGACCACATCGTGCTGGCGGGCGTGCTGGCAGACACCTCGAAACCGCTGGATGAAGCGACGCTCGAGCGCTTGGGTGACGAAAGAGTCGGCGGGCTGGTGTGGGTGAACCTCCCGGACTCGACAGACCCGCTTGGAGCCGATGAGCCAGAGGAGCGTGCGGCCAAGTGGGGGCCGCCGGTGCTGCTGGGGGCCCTCTCCGTTGCAGCGGCGGCCATCGCGGTGCTGCTGTCCGCCACGCAGGGGCGCCGCGACGCGATCACGGCCTATGCGGTGGGTGCGTCACGAGGCGTGCTCGTGCGGATCGGGCTCGCGAGAGCTGCGGTGATCTTGCTGTTCGGGGTGCCGTTAGGGCTCGGCGCCGGGCTCGCGGTCAGCGCCTACCACGTCGCTTGGAAGAGGCGGATCGCTTCCAGCGGGGCGTGGCTGGACACCGTCCCACTGTGGGGCTACCAAGCCATGCTCGGGGCGGGGGTCGTCGTCGCGGGAATGCTGGCAGCGCTGCTGCTGACGAGGCCGCCTCGACGGTTGGTGCGGCGCGGGCTCGACTGACGTGGCCATATTCGCCCTGCTTTTGAAGTTGACCGTCACACGATGCGCGGAGCAGAGTGGGTGACCACGAAGGGGGAGAGGTGTGCTGACTGATGGTCTTCGTATGGAGGCCGTCAGAAGCGGCATCAACTCATGCAATGTGGGAGCCCACGGCTGAGTAACGCCGTAATCGAGCATCTTCTTGCCGCCAGTTGCTTGCATTGGCTGTGCTGCTGGTTCGCGAGGGGCCTGAGCAGCAATACAGCTGCAGCCAAGCTATCGACCGCCGTCTCACGACGGTTGGTGAGCGTGGCAGCTGTCTGGGGGGTGGTCACGTTCTGCAACCGGTCAGCGCAACGTGCCCACCACCAGTCCCGGTCCCGAAGGGAAGGTCAGTTCTCCCAGGCTTCGATGATTTGCCAGGTTGTCGTCTCACGTTCGAGGGTCGGTTTCCCGCCCCGTTGTCGAAGGATTCTCGAGGCACGGCGTAACAGCCGGTGAGCCATCGGCGCATCGAACAGAACAGTGCCTCTCCAAGTTGCCCCCACGATTTGATTCCTGTCTGCGAGAGTACGCATTCGAGTGCGGTCTTTCCCCGGCAGGACAAGCCCCTGACGTCAAGCGCGGTGATAGTCCAACGCCAGGGACTGCCAAAGGTTTGGTTGACTGAGTGTCTTGCACTTTAAGTGGGTCCGGGAAAGGACGTTGGCTGTGAATTCAGCGTACTCACTATAGTAGAGGTGGGGGAGAGGGGGAATGA
Source organism: Brevibacterium sp. Marseille-P9724 (assembly GCF_902500275.1). Classification (NCBI taxonomy): domain Bacteria; kingdom Bacillati; phylum Actinomycetota; class Actinomycetes; order Micrococcales; family Brevibacteriaceae; genus Brevibacterium; species Brevibacterium sp. Marseille-P9724. Next base: position 26,209 of record NZ_LR722998.1, on the reverse strand, counting down.
ACGCTCACCGCTGCAATCCATTATGATTTTCTGTTTGGGTGCTTGCAGGGATTCTTATCTGTCGAGTATTGCGAATAGCAACTTCTAACTCGGCACTGATGTTCGGTGTGCATCAGTTGGGTGCAAGATCCTTGTAGGGGTGAACCCAGCAGTGGTTTGCGATTCAGCCACCCAGCCGTTTCGTACACCCACTTGAGTTTTGTAGCCAAAGTTGAGTACGGACAACCGTGTAAAGTCCTGGGACGTAGTTCACTCGATGTTTCGGGACTTTTTGTGTTTCGGCCTGGCGAACTGCGGGTGCGAATCATGCTGTCATGACTGACGCCAGAGTTTCCTTGGCTTGTGCGACCAGCAGAGAAGGCTTGCTTAGCATTGAGTAATGACTGCGTTTGAATCACCTTCTGCATGGACCCGTCGGTCGGTCCTCGCCGGGCTGCTGACGGCCCCGTTTGTTGGGTTGGTTAACGGTTGTGCACCAATCAGCACGAAACACAGCGAAACTTCGGGTGCGCGGAAGGCCCTGGTCTACCGCGGGCCGGCGGGGTGCGAAGGCTGCGCGGAAACTCTTGCAGAGCGGCTGTCTCAATCGCCGCTGGGTATGGACGTTGCGTTCATCGGCCCGGATGAAAAGTTCCCTCTCGAAGCGAGTGCTCTTTCTGGAGTCGCTCTCTACGCTCAGCCGGGCGGTGGAGACGATATTCCCGCCGCTGCGCAGAGTTTTCCTTCCGATTTCATTCGCGGGGTTGCTGACTTTGTTATGGCAGGCGGAAGCTACCTTGGGGTCTGCATGGGTGCATATCTTGCAGGGACCGAAGGCTTTGGTCTTGTGAACGAACCCGTCGAGGGTCAGGCGAATGTTCCCGGCTTCCCCGTGACAGACAGCACGGCTCAAGTTGTGGCAGTCACGTGGGACGAAACCTCGCGATGGACCTATTTTCAAGAGGGAGCGAGGCTGCCCAAAGAAGGCGCTGAGGCTTATGCCCATTACGAAACAGGCGACATCGCCGCCGCGTACTATCGGTTTGGGGAGGGAAGTGTGGGCTTGATTGGCCCCCATCCAGAAGCTGATAAAACCTGGTTTGATGACGATGATCTTGTCGACCCCGACGGCGACGACTGGAAATACGCAATCCCACTTGTCGAGCGAATTCTCAGTTGACCGGCGGGAAACTTGGGTGCAGGCGGAGAACCACAGATCAATTCGGTGAAGGCGTTCTGACTTGCCTGCTGAGCAAGAGGCAGCAAGTTTCGGAATGCGCCTTTGGGTGGCTCTGCAGGCCCCGGTGGTTCTTCGAACGACTGGGGTTCATTTTGTCCCCGACATTGGTTTGTCCTCAGCGCCGGTACAGGTGGCCTTGTTCATGGTCTGCCGTCTGCAGGTGCAGGCCGAGCTTTTCTGCCAGCCGGGCGGATGGGGCGTTGCTTGGATCAATAATCGCCACGACTGGACGCTCAGGATGCGTCTGACGTGCCCAGTCAATGGCGGCAGCTGCGGCCTCGGCCGCATAGCCCCTTCCCTGGGCTTCGGGCGCAAAGCGGTAGTAGAGGTTGAGTACCTTTTGGCCCTGTTCCTCTGAGAAGCGCAAGCCTGTAAAGCCGATGATCTCGGCTGGTTCTCGGAAAACGACAAAGTAGCCGATTCCGTCCTCCGCCCAGTTGCGCTGCCACGCGGCCAGCAGCTCGAAGGCCTCGTCACGGTTCTTCATCGCCAGTTCAGGGCGATGCTGGTAGGTCCTTGGGTCAGAGTGGATGCTGAACACAGCATCTTCATCGCCGTCATGCGGTGGTCGTAGTGCCAATCGCTCAGTCGTAAGTGAAGTCATTGTTCCCTTCGAGTAAAGAGCTTCAAAGTGCGCTTCCGCAGCTTTTCCGGTCAACTCTTGTAGATTTTGTCGCTCCGGCCGATAGAAAACACCTCGATGGTTGGGTCGCGCTAAGAGTTCCTCTAGGACCTCGTCAATGCTGAAACGTTCGCCGTTGTCCTCCGAAATTGCTTCGTGGAGCTCTTGTAGGTCAAAGGAGTCTTCGATTTTCTCCAAGATCGCTGACCGGGCGAAGTCGGAAACCGTGACGCCTTCAGAATCGGCAAATTTGCGAACAAGAACGGCGCTTTCGTCAGGCAGTTCGACAGTTATCGTGCTCATGCAATGCTCCTCTCGCTGTTCGAAGCAAGTGTATTCAGCAGCGCTGACACAGCCCTTCGAAAGTTGCCTGCCTACGCCCCAATAAGGTTTGCCGCCAGTCCCGTCACTGCGCCGATCAGCACGACGGCCCATGCGGGCCACTTAGCCAGCATGAGCAGCGCCAGGCACGCCAGAGCAATCAGCAGGGGAGCGGGCCCCGTAATAGCTGAAGACACAACCGGGGTGATGAGGGCCGCGGCGAGGATCCCGACAACAGCGGCATTCGCTCCAGCCACACCAGCGCGCGCAAGCGGGCTTGTCTGCACTGACGCCCAGAACGGAAGCGTGGCTATCACCAGGAGCAGTCCGGGGAGGAAAACGGCAATCAGCGCAACCGCCGCACTGAGCCACGCCTCGGCGGTGGCGACCCACTGGGGCGCAGCCAAACTGGCCAGCAGGGGAAGGCCCATCAAGAGGACCGCGAACAGGCCAACACTGATCAGACCCACTGTCGTCGAAACGTGCACACGCAGCGGATGGTCAGCGCCACCAGCCACCCCACGGCAGAAGAGCAGTCCCGCCACAATGCCCGCACCGATAGCCGTCACCTGCCCGAGGTTCCCAGGTACCAGCAGGGCCGCAGCAGCTCCCGTGGCTGCAATGAGCGCGCGACGAAAATCTGGCGCGAGCGTTGTCGCCATACCCATCACCGCGTGCGCCACAACAACAACGGCAACAGCTTTCAAGCCCATGAGGAGGCCGTCACCCACAGGGCCGCCGAGGTGGACGGCACCAAGTGCGAACAGCACCAGAAGCAGGGCGGAGGGGAGAGTGAAGGCTGTCCATGCGGCAAGGGCGCCCAGGGTTCCGCCGCGGAGCAGGCCCAGAGCAAAGCCCACCTGTGACGATGCCGGGCCCGGCAAGAACTGGCACAGGGCAACGAGCTGCCCGTAGTGGCCGCAGGTTTGCGCTTTAATGCGAAATCACGCAGTAATGCAGCGCATTAAAGCGCAAACCTGCATTACTGCGTGAATCCGGCGTTGGTCTAGCCGCTGCCCGACATCAAGCCCGCGGCGTATCCTCAGTGCCGCGGCGGATGCGCTGTTGCCACGCAGTCATGATCCGCTCCGGCGTGGGCCGGGACATGAGCGAGCCGACAACGTAGGCGATGAGCGAAGCGCCCAGGCCGAAGTAGATCGGCGTGTTCGCAAACAGCCCGTTGACGATCATGAAGATGACAGCGGTACCTGTTCCTGCGATCATGCCCGCCAGAACTCCGACGATGGTGCCGCGCTTCCACACCAGCCCGCCGACAATCGGGATGAACAAACCGGCCACGAGGATGTTGTAGGCAATTGTCAGCGCATCGACCACGCTGGTCATGACGCAGGCCAGGATGATCGACACGATTCCCAAACTGACCAGGTAGATCCGTGAGTCGCGAACTTCGTCCCCGGTTTCGCGCACGAGGCTGCCGCGCAGAGCTTCGCCGAGTCCGCTGCTGGTCGATGTGCGCTTGGCCAGAGCGGGTTCAACAACGTCCTGACGCAGAACCGTTGAGGCGGCAAGAAGCGCACCGGATGACGTCGACATGACAGCCGACAGCGCTGCTGAGAGAACCAGTCCGGCAAGCAGCGGTGACAGCGCATGTTCGGTGACGGCTGTGAACACCTGGTCGGAGTCTTCGATGCCGGGCACCAGCACGCGGGCCCCCACACCCACCAGGGCACCGGCAGCACCGTAGAGCACGCAGTACACACCGGCGGCGAAACCACCCCAGCGAGCGGTGCCGGGGGAGCGGGCGGTGAACACGCGCTGCCAGATGTCCTGACCGATGAGCAGGCCGATTGTGTAGATGAGAACGTAGGTGATGATCATGTTCGGCCCGATGGCCACCGGGTCGAACGCTTCGGGACCCACTGCGTTCCGGATGGCGGTGAAGCCGCCTGCGTCTGTCAGGACGATTGGCAGCAGGATGATGAAGATGCCGACGGTTTGGATGAGGAACTGCACGAAATCGGTCATGGTGATCGACCACATGCCGCCGAGCATGGAGTAGACGATGACGACAGCTCCGCCGATGAGCACCGCAGGCACCCGGTCGATGCCCAACAGCGAGTGGAAGATCGCGCCGTATGCCACCGTGGAGGTTGTCGAGATCATCAGCCCGTATGCGGTCATGATGATTCCCGAAACAGTGCGGGAGCCGATTCCGTAGCGCAGCTCCAGCATCTGGGACACCGTGTAGATCTCCAGGCGTTGGATCGTTGGGGCGAAGAGCAGGCTCAGAATGATGATGCCCAAGCCGATGCACACAACCAGCCACATGCCCGACAGTCCGTGGACGTATCCCAGGCCGACACCTCCGACGGTAGAGGCTCCGCCGAGCACAACGGCGGCCATAGTGCCCATGAACACCAACGGTCCCAGCCGCCGTCCGGCAACAAGGAAGTCCTCCTGGTTCTTCGCGCGGATTCGACCCCAGACGCCGAATGCGAGCATGCACGCCAGGTAGACGGCTACGACTGCTGTTTCCATGGTGTTTCTCTCTTGCGGGAAGGGCAGTGGGGCAGCTGCAGTGCGTGCCCCGACGGATTCGGGTGGTTGGTGAAGCGGGTCAGATCTTCACGTGGATGAGTGTTGGGACATCAGCGCCCAACGCCTCGGCAACTGCGCGTTCCAGCTGGTCAGAGCAGTCGGGGTCGGTGGCGTCCAATTCTACGCCCTTGCCGCCGAACGCCGTGCCCAAAGCCGCGAAATTCGGCCTGGCCAGGTGGACGGCGAACGGGTCGATGTGCCGCTGCTGCATCTGCGCTTCGATTTCGGCATAGCCCCCGTTGTCGACGATGACCATGGGGATGCCCAGACCCAGTTCGACTGCTGTCATGACTTCCTGGATGGAGAACATGGCAGCGCCGTCGCCCACGTGGACGACCACCGGGCGGTTTGGATCTGCCAGCTTGGCGCCGATTGCAGCGGGAATGCCGTAGCCGAGGGTGGCAAAGCCCGGCATGTACAGCAGCTGGTCTTCGCTGTGGGCCTGCAGGGCGTGGACGGCTCCGTCGTAGGTGACCTGCGAAGAATCACCGGCGATCACGGTTCCGGGCCCGCCTGCGGCTGTGATTGCCCGCGTCGTCCACACTCCCGCACCGTCGGGGAATTCGCTGCGCCATTCGCGATTGAGATCGGCTGTCCGTTCAGCGCCGCTGCGGCCCGGCTGCTCACCCAGTTCCCGGCTCAGCGCATCGACGAACTCCCGGCTGTCGGAGTGAACCAGGATGTTGCCCGGCAGGTTTTTGTGCAGCTGATCGGGGTCGATGTCGCAGCGGATGACTGTCTGGGTCGGCTGGTTTTCGGGCTGTTCGGGTGGGCAGCCCAGGTGGTCCCAGGAATTGACGCCGCGCGCGCCGATCCGTCCGCCCCACAGGTCGGAGTCTGCAAGCTCTGAACCGATCACCAACAGGACGTCGGCGTTCTGCGACTCTTTCTGCACCGAAGGAAAGCGCACGCTGGCACCCAAGGACAGGGGGTGTGACTCATCGACTGCGCCCTTGCCGTTGGCGGTGGTCACAAGCGGTGCGTCGAGCTTTTCAGCCAGCGCGGTCAGCGGCCCGGCCATGCGGCGGGCACCACCGCCGGCAATGATGAGCGGACGCTGTGCCGCCGTCAGCGCCTCGGCAGCTTCGGCAACTACTGCGGGAGCCGGCTGTATCGGCGTGACGGTGCGCGGCACCTCGGCGGTGCCGTGCCAGGGGCCCTCGAGAACATCGAGCGGCACCTCGATGTGGATCGGCCCCGGCCGTTCCGAAGCGAACCGGGCGAAAGCCTCGGACACGGCGGCAGCGGCACCTTCGGCGGTGCGGGTGCGCTTGGAGCCGACCAGGAGATTGTCGATGGCTTCGGCGGTGGCCTTTGTTTCGTGCAGCAGACCGACATCGGCCCGCTCCAACCCGTTGGGCACACCGGGGGAAAGGATGAGCATGGGACGGGATTCCGCATAGGCGGTGGCGGCTGCCGTGATGACGTTCGTCAGGCCCGGACCCGAGGTTGTGATGACAACACCGGGTTTGCCGCTGAGCAGCCAGTAGCCGTCAGCGCCATAGCCTGCACCCTGTTCGTGGCGGGGCGTGATGGCGCGGATGCCGAAGGTTTCAAGGTGGCGGTAGAACTCCAGATTGTGGGTTCCGGGAATGCCGAACACGGTGTCGACGCCGTGGGCCGCCAGTGCGGCGATGACGGCCAAACCGCCGTTTCGGTGGGCGTCGTCAACGCGCTTCAGGCGTTCGTTGATGCTGGTCACGTGTGCTCCTGGGCGGTTGGTCGTGGGGATGGTCAGTGTACGAGGCGGAGCTTCCCTCCCGCTTGTGCCGTGTAGGCAGTCCGCGGGAGGGCAAGCGGATCAGCCGAGGTTGTCAGCGGCGAAGCCCGTGGGAGATTCGGCGCCCTTCTTCTGAGCGGCCCACAGAGAAAGGAGTTCGTAGCCGACCTGTGCTGCGGCCAGACCGGTGATTTCGGCGTGGTCATAGGCAGGTGCGACTTCGACGATTTCAGCGCCGACGATATTGAGTCCCTGGAGGCCGCGAATGGAGTTGAGCAGTTCGCGGCTTGTCATACCGCCGGCCTCGGGGGTGCCGGTGCCCGGTGCGGCCGCGGGGTCGAGCACGTCGATGTCGACGGAAATGTAGACGGGCGCATCACCCAGGCGCTTGCGGATGCGGGCGACAATGTCCGGCAGCGGCTGGAACTGGTAGTCGTCGGAGCGCAGAATCTGGAAGCCGAGCACAGCATCGTCCTCGAGGTCCTTCTTGCCGTACAGGGGACCGCGGATTCCCACGTGCATACAGTGTTCGAGGTCGAGCAGACCCTCTTCTGATGCGCGACGGAACGGCGTTCCGTGAGTGTAGGGCGCACCCATGTAGGTGTCCCACGTGTCCAGGTGAGCGTCGAAGTGCAGCACCGCAATCTTTCCGTGGGTTTTGTGCAGCGAGCGGATGTTCGGCAGGGCAAGCGTGTGGTCTCCGCCCAGGGTGAGCAGCTTCGAGCCGTCTTTGCGCGCTTCGTCGGCGTTGGCTTCGACAGCGGCGATGGCCTCTTCGATGTTGAAGGGGTTCACGCCCAGATCTCCGCAGTCGGCGACCTGCTGCCAGGAGAACGGGTGCACATCGGTGGCCTGGTTGTAGGGGCGCAGCAGCTTGGAGGACTGGCGGATGTGGGAGGGGCCGAACCTGGTGCCGCTGCGGTAGCTCACACCGGCGTCGAAGGGGATGCCGATGACCTTGACGTCGATTGGCTGGCCTGGCCGCTGTGCTTCGACTTCGTCAATGCGCGGCAGGAGGCCGAAGGTCGGTGGGCCTGCAAAGCGCGGGGTCAGGCTGTAGTCGGCTGGGCCCAGGGGTTGGGATTCGCTCACGTGTTCCTCCTAGTTGCGATGATTCAGTTTCAGGTTTGAGGGGTGAGCTGCATCATGACATATCCAGTATGGCCAACAGCGCCCGCCCATATGCTGCAAGGTATATCTCTGCGTGCGCCTCTGGCGGGCCCGGGCCTTGGGGCCCAATCAGATGTCGTTGGGACTGAAGGCCTTTGTTTTTTGCTCGAATTGGGCCCTGACAGGCCCGGTGTGATGCATTAAACTGAAAAAATTTTTCTTGTGGACAGATGTCGAAAACCTGTGGATAGAGCGCAGGCTGAAAACTCTGCGGACCTCGGGCGATCCCCGGAATCTCGCGGGAGTTGAACTACATTGATGTGATTTTGGAAGTTCACAACTGTGGATGACGACCTGACGGCCCCTTGTTGACACTGGGTGGGACGCGGCGCGGCGCCAGGAGATTTGCTCGAAAAAGCCTAGATATGGGCGTAGTCTCTTATCGGAACACAACATCTTGTGGTTACTCACCCGTCCGGTTTGGACGGCCAGCAGCCTGAGATCCGAGTCACCTTGAAGGAGACCCACATGATCACCGTTTACACCAAACCCTCCTGCGTCCAGTGCACTGCAACGTTCCGCGCCCTGGATGTCCGCGGTCTGGAGTACCGGTCGGTTGACCTCAGCCAGGACCATGGTGCCCTCGACGTTGTCAAGGCGATGGGCTACATGCAGGCTCCCGTCGTTGTGACCGACGGCGATCACTGGTCGGGCTTCCGCCCCGACAAGATCAATGCTCTCGCAACTGACAGTGCGGAGGCCGCAGCGGTCTGATCATGCTGATCGTCTACTACTCCAGTGGTTCTGAATACACCCACCGGTTTGTAGAAAAACTGGGGCTGCCCGCTGTGCGGCTGCCTCTGCTGACGAAGGACGACACTCCGCTGGTCAGCGAACCCTTCGTCCTCATCACGCCGACGTACGGAGCCGGACGCAACGCCGGCTCCACGCCGCGGCAGGTGATCAAATTCCTCAATGTCAAAGAAAACCGCGACAAGATCGTCGGAGTCATCGGCTCTGGAAACACGAACTTCGGCAGCAACTTCTGCCGTGCGGCCTACACGGTGGCAGAGAAGACCAAAGTTCCCGTCCTCTACAACTTCGAAATGTTCGGAACGCAGGAGGACGTCGACAAAGTGAAAGAAGGGTTGGACAAGCTGTGTCAACGACAGCCGCAGACCGCGACCTAGAAGCCATCATCCGCGAGGACACCGACCTCGACTACCACGCTCTCAACGCCATGCTCAACCTGTACGACCAGGACGGTCGCATTCAGTTTGAACGCGACAAGCAGGCGGCACGACAGTTCTTTCTCCAGCACGTCAACAACAACACCGTCTTCTTCCACGATCTGGAAGAGAAGCTCAACTACCTCATCGAGCACCAGTACTATGAAAAAGAAGTGCTCGACCAGTACTCGTTCGCCTTCATTTCAGAGCTGTCCAAGCACGCATACGCCAAGAAGTTCCGCTTCGAGACGTTCCTCGGTGCGTTCAAGTTCTACACGTCCTACACGCTGAAGACCTTTGACGGCAAGCGCTATCTTGAGCGTTTTGAAGACCGCGTCGTCATGGTGGCTCTGTTCCTTGCCCGCGGCGACGAAAAGCTTGCCCGCCAGCTTGTCGACGAAATCATCTCCGGTCGTTTCCAGCCTGCAACGCCCACGTTCCTCAACGCCGGCAAGAAGCAGCGCGGCGAAATGGTCTCCTGCTTCCTGCTGCGCATTGAAGACAACATGGAGTCCATCGGCCGGTCGGTGAACTCCGCGCTGCAGCTGTCTAAGCGCGGCGGCGGTGTGGCTTTCTGCATGACCAACATCCGCGAAGCCGGCGCACCCATTAAGAAGATCGAAAACCAGTCCTCGGGTGTCATTCCCGTCATGAAAATGCTCGAAGACGCCTTCTCCTACGCCAACCAGCTGGGCGCCCGCCAAGGTGCCGGTGCGGTGTACTTGAACGCCCACCACCCGGACATCTACAGCTTCTTGGACACCAAGCGCGAAAACGCAGACGAAAAGATCCGCATCAAGACCCTGTCACTGGGTGTGATCATTCCGGACATCACGTTCCACTTGGCCAAGAAGAACGAGCCCATGTACCTGTTCAGCCCCTACGACGTCGAAAGCGTCTACGGGGTGCCGTTCACCGAAATCTCGGTGACAGAGAAGTACTACGAAATGGTCGACGACGCGCGGATCAAGAAAACCAAGATCAACGCGCGCGAATTCTTCCAAACACTCGCCGAGATCCAGTTCGAATCGGGCTATCCGTACATCATGTACGAAGACACGGTCAACCGCGCCAACCCCATCAAGGGCCGCATCACCATGTCGAACCTGTGCTCGGAGATCCTGCAGGTGAACTCCGCTTCGCTCTACAACGAAGACCTCACCTACAGCCACATCGGCAAGGACATCTCCTGCAACCTCGGTTCGCTCAACATCGCCGCGACTATGGACTCCGAAGACTTCGGGCAGACCGTCGAAGTCGCCATCCGCGGCCTGACCGCCGTGTCGGAGACTTCGAACATCGCTTCGGTTCCCTCGATTGAACGCGGCAACTCGATGTCGCACGCCATCGGCCTGGGTCAGATGAACCTGCACGGCTACCTGGGCCGCGAGCGGATTCACTACGGTTCCGAAGAGGGACTCGACTTCACCAACATGTACTTCTACACCGTGGCCTTCCACGCGGTGCGCGCATCCATGGAGATCGCCAAAGAACGCGGTCGGGCCTTTGAGGGCTTCGAAGACTCCAAATACGCCTCCGGTGAGTACTTCGAGAAGTACACGCAGCAGGAATGGGCTCCGCGCACGCAGCGTGTGGCACAGATCTTCGAAGAAGCCGGCGTGCACATTCCCACCCAGGACGACTGGGCCAAGCTGCGCGACGATGTAGCCGAGCACGGCATTTACAACCAGAACCTGCAGGCTGTGCCGCCGACGGGCTCGATTTCCTACATCAACAACTCAACATCGTCGATTCACCCGATCGCCGCTCCGGTGGAAATCCGCAAAGAAGGCAAGATCGGCCGCGTGTACTACCCGGCACCGCACATGACGAACGACAACCTGGAGTACTTCCAGGATGCCTACGAAATCGGCCCGGAAAAGATCATCGACACATATGCCGAAGCCACCCAGCACGTGGATCAGGGGCTGTCGCTGACGCTGTTCTTCAAGGACACCGCCACCACGCGTGATGTCAACAAGGCCCAGATCTACGCCTGGACCAAGGGCATCAAAACCGTCTACTACAGCCGCATCCGCCAGATGGCGCTGACCGGTACGGAAGTCGAAGGCTGCGTTTCCTGCATGCTGTGACCAGCAGCGGGAGAACAGAAGGGAACAACAGTGACACAGACACGTGACTTTGGACTGTCCGAGCGGGCTGAGGCGATCAACTGGAACCGCATTGAGGACGACATCGACCTCGAGGTGTGGGATCGGCTCACGTCGAACTTCTGGCTGCCGGAAAAGGTTCCGCTGTCCAATGACATCCAGTCGTGGGCCACGCTCAGCGATGACGAAAAGTGGATGACCATGCAGGTGTTTGCAGGTCTGACTCTGCTGGACACCATTCAGGGCACCATCGGCGCGGTTTCGCTGCTGCCGGACGCCCTGACACCGCACGAAGAGGCCGTGTACACCAACATCTGCTTTATGGAGTCGGTGCATGCGAAGTCGTATTCGTCGATCTTCTCGACCTTGTCGAACACCCGCCAGATTGACGAAGTCTTCCGGTGGGCAAAAGAAGAGCCGACCCTGCAGAAGAAGGCGAAGGTCGTCACCGACTTGTACCACGGGGATGACCCGCAGAAGCGCAAGATCGCTTCCACGCTTCTGGAATCGTTCATGTTCTATTCGGGCTTCTACCTGCCGCTGTACTGGTCATCACGCGCGAAGCTGACGAACACCGCCGACCTCATTCGGCTGATTATTCGCGACGAGGCGGTGCACGGCTACTACATCGGGTACAAGTACCAGCAGAACCTCAAGAGCGAATCCGAGCAGCGCCGCCAGGAGCTCAAGGACTTCACCTACGAAGTTCTGTTCGATCTGTACGAAAACGAAGTCGCCTACACCCACCTGATCTACGACCGGGTGGGCTTGGCTGAGGACGTGAAGAAGTTCCTCAACTACAACGCGAACAAGGCGCTCATGAACCTGGGGTATGAGGCCATGTTCCCGGCCGAAGTCACGGATGTGAACCCGGCTATTCTGTCTTCGCTCAACCCGAACGCGGACGAAAACCACGACTTCTTCTCCGGCAGCGGCTCCAGCTACGTCATCGGCAAGGCCGAATCCACCGAAGACGACGACTGGGACTTCTGAGCCACGTCCACACACATCGGCTCGTATAGCAGCGGCCCGGAACTGTTCAGAACAGTTCCGGGCCGCTGTCTTTGAGCGGTGCTCTTTCGCCGGGAAGTCGTAGTACCGGAGCTGGCGCCCGACTTCAGCGAGTGACCGCTGCTGTTTAGCTTCGGTCGGCTGCGAGCAGCAGCCTCAGTCAAAGGGCCGGTGACCTCAGTCGTTCCAGGCCCAGACGTCTTCGCCGCGCAGCGAAACTTCTGCACCGCCATCCACGTAGATGGTCTGTCCGGCCATGTGGGTGTTGGCAGGTTCCGTAATCCAGATGAGCGCGTCAGCCACAGACTCCGGCGGCTGGTGGTAGTTCAGCGGCATGGGAACCTGCTGGTCGACATACGCCGTCATTTCGGGAGTGGACAGAAGCTCTTCCGTCATGGGAGTCAGCACCGTGCCCGGGGCAATCGCGTTGACCGGAATACCGGCGCCAGCCCATTCGTCGGAAATCGAGACGCGGCGGATCCAGCGCGACAGAGCGCGCTTGGAAGAGGGGTAGGAAACATAGCCGGTCATCGGGTCATCCGACAGGTGACTCTCAGCGATCTCAAGGGCCTTGGCTTCGTCGCCGGCGAGCATCGCCTCGACCATGGCGGGATCGTTCGGCTGCAGTGACGCCATGGACGAAACAACAGCAACCCGAGGAGCCTCCGACTTCTTCAGCGCAGGCAGCAGAGCTTCCAGAAGCTCAACAACGCCGAAGTAGTTCACCGACACGGTCTTAGGAATAGGAGCGGCAATACCGGCAGAGGCGATGACAGCGTCAACTGTCCCACCGGCAAGTTCGACGGCGGAAGCGGCAGCTTGCGAGCGGCCCTCCGGAGTGGACAGGTCAGCCTCAATATCAGCGTTCTTCAGGTCGATTCCGACAACGCGGTCACCGCGTTTGCGCAGAATCTCGACGGTTGCGGCGCCGATACCCGACGCCGAGCCGGTGACAACATAGGTGCGGGTCATAGACTTTCGCCTTCCTCCGCCCGGTGAGCTTCGGGCGGTATGCGTTACAACGGCGGTCTGCCGTCGGCTCTAATCTAATCGTCTACAGGCAAATGGCAGCTGAAAATCCAGTGGGCAGACCACACCCGTTTAGCCGTCGGGAGGCCCTGATCCTGGCAGGCGACGTCAGTAGCCCAGACGCGCGTTTTCGAGAACCGGAAGCGCTGCTTTGGCTTTGTCGACGACTGCGAAATCAATGTCGGCGACAACCAGCTGCTCACCCTGCCCGTCATCCTGCGCGATCAGCTCACCGAACGGGTCAACGACGAGCGAACCGCCCACACCCGTCGGCGCGTCTGCAGGCACCTGAACACCGGAGACTTCCGGGTCCGCCTGATCTACCGCGGAGACGATCATGTTGGAATCCAGTGCCCGCACCCGCGCCAAAAGGTCCCACTGGTAGAGCTTGCCCGGGCCCGCACCCCAAGAGGCGGACACCAAAGCCAGCTGCGCACCGGCACGCGACAGTTCCGCAAACAGCTTCGGGAAGCGAATGTCATAGCAGATGGCAAGGCCGACGGTCACCCCGTCGACATCGACGGTGACAATGTCACTGCCCGGCTCCACCGTGTCGGACTCACGGAACCCAAAAGCGTCGTACAGGTGGATCTTTTCGTACGCCACGCGCTGACCAGCGGGGGAGTAGACCGCCAGCTGATTGACCACACGACCCCCGTGTGCCAAGAACTCACCGGCGACAATCGTCAGCCCGTGCTCATCCGCAAGCGCCTGCATCCGCTCCTGCCAGTCAGCTGCGTGCTTCCGGGTGTCCTCACGCAGCCCCGGCCCGAATGACCGCATCGTGGCCTCCGGAAACTGCACCAGGACAGCTCCTGCCTCAGCGGCCGAACGCACATAGTCTTCGACCTTGCTCACATTGGCCGAAACATCAGGAGTCGTATTGATCTGTGCAAGCGCAATCTTCATACCCTCACCGTACCGCCGCCGAGGTGGAGGCGACAGACCTGCCGACCTCCACCTCGTGCGGGTGGGGAAGACGGCTCCGCACAGCGCAGCCTCAGAAGATCCGGCCGCGCAGATCTTCGACGGCGGCCCGGTACTCGCTTTCCAGACGCTCCACGAGCGCGGCGACCGGCAGCTTTTCGCGCACCGCACCAATGCCCTGACCGGAACCCCAGATGTCCTTCCACGCCTTCGACTTCGACGATCCTCCGCTGCCGAAGTTCATCTTCGAAGGATCGGATTCGGGCAGATTGTCCGGATCCATGCCGGCAGCCTCAATCGAACCGCGCAGATAGTTGCCGTGCACTCCGGTGAACAGATTCGAGTAGACAACATCGCTGGCACCGGAATCCACAATCATGTCGCGGTAACCCTCAACAACATTCGCTTCGGGGCTGGCCAAGAACGCCGAACCGACATAGGCGAAGTCTGCTCCAGCGGCCTGTGCCGCCAGAACCGAGGTGCCGTGGGCAATGCTTCCCGACAGCAGCAGGGGGCCGCCGAACCATTCGCGGATTTCACGGATGAGCGCAAACGGCGACAGCGCACCGGCGTGTCCGCCAGCTCCGGCGGAAACAGCAACCAGGCCGTCCGCGCCCTTCTCAATGGCCTTGTGGGCAAAGCGGTTGTTGATGACATCGTGCAGCACAATGCCGCCATAGGAATGGACCGCTTCGTAGACATCTTCGCGCGCACCGAGTGACGTGATGACAATCGGCACCTTGTGGTCAACAACAACGCCGAGGTCGTGCTCAATGCGGTCATTGGACCGGTGCACGATGAGGTTCGCGGCAAACGGGCCCACGGGCGTGCCGGGGTTGTTCTTCGCGAATTCGGCATTGGATTCGCTGATCTCGTCAAACCAGTCCGACAGTGCTTCCTGCGGACGGGCGTTCAGGGTGGGGAAAGCGCCGATGATTCCTGCCTGGCACTGGGCTTTGACGAGTTCGGGGCCCGATGCGATGAACATGGGCGAAGCCACAACTGGCAGGCGCAGATCAGTGCGCAGCTGTTCGGGAAGTTCGGTGCGTTCGACGGTCATGAAGCTCCTTCGGTTCGAGTGTCCGACATCACTTTAGACGACGAACGCCCCGCTGGTGGGCGGGGCGTTCGCATACTGGTCAGGGCAAGCTGATCAGCGGTCCTTGAATTCGGGCTTGCGCTTCTCGACAAAAGCGCCCATGCCTTCCTTCTGGTCTTCTGTGGCCAGCGAGGAGTGGAACAGCCGACGTTCGTACAGCAGACCCTGGTCGAGGGTAGTCTCGAAGGCCGCGTTGACGGCTTCCTTCACCATTGCCGATGCAATGAGCGACTTCGAGGCGATGACGCCGGCGGCTTCACGGGCAGTGTCCATGAGCTCCTCATGCGGTACAACGCGTGCCACGAGGTTGGACTCCAAAGCTTCGTCAGCTTTGATGAAACGGCCGGTCAGGCACAGGTCCATGGCCTTGGCCTTGCCGATGGCGCGGGTCAGGCGCTGGGACCCGCCCATGCCGGGCAGCACGCCCAGGTTGATCTCCGGCTGGCCGAACTGAGCACGGTCGGAGGCGATGATGAAGTCACACATCATCGCCAGTTCGCAGCCGCCGCCGAGCGCGTAGCCGTTGACGGCGGCGATGATCGGCTTGCGGACTTCACGCAGGCGGTTCCAGCCGACGAAGAAGTCTTCGCGGTAGGCCTCGGCGAATTCAAGCGAAGCCATTTCCTTGATGTCAGCACCGGCGGCGAACGCCTTGTCGCCGTCACCGGTGATGATGATTGCGCGCACATCGTCAGAGGCGTCGAATTCGGCAAGCGCTGCCGTGACGTCTTTCATGACTTTTGAGCTCAGCGGGTTCATGGGGCCCGGAGCCAGGGTGATTGTGCCGATCTTGTCCGAAATGTCGACCTTGATGGTTTCGTACTGGGTCACTGGAAAACCTTTCGTGCTGCGGGTTCTGTCAGGACTTCCTGGACGAGTTCACTGCTGACTTCTTCCAGGGTGGCAGGCTTCCACTGCGGGTTGCGGTCCTTGTCGATGACCTGGGCGCGGATGCCCTCGGTCAGGTCGTTGTGTTTGCCGAGGTTGATTCCGGTGCGCAGGTCGCGCTCCAGAACTTCTTCGAGGCTCATGTCGCCGGCGGTGCGAATCGATTCGAACGTCACCTTCAGGCTCAGCGGGGATTTCGTTTGAATGAGGTCAGCGGTTTTGGTGCCCCACTCGGTGTCGAGTCCGCGCAGACGCTCGAGGATCTCCTCGACTGAGTCGGCCGAAAAGGCGTGGTCAATGGCTTCGCGGTGCTCATCGAGTTCATCCGCGGGAGCTTCTGCGGCGAACTCCTTGAGAACAGCTTCGGCTTCTGCCGGGCGTTTGCCCAGTTCTGCCGCGACCTTTTCGAGTTTGGCGTCCTCGATGTAGTAGTCGGCAAGACCCGCCGCCAGCGCGGTACCCGCGCCGACCGGCAGGCCAGTCAGGCCCAGGTACATGCCGACCGCGCCGGGAGCCCGGGAGAGCAGGTAGGTGCCGCCGACATCCGGGAACAGACCGATCGTGGTCTCGGGCATGCCGATCTTGGTGCTGTCGGTGACGACGCGGTGTGAACCGTGCACCGAGATTCCAACGCCGCCGCCCATCGTGATGCCGTTCATGAAAGCCACATAGGGCTTGGGGAAGCGGGCGATCCGGTCGTTCATCACGTACTCTTCGCCGAAGAACCGCAGGTTCGCGTCAGTGCCGTCGATCAGCGATGCGTGGATGGCCTTGATGTCGCCGCCTGCGCACAGCCCGCGCTCACCGCGGCCGGTGACGAGTACAGCCTTGATTGAATCGTCGTCCTGCCACTTGACCAGGGCCTCGTTGACGATGTCGACCATTTCCTGGTTCAGGGCGTTGATTGCACGCGGCTTGTTCAGTTCAATGCGTCCCAAGCCGCCTTCGGCGCTGAGGACGACGGGCGTTTCTTCACTCAACTTATGCAACTCCTGTGCTCTTGCGCGAAATGATGACGCGCATGATTTCGTTTGTTCCTTCGAGAATCTGGTGGACGCGCAGGTCGCGGACCAGCTTCTCCACACCGTACTCGTGGAGGTAGCCGTAGCCGCCGAACAGCTGCAGGGCGCGGTTGGCAACGTCGAAGCCGGTGTCGGTCGCCTTGAGCTTTGCCATTGCTGACAGCAGGGTCGTGTTTTCGTGTTTGGCGTCGTAGGCCTGGGCGGCGCGCCACAGGAGGGAGCGGGCGGCTTCGAGGTCTGCCTGCATTTGGGCGATTTCAAAGCGCAGCGCTTGGAACTGGTTGAGGTCTTGACCGAATGCCTGGCGTTCGCCCAGGTACTGCACTGCCTTTTCCAGTGCCGACTGGCCGCCGCCGAGAGATGCGGCGCCGATGTTGAGGCGCCCGCCGTCCAGACCGCTCATAGCGGCTTTGAAGCCTTTGCCTTCTTCACCGACCAGGTTTTCCACGGGAACGCGAACGTTTTCCATGATGACCTGGCGGGTGGGCTGTGCGTGCCAGCCCATCTTGATTTCGTCGGGTCCGAAATCCAGTCCTTCCATGCCCTTTTCCAGGATGAAGGCCGAGATTCCGCGGGCGCCGTCCTGGCCGGTGCGGGCCATGACCAGGTAGACATCCGATGCACCGGCACCCGAAATGAACTGCTTGACGCCGTTGAGGATGTAGTGATCGCCGTCGCGGCGGGCCGAGGTGCGCAGGCCGGCTGCGTCAGAACCGGCGTTCGGTTCGGTCAGGCAGTAGCTGGCGAGGTTTTCAAAGGTCACGAGCTTTGACAGGTAGCGCTCGTGCTGGTCTTGGTTGCCGAAGCGCTCGATGACCGAGGCGACCATGTTGTGAATCGAGATGTACGAAGCCACAGCGGGGCAGCCGGTCGACAGGTTCTCGAAGATGAGGGCCGCATCCATTCGTCCCAGGCCCGAGCCGCCTAAGTCTTCGTCGATGTAGATGCCTCCCATTCCCAGGTCTGCGGTCGACTTGATGACGTCGACGGGGAAGTGCGAATTCGCATCCCATTCGAGAGCGTGCGGTGCCAGCTGTTCGTCCGCGAACTCGCGGCACATGTTCGCCAGTTCGAGCTGGTCATCGCTCAGCCCGAAGGGCAGAGAAGCCGCGGTGCTGCGTGCCATGTGGTTGCCTCCAAAATTTAGTAGGACGTCAAACAAAGTCGCCGTCAGTGTAGTCGGTGTCACACCTTTTCGTCACGCGCGCCGGTGTTGGTCTCCTGGCGGGGAAGTGAATATTCAGTGCACGAGGTGGTGGGAGGGGCGAGGTGTCGCCCGCGGGTGTCATTCCTCTGCCAGTGCTCCTCGGTGTTCGGCCAGAAGCTGCAGCAGCTGATCCAGACGCTTTCCTTCAATCCCCGGGTGGCTGAATACCTCGCGGTTGAGGGCTTCTGTTGCGGCAAGGGACAGTTCGCAGCCCGCATCGGTCAGTCGGACGATTGTGGATCGCCCGTCTTGCGGATGCGGCGCGCGCTCGACTAGGCCGGCCCGCTCTAAGCGGTCGACGGCGTTTGTTGTCGAGGTTGGATGCACCTGAAGCCGTCGGGAGACCACTGACATCGGGAGTTCACCGTGACTGCTGAAGCGCAGAAGGGTCAAAAGCTCGTAGCGGGCGAATGTCAGCTTCAGCGGCCGCAGTGCACGGTCGATGCGTGCCATGAGCAGCTGCTGGGAGCGCATGATGCTGGTAGTCAGCGTCATCCCGTCGGCCGCTTCTGCGTAGCCGTGAGCCAGCCACTGCCGGCGCGCTTCCCGAATCGGGTCGAATTTCTCAGCCATAGTCGGGCTGAGTCTAAAGCGCTTGTGTGGTCGAGCGCACATCAGTGCGCTCATGTGGGGTCGGCGCGATGATGTGCTCATGTGCGGACGGCTGACCTGGCGGCTGGAAGCGGCGCATTGGGTCCTGGCGCCAGGATGGGCCAAGGGTGACAAGAGCTGCTTGTGCGCAGGCAATGCACGATCAGAACCCGTTGACACGCAGCCGATGTTTCGCATGGCCTTCACTGAGCGGCGTTGCGCTCTTGCGGTCAACAGCTGCTGTGCATGGGAAAGGACTGAATTCGGCTGGCCGCGCTGAGAGTAATCCATCGGTGTCCAATGGGCACCTGGTCTCGACCTCATTGCAGGGCTACGAGGTGGGGAACAAGAAATGACTTCGGTACGGGGGATGAGAGTAAGATACGTGTTGACCAGCGTGTCGTTTGTAGGCGGACTTTGGCACCCTATTCCGGAGTTTCGGTCGCGCTCAGGGAAAGAAGAATGCAGATGGGCGTATAGAACGTACGAGAGGGTAGAAAGCTGACCACTCCTTCGTTCTGAAGGCCGCCTGCCCCAACCAGCCGGGGCGGAGTTTATACCCCCGGTTCGCGTCAGCCGATATTCCTACGACGCGGGGCCGCTGAATGCAGTGATGCGAATCGTTCTGGTTGTCGAGTTGTTGTTGCATTTTCCGTCATCGGCTGCAGACTCGTGCTGTGCTCCTTCAACGAGGCGCCAACGTTCCGCATGCACCTGGGAAACGTGCAAGTCCGGTCCAGAGTGTATGTCTTCACGTGGTTATAGCAGCAAGAACCATCCTCGTTGATGTTTCCGCAATCGCTGCATCCAGGGGGGTGAGCCCGGTAGAACTGCTCGGACTAACAAAGGCCCGAGCAGAGCGTCACACACGTCAGAGGCGCTGACTTCGCCTACCGCCTTGCCCCTTGCCTGAGCAAGCGACGGGACTCGGTGGACATTTCTTCTTCGAGGTTTGACAAATTGTTCAGCAAACAGCTCACCGAATTCACTGTCTTGCCGGATCGCTTCAAGGATACCCGTGAGGTTCTTGCGAACGAGTGGCGTCGATAGCATCTCAACTTCGCGGTTTTGAAGAGCGAGGATGTCTGTGGCGATTGAACCGGTGTCTACCTCAGCGCCAACACCATATTCTTTCCGGATCACGGTAAGGGCAATGTCGGCAATGCCATTAAATGGGCTGTAGAATGTCGGTCTTGTCGTCCCTGCCTTCTTGGTCAGCCTATCAACGCTGAGGGCCGAATAACCCTCCGTGATCATCAACTCTTTCGCTGCGGTAATCAACGCGTCACTGACGCCGCGAGCGTACGGGCGGCCCTTCTGAACTGTAACCATTTAAACAATGTGGCCCGAGTGGCGTTGTGTCATTCTAAAATTTACGCGCTTGACTCGCTCGGTGCGCGGACTTGCTCGTTCCCGCGAGAAATTTCCAAGAGGCTGAGGGTCATGGGCTTCATTGTCGTATCCGTGCTCTTCCCGGTTGGACCCGATTCCGGTCGTGGTTCCAGCAGCGGTAGTGAAATTCGCCAGCTTCAGCTGCTGGTGCAACAGCTTGCGGTCGGTAGACAAAGCCACGACGAGGTTGCCTTTGAGCTGAGCCAGTCAAGAACTGGCTCCGTACTTTGAACGGTTCATTCGCTTGACACTGTTCGCATCGACCATGTTGTGACGCTCTTGGGTCGAATGGGCGGTGTCGATACCGAATTCCTTCGCGATGAGCGGTGCTTCTATATCGGTGCGGTGATCCCAGCGCGAAAAGCTAGTAACACGAGGTGGACGCGATCGCGTGCCTGGGTCTTGGAGAACAGGTTTCCGATGTGCTTCTTAACAGTTGGCATAGAAAGCGACAGGACTTCGCAGATTTCTCTGTTTGAATGTCCGTGGGCCACTAGCTTTAGCACTTCAGTTTCCCTAAGCGTAAGGCGGTTGCGGACCTGCATTTGATCGGTGCCAGCGTGTGCTGGATCGAAGCGATCATTATCCATTTGACGTATACGGTCGAACAGTTTTGCGGTGGGGCCAGGGGAGATGACCGACTCGCCGCGGTGGATCACACGAACGGCTTCGACTAGTTCGTCAGGCGGAGTGTTCTTCATCAAGAAACCAGAGGCGCCGTTGTCTATAGCCTTGACCACGTTATTGTCGGAATCAAAGGTCGTCAGAATTGCAATCTTCACTGCGGAGTTCACTTCCAGCAGTTTCTTGGTTGTTTGGATTCCATCAAATATAGGCATTTGTATATCTAGCAGAATCACATCCACCGGAGTATTCCGTTGACGGTCAATCGCCTCTCGTCCATCTTGTGCCTGCCACAAGACATCCATGCCTGTTTGACCGTTGAGAATTAGCGCCAACCCAGCAGTGAACAGGGGTTCATCATCGACGAGACCGATAGTAATCATGACCTGCCCCAAACCAGTTCACTCTTGACATGCCACTCGCCGGTGGTTGCGTCGGCACCTGCTGTGAGGCTGCCGTCAAAAGCAAGAGCTGTTTCTTTCATTCCGACGATCCCGGTTCCGGTTCCGACGGTAGTCCTTTCTCGCACTGCGCTACCGGCAGTGTTGTATATGTGCAACATGATCCTACTTGCTTCGATCTGCACTCTCATCGTTATACGCGCACCCGGTGCATGTTTTAATGCGTTGACACAAGATTCCTGGACGATACGGTAAGCGGCACCGCTTATTTGAGCTGGCACATCGTCGATGTTTCCAAGGATTTGTAGTTCTACAGACGGATTCGTGGATCGGACCGACGATACAAAACCTTCCAAATCGCTGAGTTGCGGAGGTGGAGGTTTGTCGACCAGCTGCGCGCTCTGTCCGGTAGGTCCACGCAACAGGCGGGTAACTCTTGAAACCTCGCTGACAGCTTCTCGACTGACATTACCTATATCTTGGAGCAGCCTATCGGCGCCGTTTGGATCGGATTCAAGGATATATCTGGCTCCTTCCGCCTGAACCGCAACAACGCTGAGCGAATGCCCTAGGACATCATGGATTTCTCGCGCCATGTTCGCCCGTTCTTCGATGGTATTGAGCCGCTGCTCAACCCTTCTTTGTTCTTCAAGCAGTTCTGCTCGCTCGATCGCCATATCGAATTGTTCCCGATTGCGCTGGCGCAAAAGCCCGGCAAGAGCGGCTGCGATGATAAGCGACCAGGCCATAGTGGTGGCGATAAGTGGATCCAGCCAGGACTCGAGTGCCGAATCTTTTGCGATAAGGAGAATCGTGACCGTAGTTCCGACCAGCAGAGCAACAAGGCTGAGCCACCGCCACGACGATTTGACCTGTGTTTGTGAACCATATGCCACAGACAATGCGAGTGCGATAGTCAGAAGGCTGAGCTTATGGGTAGCGAGGACATGTGCGGCCCCAGCCACTGCGCAGCCTACGACCGAAACGAGCGGCACCGCATTTCTGAACGTGGCAAGAATGACGCATAGCGCTGTGATTGCCCAATGAAACGCTTGGATCGTTCCCGTGGGTGGCGCGGGTCGGCTCAACAACGCGGCCACCAGGATGGCTAAGGCGAGGGCAACGTTCGGCAACTGCGAGAGCTGCGAGCGGAGTCGTGCGAACGATGACTCGATCGTGGGCATCATAGTGCTAACCCTACCGGGGCGGATGCTTGGCAGTGGGATACCGGAGTATGCCTCCAAGATGGTCCCAGGGGATGTTTCGTCATGGTGCAGCTCTGGAGACGATAGAACCATGCTGACTCTGGAAGGACCATTATGACAGCAGTAATCAAGACGCATGCTTTGACAAAGACATTCAAGAACCACACGGCGGTCGACGCTCTCGACCTGAACGTACCAGAAGGCTCAGTGTACGGCTTTTTGGGGCCAAACGGTTCAGGCAAATCGACCACCATGAAAATGTTGCTTGGTCTGACATCACCGACGCATGGAGAGATAGAACTCTTCGGGCGCGAACTCAATCCTACGAGCAGAACCGAGCTGTTACCGGCAATCGGATCCATGATCGAAGCTCCACCGGGGTACGGCCATCTCTCCGGGGAGGAAAACATGCGGATTGTGCGCGACATGCTTGGCCTGTCGAATGCACAGATCGACTATGCGCTGTCGACGGTTCGGCTAACGGAGCACCGCACAAAACTCGTTCGCAACTACTCATTGGGCATGAAACAACGGCTCGGCATTGCGATGGCCATCGCGAGGGGCCCGTCCCTACTTGTCCTCGACGAACCGACCAACGGTCTTGATCCCGCCGGCATCGAGGAAATTCGAAACTTGCTCGTGCATCTGGCCCACGAGGGAATCACAGTGATGGTATCTAGCCATCTCCTCGACGAAATAGACAAGATGGCGAATGTGCTTGGGATTCTCTCTCAAGGGCGGATGATCTTTCAAGGCACTCGCGAAACGCTTTTCGAGCATTCGCTACCCGACCTCATCATTGAAACTCCCGACCCTGAAGCTGTCTTGGCACAAGGCGTTGACGCAACCAAGACTCAAGGCGGGGTAGTAGTCAGCGGCATCAATAAGACAGAGACTGCCGAAATGATTCACCGTCTGGCTGTAGCTAACGTGCCCATCTTTGAGGTTCGTCGAGTACAGCAGAGCCTGGAAGACGCGTTCATGGACCTCACTGGACGCGAGGGTTTGCTGTGAAGCTCGCAATGGTGTTGGAATTTCACAAGATGCGCCGACTGCGGACAGCTCCGACCGTGGCTATCCTCGTTGTAGCTGTCGCTGTACTATCGAGCTTCTCCCTCTTTTCGGGAAGCACCCAGGAAACCTTGAACGATCCAGATTCCATGCCGTGGGCGGGACTCTTGACGACATACACGTTGATGTCTGCAATGACGTCACCAATCTTGATCTCAGTAATCGCGAGTCGGCAAACCGACATCGAACACTCCGGTGTGGGATGGACGCTCGCATCGACCGCCGGATACTCACCTGGCAGGCTATGTCAAGCCAAGCTAATAACTTTAAGCATCGTATTAGTGCCGGCAGTCGCGATTCAGACTTTGCTCGTCATCGGAATCGGATTGCTCGCGGGTATCCGGGCACCCCTTGAGCCAGGGCCCTGGGTGGGGTACACCCTGCTGCTGTTCTTGGTCGACGTCGGCTTCCTGGCAATACATATTTGGCTGGCAGCAGTCGTTGAGAACCAGTTGATCAGCGTGGGTATTGGAATGCTGGGCGCATTTCTCGCTGCTTTTACCTTTCTCATGCCGGGCCCCATCGCGCGCTTCATCCCGTGGGGGTACTACGCAATGATTTCACACGCTGGACAACGCGGGGGCAGTGTTGCATACATCACGCCGGAGTACGGGTGGGTCGTCGGATTCCTGCTCATCGTTGCTCTGGCATTTGCTGTTGTTACTCATCGACTCAACCGAATTGAGAGGTAAACCAGTGTTTCGAGCTGAACTTCTAAAACTTAAGCGTTCGACCACATGGCTCATCGCTCTGATCTTGCCAGTATTAGCCGTAGTCACGGGCACAATCAATTTGGCCAACAACACTGAGACTCTTGACACCGGGTGGCAATCGTTTACCTCCCAAGTCACCCTGTTCTACGGCTTGTTGTTCTATTCAATGGGCATTGCGCTACTCGCAGCAACGGCCTGGAGGATGGAACACCGCGGAACAAACTGGAACCTGCTGCTGACCACCACACGAAAACCCCTAGCTTTGGTCGTTGCAAAGATCGCGGCAATCACTGTTCCAGTTGCATTTATGCAGGTCGTCCTCGTCATTGGGACTGTCGTCTCCGGCGTGGTCTTCCTGGACCTTGATGGAGCTATCCCTTGGCAGTTTGTGCTGGTCGGAGTGATCTCGGTGGTTGCTGCGTTGCCGCTTATTGCAGTGCAGTCCCTTCTCTCGATGTTGCTGAAGTCCTTTGCTGCGCCCGTCGCTATCTGCTTGTTGGGGTGCGTCATCGGCGTAGCCAGCGTCACGTCTGTTGCGCTTCGACCGCTGAGTTTCGTACTCCCGCAGGGAATAAACACCCGGGCACTCAACCTTGGTTCGACCGCCCTTGCTGGGTCGGGTGGTCTGACTGTCGGTTCAGCGCTGCCACTGATCGGCACTGCTGTCGCGATCGCTGCTCTGTTTTCCCTGGCCACAGTGGCGCTTATTCGCGCTGTCAAACTGCGCTGAGGTGAGCACCCAACTCTTTGCATCGTGAATTGCCTGACAACCTAGCGTGTAACGTAATTTACCGGTCTTGTGATCTGAAACGCAGGTCACACTCATAGTGAATCGAGGACTCAGGAGCTAGGAGCGCTCTGCTGGACGTGATCCAGCACCATTCGACATCCTGTCGGGGCATTCCCGTATGTAGTAGTCCGAATGGTTCGTCAGCGAGGCATGGACGTGGGCGAGTAGCGAAATGAGTGATTCTTTTCGGGCGCCCGTCGACGTCGGGCCCTTCAGTATGTTGGAGGTGCCGGGAAAGGAAGGTCCGAGGGGAAGGTCGTCGTTGTTTGACTGTGCATGTGCATGTCGACGACTGTCGCGGTCGCTGCACTGTTGTTTGTCGGATCAGGCGTAGCTGTGATGGTCTTCGATGCACTGTCATCGTTTACGTTACCTGGGTGGTAGCCAGATACGGTACGTCGAAGTGTTAGTCCAAATCACCACAGTTGCGTAGGAGACGAAACACCCAAGGTGTCGGGTCCCCCTGCTGAACTCGAAGTTCGAACTAACCGTGTTAGGTCGACTCTTGCCATCGTGGCCGGGTCCCAGCTCCTGGGTTCCATGAGATGGTTTTCAACTCCGCAGCTTCAATAATGCCGGCAGAAGCTCGCCACGACCGCAGCGACCGAACAAACTGGCAATCCATCGACCCGCGGCCCGGCCATTCGACGGTCCCCATGAGCTGGGGGACGTTGATATGCCAGTGCTGGCGATAGAACCCGTCGAGAAGATCCAATCTCTTGAGGTACTGCCTTTCTTGGCAGTCCTCGCGCGTCGAGGTCGTGGTTTCGTGTCACAGTGCGGGATGTCAATGTCCGGCCCAGTCGCGCTCAGCCCGTGTGAGGGCTGGATGGGCTGAGGTCCTGCGCTGGCCGGGCGGGCCGCCGCTGAGGTCTGCTGAGGAGAAGACACGAGGTGTCCTCCGCGGCAATAGGCAGGTGGTGCACATCACGCAATACCGGCTTGCAAAGCTGGTTGGCTGCAGTCTAGAGTTAAATCTCGTTGCCAGGACGCGAAAGCGAAACGGCACAGGCGAAGATTAACTGCAGCAGATCTGAGATTTGCAAGCAGATGAACTTCAGGCTAAGATAGCCAAGCGCTCACATTCCGAGCGTAAGACTTTCACTTTTGATGATGTGCCTGCGTGTGTGGGTGTGGATTCTTTGTGTGTCTGTTCTTTGTCAACTCAATAGCGTGTTTGTTTGTTTCGTGGTGCCAGATTTTTTGTTTTCTGGCCATGGATTTTTTGATTTGTAGCAGGATGATGCTGGCAGCTGTTGTGGTTGTTGGTGTTGTTTTGTTCTTGTCAGTTTTCTTTTGGTTGGGATCTTCTTTTTGTTTTTAGTGGAGAGTTTGATCCTGGCTCAGG
>NZ_LR723008.1:0-1094 GCF_902500275.1 Brevibacterium sp. Marseille-P9724 | reverse complement strand
TGTACTTCCCCGTGAGGTTGTGAACGCGGTCGGCTGGTGAGAGTCCCCCGATGGCGGTGTGGGCTCGGTGGTGATTGTAGTCATGTAAGAACGCTGCGTACGAATCCTCGCGAGCACTCTCACTGGCATACGGTCTCGCGTAGGCCCATTCGTTCATCAGCGTCCGGTTGAACCGCTCGACTTTCCCATTCGTCTGCGGACGGCGAGGCCTCGTCCGCTTGTGCCTGACCCCATCTCCGAGGGCTTGCTGGAAGTCTCCGGACCGGTAACAAGCCCCGTTATCGGTCATGACTGCTTCGATCGCGACACCGATACTGGTGAAGAACCTGTTCGCCCGCTTCCAGAAGCCTGCTGCGGTGTGTTTCTTCTCGTCATTGAGGATCTCGGAGTACACCAGCCGGGAGTAGTCATCGACGGCGTGATGCAGGTACCGATACCCCCGCGACGAAGGCTGCCCGGCACGCGCGGCTTTGCCCCGTGAGGACTGGACCTTCCGGTCCTGGCCCGATCCGCGGCCATGAGCCCGCCAGCCGCCACCGTCAGGGATGCGGCCAAGCTTCTTGATGTCGACGTGGACCAGCTTGCCAGGCTGATCGACCTCATACCGGTGAGGTGCCGGCCGGCGGACCGGCAGGCCGGTGGCCTGATCGATACAGTCCAGCTTCGGCATCCGGTAGCGGGCCAGGACCCGCCCGACGGTCGAGCGTGGCACGCGCAGGTGATAGCCGATCCGGTGCGGCCCCCATCGGCGGTTGAACCGCAGCGCGATGATCCGTCGCTCGGTACGTGCGCTGAGCCTGTTCGGGCTGTAGTGCGGACGGCTCGAGCGGTCAGCCAAACCGGTCCCTGCCCGATGCCGGCTCACCCAGCGAGACACCGTTGCCGGGGACACCTGGAAGCGTTCAGCAACGCGTCGCTGGGGCCAGCCGTGATCGACAACAAGACAGACGAGCCGGCGCCTACCCTCGATGGTCATCGGGGCGTTACGGTGTGTCATGGAAGACCTCCGGGTCAGGGTGCGTGTCGTTACCCACCTCGATACCGGGGGTCTTCTCTGACCTCAAATCCCGTTCACAACCTCCCGAGGAACTACA
>NZ_LR722997.1:0-109403 GCF_902500275.1 Brevibacterium sp. Marseille-P9724 | reverse complement strand
GCCAGTGAGAGTGCTCGCGAGGATTCGTACGCAGCGTTCTTACATGACTACAATCACCACCGAGCCCACACCGCCATCGGGGGACTCTCACCAGCCGACCGCGTTCACAACCTCACGGGGAAGTACAGCTACAGCGTGGATCCGTGGCTAGTGGGAGTGTGCTTGCGGCTAACGGGTGGATCCGTGGCTAACGGGAGTTGTGTCTGGGACGGCGGCCCGCAAGTGGGCAAAATTAATCCGCGATGGCCAGACGTTTTGCAGCCGGACCACCGCGGTATTCCAATAATACGCTGAGAATACGCGTAAAGAACAGTCACATTGTGTGATTTTCGTCAATAAATCTAACGCGGCGCCGACATGGGCGTGTCGACGGGTGCCTACCCCGATTTTCGGGGGAGGAGCCCGTCAAGCGAATGGCAGGTGAAAATGCGCCTTGGTCAGCTGAGAACGACTCGCTGCTGTTTCTGCGGTTCGAAGGCCCTGTTGGCGGCGAGGATGATGATGGCGCCGACCGTCATAGACACGGCGGCCACCAGATAGCCCTCGTGCGCGCCGTAGCGATCGATGAAGACCCCGGACACTGCAGAGCCGATCGCAATGCCGAAGCCGATGGCCGTGGAAATCCATGCCAGGGCCTCTGTCATCCGCTTGGGTGGGGCCAGGGACTGCACGACTGAGCTTCCGGTGATGATCGTGGGGGAAACGGTCAAGCCCACAAGGAGCATGAACACTGCCAGCACGGGAATGTTCGGGGCGAACATCAGCGGCCACGACAGCAGTGCAAGGGCGCCCGCCGCGGCGGCGTAGCGCAGACGAACCGGTGCGCGGAAGTTCACTGCACCGTAGGCTATGCCCGCAATGAGCGAACCGAAAGCGTGGGCGGCCAGGGCGATTCCGGCAGCACTCTTCATGCCGTGTTCTTCGGCGCTGGCGATTGTTGACACATCGATTGCGCCGAAGTTGACGCCGAGGAAGAAGTGCCCGAAGACGGCAAGAAGGATTCCGGGATTCCCCAGCACTTTGCCGCGCGTAGCGCGCGGTTCTCGCTTGCTGGTGGGCGGCTCCGTCGCCTTCTGCGGGTAGAGCAGCAGCGAGCCGATCGTGACGGCGACAACGGAGAGGACGATGCCGGACGGGGCCCACAGTGCGGTGGCCAGCGCGGTGACAATCGCTGGGCCGGATACGAACATGAGCTCATCGGCAACCGCCTCCCACGAGAATGCGGTATCGAGTTCTTTCTGGGTCTTTGTCACCGCGGCCCACCGAGCGCGCACGAGCGCTCCCACCGAACCGACCGTCCCGCCTGCAATTGCGGCTGAGGCAAACACAAGGCCCGGCCACAGTCGCAGATAGACCACCAGCAGCAGGCACGTGAGTGCTGTGACGTGGATGATGGTTGCGGGAACCATGATCTTGGCCTGGCCGTGCCGGTCGATCTGCTTGCCCAGAAGAGGGTTCGAAATCGCCTGAGCGGTCATGAAGGTGGCAGCAACGACTCCCGCCTGAGCGTAGGAACCCGTTTCTTCCTGGATGAAGAGAACCAGGCCCAAGCCCAGCAGGGCGATCGGCAGACGGGCGATAAGACCAGCCGCGGAGAACTTCAGGGTGCCGGGAATTCTGAAGATATCGCGGTAGGCAGAGAACATGGTCATATCCTAGACCGCGGAACAGTAGGCTGATGGCCTCCGTCTCACGGTGCGAACCGGGCCCAGCGCAGCTCCGGTCAGCAGTACCGAATCACCATCAGTCCGCCAGTACGGAATCGACGAGAGCCTGTGCTTCGTCAATGACGCGCTGCAGGTGTTCCCCGCCCCGCGACGATTCAGCGTAGATCTTGTAGATGTCCTCTGTTCCCGAAGGACGGGCGGCAAACCACGCGGATTCGGTTTCCACTTTCAGCCCGCCGATCGCAGCCTCATTGCCGGGTGCGTGTGAGCGCACGGCCGTAATCGGCTCGCCGGCCAAAGAGTCGGCCGTGACGCTGTCAGCCGAGATCGACTTGAGCTTGGCCTTCTGCTTGCGGTCGGCAGCCGCTTCCACCCTGCGGTAGGTGAAATCGCCGTGCTGTTGAGTCAGCTCGGCACAGCGCTGTGTGGGCGTCTGCCCCGTGACCGCGAGCATTTCTGCCGCCAGCAGGCTCATGATGATGCCGTCCTTGTCAGTGCTCCAAGGGCGACCCTGCTTGTCGAGGAACGAAGCCCCAGCGGACTCTTCGCCGCCGAAGAGCAAAGACGAGTCCAGAAGTCCCGGAACAAACCACTTGAACCCGACAGGCACCTCGTACACGGTCCTGCCGTGAGACGTGATGACCGAGTCGATCAGCCGCGAGCTCACGAGAGTCTTGCCCACTCCGGCCGCACCCAGCGCGCTGCCGCCGGCAGTCCAGGCGGGCCGGTGGGTGAGCAGGTAGTCAATTGCGGTGGCCAAGTAGTGGTTGGGGTTCATCAGCCCGGCATCAGGGGTGACGATGCCGTGGCGGTCGGCGTCAGGGTCGTTGCCGAGTGCGATGTCGAAGTTCGACCGTGCGCTGATCAGACCGGCCATGGTGTATTCGGATGAGCAGTCCATGCGGATCTTGCCGTCCCAGTCCAAGTGCATAAACGACCACGTGGGGTCGATTGTCGGATTGATGACGGTCAGGTCGAGGTCGTAGGCGTCGGCAATGGCCGCCCACACGTCGACCGCGGCGCCGCCGAGCGGATCGGCGCCGATCCGCAGGCCCGCCGACTGCAGCGCCGGTAGGTCGACGACATCGCCGAGTGCGCTGACATAGGCGCCGATGAAGTCGAAGTTCTGCGTGTTCTCCAGGTGGAAGGCCCGCTGGAACTGGGTGCGCGGAATGTCCTGCCAGGAGGAAAGAAGCTCATTGGCCCGGTCTTCAATCCACGCGGTCTCCTCCGCTCCAGCCGGCCCGCCGTGGGGCGGGTTGTATTTGATGCCGCCGTCGGTCGGCGGGTTGTGGCTGGGAGTCAAGATGATGCCGTCAGCCTGGCCGAAATGGGTGGCTGAGTCCCGATTGTGGCGCAGAACCGCAAAGCTCAGCACCGGGGTGGGAGTGTATCCGTCGCGGTCGTCGATGAACGTGGGGATATTCGATGCCGCCAGGACTTCGTTGACCGTGAGAAAAGCCGGTTCGGACAGTGCGTGCGTGTCACGGGCGAGGAACACCGGACCGGTGATGCCCTGGGCTCGCCGGTACTCCACGATCGCCTGGGTGATGGCGACGATGTGGGCCTCGTTGAACGAGCCTGCGCTGCTGGTGCCCCGGTGGCCCGAGGTGCCGAAGGACACCCGCTGGGCCGGGTCGTCTGGATTGGGGACGATGTCGTGGTAGTCGTCCAGCAGCTGCGGGATGTCGGTGAGGTCGCTTTCGGAAGCGGGATGTCCAGCACGGTCGTTCATATAGCAGAGTGTGCCGAAGTTATCGCTTCAGTTCCACCGTGAGGCGGTGAAATCTTGAATAGCGGATTCCGGTTACCCGGAATCGACTCACCGAGGTGCTCGGGGAATTTCGAAAATGGGACTGAGTCGTGCATTATGGGCAAAGCTCCAAAAACTCTCGGACCGGCTGTCGGCACGCCGGAAGCACCGCCGACAGCCCTGGTCAAGGCGGTGGTCCACGACTGCGCGCTTTGCCCAAAAAGAGCGGGCCGGAAAGGTTTTCCTTCCGGCCCGCTCGCTGTTTGTGCGAATCCTATTTCACATACGGCTGTCCGTCGCCTTCGGCCACAATCGGCAGTTCGGCTTCGTGATGCCACTGGTCCATGCCGCCGACAGCCATGATGCAGTCGTGCCCGGCCATATTGAGGAACTGTGTTGCGTGTGCCGAACGGCGTCCGGTGCGGCAGATGACGTACACGTCAACGTCAAACGGCACCTCGTCCTGCCGTTCCTGCAGTTCGTCAAGGGGCACGTTGATGGCGTCTTTGATGTGACCGGCGGCGAACTCATCGCGGCCGCGGACGTCAAGGACGATCGCGTCGTCGGGGACTTCGGTGACTGAGCAGGTGGGTTCTTCGAACATGATCACATCTTTCCGTGCTCGCGCAGGTTGATATGCCAGCTGAGCGCTTCGTCGAGAATGTGCGGTGTGTGCTGGCCGCCGGGATCGGCGGCTATGGCCCGGTCGAGGTAATCGGTGAGCCGGTCCCGGAACTGGGGATGAGCGCAGTTGTCGATGATGCGGCGGGCGCGCTTGATGGGCGACAGTCCGCGCAGGTCTGCGATTCCCTGTTCCGTGACGAGAACGTGGGTGTCGTGTTCCGTGTGGTCGACGTGGCTGGCAAACGGGACGATAGACGAAATCGCGTCGTCTTTGGCCGTTGAGGGCGAAACGAAGAAGTTGAGGAACGCATTGCGCGCGAAGTCACCAGAACCGCCGATGCCGTTGACGATCTTCGTGCCGGTGATGTGGGTCGAGTTGACGTTGCCGTAGATGTCGGCTTCGACCATGCCGTTGATGCCGATGACGCCCAGGCGGCGGACGATTTCGGGGTGGTTCGACATTTCCTGCGGGCGCAGAAGCAGACGGCCCTTGAACTTCTCGACATTGTCGTTGAAGTACTGGGCCTTTTCGCGCGTCAGCGACAGGGCGGTGGCAGACACCGAGGTGAAAGTGCCCTCTTCCAGCAGGCTCAGCAGGTTGTCCTGCACCACCTCGGTGAAGGATGTGAGGTTGCGGAATTCAGATTCCTGCAGCCCGGCGAGCACTGCGTTGGCGACGTTGCCGATGCCCGACTGCAGCGGCAGAAGGTTCTTCGGCAGGCGGTCGTTCTTGACTTCCGAGCGGAGGAAGTCGATGAGGTAGTTCGCCATCGCCTCGGATTTTTCGTCAACCGGGTTGAACTTGTTGTCGCGGTCCGGGGAGTTGGTTTTGACGACCGCGACGACTTTCGATTCGTCAACCCGCAGGTAGGGATCGCCGATTCGCTGGGCCGGGTCCAGAATCTGGATTGGGTTGCGGTGCGGCGGAATGTGCGTGCCGTAGTAGATGTCGTGGAAGCCTTCGATTTCGTTCGGCAGCCATTCGTTGACCTCCAGGATGACCTTGTCGGCCAGGTCGAGCCAGGTTTTGTTGTTGCCGACCGAAGCGCCGGGAACCAGCAGGCCATTGGGCAGGACTGCAGCGACTTCGATCACGGCGACGTTGAGCTTGCCGTAGAAGCCGAACCACACCTGCTGTGCCAGGTGGCTCAGGTGGGCGTCAAGGTAGTCGACTTCGCCCTTGTTGATGGCCGCACGCATGTCCGGGTCGGTGTTGAACGGGGTGCGAAAGCGCACGCCTTTCGCGTTTGCGAGTGCGCCGTCGAGTTCGTCCGAGGTTGATGCTCCGGTGAACAGGCCGATCGAAAAGTCTTCGCCCGCATCGTGTGCTGCTTCTATCCGGTGAGCGAGTGCCGTGGGGACGGCCTTGGGGTAACCGCTTCCGGTGAAGCCGGACATTCCGACGTTGTCGCCGGGGTTGATGAAACGAGCAGCGTCCTCAGCAGACATCACCTTGTCGGCGAGGACTGTATTCACAATGCGAGCCATGGCCACATTGTTCCAAATTGCGAAACGGCTCATTTCGCCGGGTCGGCACCCTCCGTGCCGTCCGGTGCAGCTTCGTCTTCATCTTCCGAGGTGCCGGTCGTCTTTCCTGCTTTAATCGCCTTGTGTAGGTCCTCCAGTGCCGCGTAGAACTCAGCCCGCGTGATCGGCTCGCGCCCGTCTTTGAGGTCCACGACGAGGGAACCTCCGGGTTCGAGGTCGACGGTGTCGACAGCGTCTAAGCCCATGCCGCCCTGGTGGCGCACGGCAGATTCGAGTTCGGCGCGGGTGATGCCGGCCCTGTGCATTTCCGGCCAGCGGATGTGCCCGTCGTCGATGAGTCTGCGCGAGCGTCCGCGCAGGCCGCGGCTGAGCCACGGCCAGTGCAGGGTCAGCCGTTCCAAGCCAGCGTTGGCGGCCACGAGGATTGCAGCGCCGAGCAGACCGCCGATGAGCGAAAAGTCCGGTCCGATGATGGCGTTCTGCACGACGTTTGACAGCAACAGGACGACCACCAGGTCCAGTGAGTTCATCTGCGCGAGAAAGCGGGCGCCGGCTAAGCGGATGAGCACGGCGATGAACAGGTAGACCGCGACTGTGCGCAGCGCCTTGCCTAGAACGGACACGTCGAGTGTCCACATGCCCGTCAGCTCTGCCGGGTTGAAACCCAGCCATCCGAGGAACTCCACGGTCGGCTCTTAGGCGTCGGAGGGAATCGGCGGCAGAACGGTGGCGGTCAGGCGAGGGCCCCGCTCGCTGCAGCCGAGAATCCGCAGGCTCTGCTCAAGGTATTCGCGTTCGAGGTCTTCGACCTTCAGCGGGCCGTCCGGGCGCCACCACTGGGGGAGGACATTGCTGATGGCAAGCACGGACCGGGCAGCGAGGTCGGGGTTGTCGATGTCGAAAACGCCCTGCTCTTTGCCAAGGCGAACCTGTTCGTACAGCTGACCGCGGGTGAACACGCGCAGCTCGTCTATTTCGGGGCGGTATTTCTCTGACAGGCGCTCTGTTTCCAGAAGCAGAAGCCTGGAGCTTGCGAGGTTTGCAGCTCGGTAGCGCACAAGAACGCGCACAAACACCGCAACACGGCAGACGGGGTCCGGTTCGGCGGCCTTGAGGGCTTCGTCGATAGCGCTGTTGAACTCTTGGTAGCTGGTGCGGATGAGTTCGAAAAGAGCTGCCTGTTTGGAATCGAAGTAGTAGTAGAGCGCAGAGAGGTTCAGCCCCGCCGTGTTCGCGATGTCGCGGATGGACGCACCGTCGAATCCCTTTGCCGCGAATGTTTCTCGCGCGGCGCGCAGAATGGCGTCGCGGCCCTTGAGCTGCTTCCCTGAACGTTCCATAAAAGTCAGGCTATCGCAGGTTCAAACGATCGTTCTGCATACAAGAAGCGCGCTGCCGGGGTACAGTGCAGCCGTGCACCATGCGCAGCCGCTGTTACAAAGGAGTCCGCAGTGAAGAACTACGAAGCGATCAGCCGCTTCCTTGCCCACGAACGTTCTGGCAAACCGCTGTTCGGCCTTATGGGCGACGCCAACCTCGCGTATCTGGGTCATTTCATCGAACAGACCGACGGCCGCTACGTCGGCATGTCGATTGAAGATGCCGTCGTCCTCGCGGCTGACGGCTATGCGCGCTTCTCCGGCGAAGTCGGGATGGCAACCGTCACCTTCGGCCCCGCGATCACCAACGCTTTGACCGCGTTGACGGAAGCTGTGCGCGCCCGCACGCCGCTCGTGCTGCTCACCGGCGACACCCCGGATGTCAACGAGCACTATCAGCGCATCGACATCGCCGCCGTTGCGGCAGTCGCGGGTGCTGCCTATGAGCGCTCCCACACCGGCGCGGACGCTGTGAAGACAATCCACAAGGCGGTCGCGCGCGCCCGCGCTCGTCAGCAGCCGGTCATCGTCAACATCCCGTACGCGCAGATGAACGACGAGGTTGACCTGCCTGATCTGCCCGATCTGAGTAAGCCCCTATCCGTGCTCGGCCCGGACCCCGAACGGATCGAGGAGGCACTGGGCTACCTCATGTCGGCCCGCCGCCCGCTGGTCCTGGCAGGTCGAGGTGCCATTGCCGCGGGTGCGCGGGATGGCGTGCTGCGCTTTGCCCGCATGATCGGTGCGCCCGTCATGACCTCGCTGATTGCCAAGGACCTCTTCCGCGGTGAACCGGAGAACCTCGGCATCCACGGCACACTGTCCAACGAAGTGGGCGTCGAATACATGGGGGAGGCCGATGTCGTCATCTCCTTCGGAGCCTCGCTGAACAACTGGCAGACCGACCACTACCACCTGCTCGAAGGCAAAAAAGTCATCCAGGTAGACATCTGCGCTGAGGCGCTCGGCAAATACGGGCCAGCCGACGTTGTCATCCAGGCCGATGCTGCGGCAGCTGTTGACGCGCTCGCCGCAACCCTGCTGGAAGCCGACCCGGACGCCGACGGTCGGCCCGCACCCAAGTACGTTGCGGCACTAGAGGACCGCCCCCAGCGGGAGGCCCTCGATGACTACCGCTCCACCTCGCGCGAAGACCACATTGATGTGCGTGATGCGGCCCGGCTGATCAGCACCGCCGTCAGCAATGACGGCAAGAAGCAGGTCAACCAGGTGTCCGACATCGGCATGTACTTCCCGTCGATCGTCCGGCACTTCGTGGTCGACCCAGGCAAGTGGGACTTCGGCGGCTACTTCGGGGCGATCGGCCTGGCCATCCCGCTGGGACTCGGTGCGGCCTACGCGGACTCTTCATGCCCGACGGTCGTGTGGGTGGGCGACGGGGCGGCAATGCATTCGCTCATGGAGGTCTCCACGGCCGTGCGCGATCGTCTTCCGCTGGTGGTGGTCGTGCTCAATGACTCCTGCTATGGCGCGGAGTTCTACAAGCTGGAGAACTTCGGTGCCAAGGGCGAAACCTCGTTCGTCGAATGGCCGTCCTTTGCCGCCATGGCCCGCGGAATGGGCGCGGTCGGACACACTGTGAGCTCCCTGGAAGAGCTCAACGGGGTGCTGGAAGAACTCGGCGAAGTCACCGCGCCGACCGTCATCGAAGTGGTCACCGATCCGCTGGAGCGCTTCCGCCCGACTCCGCGATCGTAAGGGGCACGGCTTCGGGTTAAAGTGAGCTGTGCAACACCACAGTGAGGAGATTGCTATGGAAATTCAGGGAGTATCCGCCCTCGTCACCGGCGGCGTGTCCGGTCTTGGCCGTGCGACAACCGAGCGTCTGCTCGCGGCCGGTGCCAATGTCGTCATGATCGACCTCAACGAAGAAGCCGGTGCGAAGGCCGCAGAAGAACTCGGCGAACGCGCGCACTTCGTCAAGGCCGACGTGCAGAACGAAGAGCAGGTCCAGGCCGCTGTCGACAAGGCAGTTGAACTCGGTCCCCTGCGGATCGTCGTCAACTGCGCCGGTGTGGGAACACCCGGCAAGCTCGTGTCACGCCGTGGGCCGCTGGAACTTGACGCCTTCAAGAAGGTCGTCGGCATCAACCTGGTCGGCACCGTCAACGTGGCACGCCTGGCAGCTGCGGCAATGCAGAAGGGCGAAGCCGACGGCGAAGAGCGCGGCGTCATCATCAACACCGCTTCGGTTGCGGCCTTTGACGGTCAGATCGGCCAGATTGCGTACTCGGCATCCAAGGGCGGTGTGGCTGCTGTCACCCTGCCGATGGCCCGCGAACTCGCCGAATCGCTCATCCGCGTGGTCACCATCGCACCGGGCATCTTCGAAACCCCGATGATGGCAGGCCTTCCGCAGGAAGCACAGGACTCACTGGGCAAGATGGTTCCGCACCCGGCACGCCTGGGCAAGCCCGCCGAATATGCGCAGCTGGTCGAATCGATCGTGCGCAACCCCATGCTCAACGGCGACACCATCCGCCTGGACGGCGCCATCCGCATGCAGCCGAAATGATCGGTGCGCGCTGAGGCGGTTGGTGTGACCAACCCAGCTGCGACCGGTCGAGGTGCCGTCCCCGCGCGAAAGGGGGCGGCACCTCGTCTGTTTTGGTGGGCGCGCCTTCACGTGGGCACATCCGCTCCCGCCAGCCGGATTGTGCGGCTCAGATCAAGCCGGCTCGTTCGGCTAACACCTGG
Organism: Brevibacterium sp. Marseille-P9724; assembly: GCF_902500275.1. NCBI lineage: Bacteria > Bacillati > Actinomycetota > Actinomycetes > Micrococcales > Brevibacteriaceae > Brevibacterium > Brevibacterium sp. Marseille-P9724. The sequence continues at coordinate 99,774 of NZ_LR722997.1, read as the reverse complement.
GCCGTCACCGAGCGCGAATCCGGATGCGTGCCCTGCTGAGCGACCGCCGCAGGCGTCCCGGTGGCCAGGATCTGGCCGCCCTCGTCTCCGGCTCCCGGACCGACGTCGATGACGTGGTCTGCCTGCGCGACCACCCGAAGGTCGTGCTCGATGACGACCACCGTCGCGCCGTCGTCGACCAGACGACGCAGCTGGGTGAGCAGCAGGTCCACATCCGCCGGATGCAGTCCCGTCGTCGGCTCGTCCAGGAGGTACAGGCTGTGCTTGCGTCCGGAGCCGCGCTGCATTTCGGAGGCCAGCTTGATGCGCTGCGCCTCCCCTCCCGAAAGCTCCGGGGAGCCCTGTCCCAGGCGCAGATAGCCCAGGCCGAGTGCGTGCAGGAATTCGACAGAGCGCAGAATCCTCGGCTCATCGGCGAAGACTCCCAGCGCCTCGTCCACAGTAAGCGCCAAGATATCCGCGATGCTGCGGCCGTTCCACTGCACTTCAAGGATCTCCTGTTTATAGCGCTTGCCGTGGCAGGCCGGGCAGGTGGTGTACGTGCCGGGCAGGAACACCAGCTCAACCTCGATGCTGCCAGCGCCATCGCACTCCGGGCAGCGGCCCTTTTTCGTGTTGTAGGAAAAGTCCGACACCGACATGCCCCGCCGCTTGGCCTCCGGGGTGTTGGCAAACAGCCTGCGGACATGATCGAACAGGCCCGTGTAGGTCGCGACGGTCGAACGCACCGTTCGCCCAATCGGCTTCTGAGTGATGTGAACCAACCGGCGGATCTTATCGACCCCCGCCAGGCTGTCCACCCGGAAATCTCGGGAGTCGTCGGAACCTGCCGTGGAATCAGCATCCGGGTCCTCGTCCGAAGTCTCTTCGGCGCCGATCACCTGCCTGGCCGAGCGGGACGCCACATCGGCCAGCACCCCGATGACCAGGGTGGATTTGCCGGAACCGGATACTCCCGTGACTGCGGTGAGCGTCCCCAGCGGGAAGTCCACGTCGGCCCCGTCGAAGGCGCGCGCGTACACGCCGGTCAGGCTGATGGATTCGCCGGTGCCTGCCGGGGTGTCCGTCAGTTCGGGAAAGTCCTCGTTCAGAGCGGCAGCAGTGGGCGAGCCCAGCTGCTCAGCTTTGGCGCGGAACTGCTCGGTAGGGCCGGAGAACACCAGCTCCCCGCCGCGCTCACCGGCGCGAGGGCCGATATCCACGATCCAATCGCATCCCGCCACCAGGGACATATCGTGCTCCACCAGAAGCACCGAATTGCCGGAAGCGATGAAGCGCTGCAGCAGCTCGGAGACTGCCTTCCGCTCCACGACGTGCAGGCCGGCCGAAGGCTCATCCAGCACATAGACTGTGCCGAACAGGTTCGAGTTCAGCTGGGAAGCCAGCCGCAAACGCTGGTTCTCGCCCGCAGACAAGCTCCGTGCCGGGCGGGAGAGGCTCAGGTGCCCCAACCCCAGCTCGATCGCCGCGCGCACCGTGGGCAGCACCTGATCCAACAGCAGCTCTTCGGCCTCGTCGTGCTCGTTCCACTGCTGCTTCGCGATCCCTGCCAAGTGCTGGAGGCGGTCCTCCAGCACAGCCAGCACGTCCTTCAACGCCAAATCGTTGAATTCGTCGATGGGGTAACCGGCGTAGGTGACCTGCAGGGTATCCGGTTGGAACCCGCGGCCCTGGCAGGTTGGGCATGTCGATGAATGCATGAAGGAGAGCACCCGGCGGCGGGTCTTATCCGACTCTGTTTCCGCCAGGGAGTCGGTGAGGTAGGCGGCAACCGAGCGCCATTTGCCTTTATACGACCCTTGCATGGCGTTTTCGTCGCGCACTGGGTGGACGGTGACCACCGGCTGCTCGTCCGTGAACAGGATCCAGTTGCGGTCCTCTTGCGGAATATCCCGCCACGGGACGCCGAGCGGGTAGCCGAGGGTGCCCAGAATGTCCCGGAAGTTCTTACCCAGCCACGCTCCCGGCCACGCGGCGATCGCGCCGTCCCAGATGGACAGACTGGGGTCCGGCACCATCGACTCTTCCGTCGGCCGGTGCACGGTGCGGGTTCCCTGGCACTCGGGGCACATCCCCGCGGTGGTGTTGGGGGAGAAGGCGTCGGAGTCGAGCCTGCCGTATTCCAGCCGCTCGCGCATGCCGGCCGGGTAGCTGCCGGAGCGGGAAAAGAGCAGCCGAATACTGTTCGAGATATTCGAGATCGTGCCCACGGAGGAGCGTGCCCCACCCAGGGTGGTGGACTGCTGCAGAGCCACCGTCGGCGGCAGTCCTGTGACCGATCCGACGCGCGGGTTGACCGCGCCGCCGATGAGACGTCGCGCGAAGGGGGAGACAGACTCCAAGTAGCGACGCTGCGCCTCCCCATGAATGGTGCCGAAGGCCAGGCTGGACTTGCCCGAACCCGACACCCCGGTGACCGCCACGAGGGTATCCCGGGGCAGGTCGACGTCGATGTGTTTCAGGTTGTGAAGGTGTGCATCACGCACCTGGATCATTGGACCGTGATCCGCACCCGCCGCAGCGTGCGGAGTCGGGAACTCGGACGTGGCGTGAGTCATGGGGGCTACGTTACCTTGCAGACTGCGCCCTTATCGGCGGCGTAGGCTGTCCACGTGACCAGGCTAGAAGCCCCCGGCTGGTCTTGGAGCTCACCCGGGCTGGGTCTGTTGGGTCGGCTGGTCCGACTGCGACTGGCGCATCTGCTTTGCCCGCTGGGCCTGCCTGCGCAGAATGAGCCCGCGTACGGAGCCCATGGCGATGAGCATGAGAGTGAGAACAAAGGACCCGAGGACGGTCGTCCAGGAGATATCCGGCTGAGCGGGGCTGTGGGTCAGCTGGTAGACGAGGGCTGACATGAGCGAGGCGCACACAGCCGGCGCTGTCCAGTTCAGCGACAGTCGTGCTGACAGTGAGATGAGCACAATGGCCCCGGCAGGTGCGGCCAACAGCGACACCATCCAGACCGACAGGATGACCAGGGAGGCCACCAGCGCTGACGGTGGGCCTACGTAGCCGTATTCGACTTCCATGGGGTCGTGGCGGATAGCTGACGGCAGGAGCGCCAGCGCGAGAACGCCCAGGGCGATGTCAACACCGAATGCCACTGTGCCGATCGAGTCACCGAACGGAGGCGGTGGAGCTATGAAACCCAGTGCTTCGAACACGTGGTAGAGAGCGAACATCGTGACGCCGGCGCTGGCCGCCAGGAAGAAGAGAATCTGCGTGCGGGCCTTTGAGCGCACCGGGGATTGCTGATTCATGCGGTTTACTGTAAAGCGACAAGTAGGGAAAACCCTCAGTGTTCCTCTGGCTTCCATCATGGGAATCGGGTTGGCCGCCCGCGAGGATTGAAGCATGAAATCACAAACACAGAACGGCAGCTGGATCAAACCAGCCGGACATCCGGGGATCATAGGCACAGCAAACCTGCTGGCCTCCGGTTTTGTCTGGTGGACGATCTCCTGCCTGTCAATCTTCTTGTTCTTCAGCGGCATTTCGGCACTGCCGGCTGCCGGTTCCGGCCTGGTCATACTGCTGGCGTGGTTCTTCTTTCAGTGGGGCGTCAACATTGCTGATCGTCACCGTGCTGAATCGATCTACCGCCTGGGCTATCCGAAACCGCAGATGCCGCGGCGTCAGCCCGGATTCACCGAGTGGCTCAAATGGTTGGGCCGGTGCCTGATATCGCCCGTATTCTGGCGTGGAACAGGCCACCATTTCCTCAAGTCCTTCGCGGGTGCGCTTCTGGGAGCACTGACTTTCCTCGCGCTTGCGGTTTCCATGGTGTTCGTCAACAACACTGTGTCAGAGGCAATCGGCGAGCGCTTCGAAGTGGGTCTTGGAAGCGCACCGATGCGGTTTGTCCTCGCGGTAGTTCTGGTGGTCTTCACCGTGGCGATCCTGTGGTACTCGGCGATTCTGGACCGCGCAATCGACAAACTGCTGTTGGCGCCGCCGAAAGCTGATGCCCTGACAAAAGAAGTGACGGCCCTCGACGACGCTCGCCAGGGAGCGGTCGGCGCTGCGGAAACCGAACGCGCCCGCCTGGAGCGTGATCTCCACGACGGCGTGCAGCCCATGCTGGTTGCCCAGTCGATGAAGATCGGCATGGCGAAGACGAAACTCGAGACCGACCCCGAGGGTGCCCGCGCCCTCATCACCGAAGCGCACGAAGACTCCAAGCAGGCGGTTGCCGAACTGCGTCGCCTGGTGCGCGGACTGCAGCCTGCAGTGCTGGGCGACCGCGGCCTCGACGCTGCCCTGTCCGGTCTTGCCGCCCAGTCGGTCGTCCCGGTTGACCTCACCGTGAATCTTTCCGGGCGCATCGACCGCGATATCGAATCCGTTGCCTACTTCGTTGTGGCCGAAGCCCTCACCAACATCAACAAGCACGCTCAGGCCAGCCGCGCACAGGTGAAGGTCGGCATGAGTGCCGACGCTTCCCGACTGCAGATCGAGGTTTCTGACAACGGACGAGGCGGAGCCCACCTCCCGATCCACGGAAACTCCGGTCTTGCGGGACTGCAGGACCGGGTGCGGGCCGTGCGGGGCACCTGGGAATTCTCATCGCCCAATGGCGGACCAACCGAACTGAAAGTGGAGGTGCCATGCGCATTGTGATCGCCGAAGACTCCGTTCTCCTGCGGGAAGGACTGGTTCGTCTGCTCTCAGATGCGGGCCACACCATCGTCCACACAACGGGTGATGCCGCAAATCTGCTGGGAGCAATCAGCGCCCACAAACCAGACTTGGCCGTCATCGACGTGCGAATGCCGCCGACGTTCACGGACGAGGGCATCCGGGCGGCTGTGCTCATCCGCGCGCAGAACCCTGACGTTGGAGTCCTTGTCCTGTCCCAGTACGTCGAAGAGCGCTACGCATCTGACCTCATTGCAAATAACAGCGGAGGTTTCGGCTACCTGCTGAAAGACCGTGTGGCAGATGTCAGCGATTTCCTCGAAGCGGTCGACAAGGTCGCCTCCGGAGGCACTGTCCTCGACCCGGAAGTCGTCAGCCAGATTATGGTGCGCTCCCGCCGGGACACCGGAATTGAGCAGCTCTCCGCCCGTGAACGCGAAGTGCTGGCACTCATGGCCGAAGGCAAATCGAACTCTGCCATCGCATCCGCGCTGTTCTTGAGCGCCGGTGCAGTTGAAAAGCACATTTCGTCGGTGTTCACCAAACTCGGCCTGTCCGCCGACGCCGACGACAACCGCCGCATTCTTGCGGTTCTGAAGTTTTTGGGAGCCTGACATGAATACCCAGATCATGCCCACACCTCGTGACAACAATCAGCCCACGCCGGAGCCCAATCCGGAGTCGGGGCAGCAGTCCACCCCGCAACCGGGGCAGCAGCCGGAGGAGAACAAGCCCCCGCGGTCCGCATCGGGCACCGTGTGGAAGACCGGGGTCGTCATAGCGGCGGTTCTTTCCCTGGTCGTGCCGCTCGGCGCAGTCGCAGCGGCGATGGTGGTTTCAGCCAAATACGCGGTCGAAACCCAGAACGGTGCGATTCCCGAAGGCATCGACAAGCTCGAAGTCAGAACGGGCCGCGCAACTGTGACGCTCGTGGATTCGGCGCAGTTCGGCGACCGTGACGTGCCACCGGATGCACAGGCCACCGGATGGTTTGACGCGAGCTATCGCCAGCACAAGGGCGACGGTGAAGGCAAAGCGCCCGTCATGGTGCAGACGAACGGTTCGACAGCGGTTCTGGACGTCAAATCTCAGGACAGCCAGGGTGTTGACGTGACCATCGGTCTGCCGGAAGCAGTGGCACAAAACCTCAACGTCGACGTGAAGGTCAGCGGCGGCGTACTTCAGGTTTTCGGCAACTACAAAGACATCGCCGCCTCAATGACCGGCGGTGCCGTGGACGTCAGTGGCGAAGCCGAGAAGCTGGCACTCGACGTCAAGGGCGGAAAAGCCGACATCCGGGGAACCTTCGATGAGACCAGCTGGGAAGTCCGCGGTGGTGAGGTCAGATCGCTGCCCGTCGAAGTGCGCAAGAAGATGTCAGTCAACGTCACCGCGGGATCAGCTGACCTGTCGCTGGACCCGAATATCCAGCCTGCCGACGGTGTCGACCTCAGCGTTGCAGCCGGATCCGCCGACCTGGAAGTGCCGGATCCGAAGAATGTAAAGGACGGACGCGGCTACGCCATCGTCGACGACGGAAAGGCCAACCTGGAAGACGACAAGATCGAAATCGAAGCCAGGCGAGTCGCTGACATGAAAGAAGTCGGCAAGGACATTCCGCTGAATCTCAACGCCGGTGCGGGGGATATTGAACTCGGGTATTCGGAGGTCGAAGAAGAGGACGAGTCCTCAGACGAAGAAGACGAGTACGCCGATGAAGGGGACGAGTACTCAGACGAAGAAGACGAGTCCTTAGACGATGTCGAGAGTGAGGCCCTTGATGAAGGCTTCTATGAAGACGGGCTAGAAGACGACGAGCCTGGTATGTGGCCACTTGACTATCTCCTCTGGTGGGCGAATAGTTAATAGCCCACTAACCGGAGGCCCCAGCAATGTCGCGTCATGACAAAAACCGTCTCAGCAGCGCTCGTGAGGAAGAGCCGATTCCCAAGGGTGCGCGCGGGCATAAGCGGCAGGCGCTCAAAAGAAGCATCAAGAGTCGCCACATGTTCATGATTGCGCTTGCTGGGGTCATCGGCACGGGCCTGTTCCTGGGCACGGGCGACGTCATCAGTCGGGCTGGTCCCGGAGGGACGATCGCGGCGTATGTCGTCGGAGGTTTTCTCCTGTGGCTGACCATGTCGTGCCTGGGCGAAACTTCGTCCGTGATGCCGGCCTCCGGGTCGTTCCAAGCCCATGCAACAAAGCTCCTGGGGCCCGGGACGGGGTTCACAATCGGCTGGATCTACTGGCTGTCGTGGGCAAGCTTCATCGGCCTGGAGTTCTTAGCCGCCGGTATTGTCATGAAGTTCTGGTTCCCTGACGTTCCCACGGCGGTGTGGTCCGGTGTCTTCATTGTGGTCCTGTTCGTCATCAACTTGTTCAGCGTTCGCGGCTTTGCAGAAGTCGAATCCGGTTTGGCTTTCGTCAAGGTCGCTGCTGTCGCCGCGTTCATCGTCGTCGGCGGACTGGTGCTTTTCGGGGTGGTGGGCATGGACGGCCAGACCGAGCCGCGCTGGGACAACTTCTATGCTGACGGCGGCTTCTTCCCCACGGGGATCGGCGCGGTTCTTGCCGCCATGATGACGGTGATCTACACGTTCATGGGCTCGGAGGTCATGGGAGTTGCCGCAGGCGAGGCGGAAAACCCGGCCAAGGCTGTGCCCAGGGCAGTGCGGACGATCGTGTTCCGCCTGGTGTTCTTGTACCTGGGCGCTGTCGTCATTCTCATAGCTCTCATTCCCTGGCGCCAGGCGGGACTGTCGGAAAGCCCGTTCGTCACGGTGTTCGAAGCCATCGGCATCCCCTTTGCTGCGGACATTATGAACTTCGTGGTGCTGGTGTCCATCCTGTCGGTGGGCAATACGGGGCTGTACATGTGTTCGCGCATCATGTGGTCGCTCGGCCACGATGGACATGCGCCGAAGTTCTTCACCCGCACACTCAAGAACGGTTCGCCCTACGGCGGTCTGATCTTCACGATGGCCTTCGGCCTGCTGTCGCTTCTGTCGAGCTTCGTTGCAGAAGACACGCTTTTTGTCTTCCTCATGTCGGTCTCCGGCATAGGCGGTGCGCTGTCGTGGATCACGATCGCACTGACCCAATACGCTTTCCGCACCAAGTTCGTGAAGTCCGGTGGGGACGTCAAGCAGCTTCCCTACAGGGTGCCCCTATTCCCGGCTGTGCCGATCCTCGTGGTGCTGCTGAATCTGGCAGTGTTCGTTGGTATGGCTCTAGACCCCACTCAGAGGCTGTCACTGGTGATCGGCCTGGGCGTGGTTCCTGTCTGCTACGGCGTGCATTGGCTGTTCATCCGACCGCGGGAGAAAGATGTCGCGTCGGCTGAAATGGAAGTGCGGCTGCCGGCAATGCAAGGCTGAGGCCGTGTCGCGCCGGAAGATCCCGAGGTACCTGCCCGGATCAGTTCGGCACAGCAGCTGTGCTGCACGGTTGGCTGGGAGTTTGTTTCGGCGGCAGCGGCTAGGGTGAGAACACCCCGCCAGTCACAGTGTCAGCCAGCCGCAAGGAGGGTCCCCATGACGGAGTACGTTGTTCTTCTCGATGAGGCGGGCAAGCCCATCGGCGAGGCTGACAAGGCGGCAGTGCATACGGCCGATACCCCGCTTCACCTGGCTTTTTCCTGTTTTCTCCACAACGATGCGGGCCAGGTGCTCATGACCCGCCGGGCGCTGGGCAAGGCCACGTGGCCGGGCGTGTGGACCAATTCCTTCTGCGGACATCCCGCGCCGGGGGAGTCATTCACCGCCGCGATCGAAAGGCGCGCCGCACAGGAACTGGGCACCAAGGTTGTTGACATCACCGAGATCCTGCCGGACTTCCGCTACCGGGCAATTGACGCATCGGGAGTTGTCGAAAACGAAATCTGTCCCGTGTTCTCCGCCAAGATCGACGGTGAGCTCCTGCCGGTGACCGACGAAGTCATGGACTTCGCATGGATTGAGCCCGATGCGCTGACAGACGTGCTGCGCCAAGCGCCGTTTGCCTTCAGCCCGTGGGTGGTCGAGGAATGGGCGCAGCTGCGTGGCTGAGATTCTCAACTCTGTTCGGGCTCGCGAACATTCCGGTCCGCTCGACCCACAGGGGCCCTTTGACGTACCCCACCCGGAAGGGCGGGGAGTGGGCGACGCGCCGTTCTTTGCCCACGGTTCGCTTCTGAATTGGCGATTCCGTCGGCACGATTTCGCCGCCCACGGCAGTGAGGTCATCCAGCCGGCGCGCGTTGTCCAGCACAATGAGCGCGGCCTGGTTGTGTGGCTTGCCGGGGACACGCCCACGGTCGACAGCCGCTTTGCGGGCCGGGAGGACGTCAATCCGCACGAACTGGGCTACGCCGAACGCTTTTCGCCCCAATCCACTGACCGTGTCAGCTATCGGCGGCACTGGCGCGGTACGGGCGTGCTGCGCATTGTGCCGACGGGCATGCCGTTTTCTGTGTGGCTTTTCTGGGCCGAAACGGGGCAGTTCCGCTGTTGGTACATCAACTTGGAGCACCCGCACACAATTGCTGGTGACTCCCTGTACACCGCGGACCATGTGCTCGACATTCTGGTGCGACCTGACGGGAGCGTGGAGGAAAAAGACCGCGACGAACTCGAAGCTGCCGTCCGCTTCGGTCAGTGGGATGAGGGCATTGCCGCAGCGATCGAGGCGGAGAAGCGCTTGGCCCTTGACCAGATGCGTGCCGGTCACTGGGCTTTTGACGATGCGTGGAAGCGCTTCCACCCCGACCCCTCGTGGACCCTGCCGCCGGCCCCGCGGCTGTAAACCGCACTGGGTGCTGACGCCGTCGGGCTGGTTTTGTCCGCCTGCAACCGCAGAATCACGCTTTAATGCAGAGTCACGCGTTGTTGCGCCGCATTTGCGCGCAAGTCTGCATTACCGTGTGAAACCGGGGCGTAGGGGGGCGACAGCCATCGCCACACCCGAAGGGTTCTCCGGCCTGTACAGGGTGCTGACCGGCGAGGATGCGAAGACGATGGGGCAGGAGATCGCCCGCGCGGCTGGCCGACCGGAGGCCCAGAGCGCCGGCCTCCGACCCGGCCGCACACAGCCGAGCGACAGACCCTCCACCAGCCCTCGCCGCGGGTCAGCCGCTGAACGAGTCGTCGACCAGGGCCTGCGCCGCCGTCGCGACCTCCGGGAGGCGTCCCTCTCGGATCGCGTTCACCGGAGTGTCGTACCCCAGCCAGGGGTTCGCTCCGATGAACCACACCCGGGCGGTGTGCTCACCTTCGGCCTCGGAGACCTTCTGCCACTGCTCGTAGGCGAAGTAGAGGCGCTTGACGGTCTCCGGGCGCGGGTTGGGGCCGGTGGACTTCGCCCACTTGTGCGAGGACTTCGTGTCCGAGGCGCCGGCGAGAGCCGAGACCAGGGTCCCTCCGAGCGAGGCGTTCAGACGCCGGGTGATCTCACGGACGTCGAGGGCGATTGCACGTCGGTAGGCCTGGTTCTGGGTCGCTCGAGCATCTGCCGAGGTGGCGGAGGATGTCGTGGAAACCATGGGTGCCTCCCTTCCGAAGGTGTCGCCCCATCGTACCGTTTATTTCCCCGGCATAGCTACCGTCATGCCACTGTTATTACACCCGTTTATCCGTCTGGTGTGACAGCCCGGGCCGCCACGCGCGACAAGTTGGTGCTGTGCGGTCACACGGCCCCCGGGCCGACATCTGCACGGTCCTACAGCAGTGGGCTCGCGGAGCGGTACACCCAGGACGCCGCGGGGGAAGCAGGCCAGCAGGGCCACCCCCACCGAGCTCCAGCAGGACTTCCACACGATGCTCGTGCTGGCGGACGGCCGCGCCGGTGCGGCCGTCGGCCACAGTGGCGAGATCTCGGCGGTGTGGCCGACGGCAGCAGCCGCGGTGCGGCACACGCACTGCTGACCAGACCACCACCTACCCGGACTTCGTGACCGACGACCTCGACGGCTCCGCAGCCACCTCGACGGTCGAGTTCGCCCTCGACGACGTCACCTACGAGATCGATCTCAACGACAAGAACGCGCAGAAGCTCCGCGACGAGTTCGCGGCATGGGCGGAGCATGTACGGCGCGTCGAGGGCCGCGCCCGACGAGGCGCCTCCCGCGGGCGCAGCGACGAGACGAAGCGGATCCGCGAGTGGGCGCAGGCCAGGCCCGCATTTGCGCGCAAGTCTGCATTACCGCGTGAGTCTGGTGCGGGTTGGGTGGAGTCTGGCGTTGTTGGTGCGCTGCATTAGCGCGTGAATCCGGCCCGGAAGGGGGCGAAAGCTACCTCCACACCAGCCCGAACATCCGCGCTCGCCTCACCAATAGCGGCAAGCGCAAGCCGCAGCTGGAGTCGCGCCTTATAGGGATCGAGCACACCGGCGGGCACGAGCCCCATCTTCTGCAGGCCGATTTCGCCACCGGGGTAGCCGTAGGTGCTTTCTAGTGCAGAGCCCGATCCGGTCCGGGATGCATACACAACCGGCATCCGCTGAGCCAGCCGCTCAATCGCAGGCAGCGCTGACTGCGGCACGTGCCCGCCGCCCACACCGGCAAGAACACAGCCGGCATAACCGGCATCGGCAACAGCGTCGAGAATGCTGAGCGAATCGCCCAGCCCCACGGCAATGACCGCCACCTGGGGGACAGTGTGCGCGCTGGTCAGCCCGGGATACTGGGGACGAGGTGCCGCCCCGGAAACCCCTGCCTCTTCGGCTGAACTCGACTCACCGGCCGCACCCACAGCACCAGCCGGACGGGCTCCCGTCAGCCCGGCAGGAACATGGGGCAGAACGACGCAATCTTCGCTCACCCAGCCCAGCGGCCCGGCTGTGGGGCCGGAGGAAAAGGCGTGTGTGAAGCTCGTGTGGTTTTTGCGCACAAATACGGGGTCGTGAATTTCATCGGCCATCACCAGCACGCTCGGCAGGCCGCGCACCTGCGGGGACAGTGCAGTGATGACGGCGGCGCGCACATTGGCCGGGCCGTCGGCGCCGGGCAGGGACGGGTTGCGCATAGCCCCGGTGACGACGATCGGAATGCCCGAATCGTTGATCCGGGACAGGACAAACGCGGTCTCTTCCAGCGTGTCAGTTCCCTGTGTCAGCACAACGCCGACGGCGCCTTCGCGTGCTGCGGTGCGGGCTGATTCCACCACACCCAGCAGGTGTTCGACGGTGATGGACCCCGAGCCGACCTGCGCCACCTGCTCGTATGTCAGCTGCAGACTGGATGACCGGCTGCCTGCACCTGCTGTTCCTTCTTCGCCCGCCTGCCCTGCTGGTGGGTTCGCGTGTCCAAGCACCGCGCTTAGGTCAATCGTGTTGAGGTTGGCGGCGCGGGCGATGTCTTCACCGGAGACGCTGGGAGCAACCCCTCCGGATGAATCGGGAACAGACGCAATGGTTCCGCCCAGGGCGGCAATGTGGATCCTCATGTCTCCACAATAGGGCCCGAAGCGCTCACCGGAACGCCGACCGACGTGCTCGGTGGAACCAACCGTCACGCAGCAGGGGACCGGCAGTGCGCCGCGCAAACCCTCAAAGCAGCGCGTCAGCCAGCAGAACCATGGTCAGGACAAAACCCGCCGCGTAGTTCAGCCACAAAAACACTTGCCAGCCGGTGCGCGTGCGTTCGGCGGATGCATCGTCAATGCTCAAAAAGCGCACCGTGTTGGCGGTATAGGCCAGCCCTACGACCGCCATGATGTCCAGCGGGAACGAAGTGAGGCCCATGAGCACGGCCGCCGCCGCGTACAACCCCACCGCCACAGCCACTGTTCCGCGCGCGCCGAGTGCCGTGGCGATCGACTTGAGGCCGGCTTCGCGGTCAGGGCCGATGTCCTGCACCGCGCCGAATGCCTGGCTGGCCATGCCCCACAGGAAGAACGCGATGAGCCCCAAGGCTCCCGCTGCACTCACACCGGAGCCCAAAACCCCAACGTCAGCACCCGCCGCATCACCGCCAGCATCCCCAGCCAACAGCGCCACGGCGAACCATGCCGGTGTGGAGAAGTGCAGTGAGCTGGTCACGGAGTCCAGTACGGGAATCTCTTTGAACCGCAGGCCCTTGGCTGAGTAGGCCACGACCGCAAACAGGCTGAAAAGCAGCGTCGCTTTTGCTGCCCACGGGGCACTCACCAGGAAATACAGTGCGAATGGCAGGCAGCTGATGACTGCGGCCAGCAGGGTCGGCCGGTGCAGGGCGGGATCGAGCACACTGCCTTCGACACCGCCCTTGCGGGGGTTGCGCATATCGGATTCGTAGTCGAAGACGTCGTTGATCCCGTACATGGCCAGGTTGTACGGCACTAAAAAGAACAGGCTCCCCAACCAGAAGTCGAGGCTCAGGCCGCCGCCCATCAGCAGATATGCCGCACCGAACGGGTACGCCGTGTTGACCCAGCTGAGTGGGCGGGATGACAGGATCAGGTGCTTCAGCACTGCCTGTCACCACCGTCGAGGCGGTCTGCACCACCACTGCCGAGGCGCCTGTCACCGCTGCTGCACTCTGCGGCTTGCGTTGGACGGGGCTGGAGCAGGTGGGTCCAGAGTGCGGGTAGGACAAGCACCGCGAAGACGGTGTAAGACAGGTCTTCGATCGGCATGAGCCCAATAGTGATGCCCGACGATGTTTCCGGCGAATAGTAGAACAGCCCAACGCCGATCATGATGTTGTCGAAGATGATCGTCAGAACGATGAGCACTGCGGCAGTCAGCAGCCACGGGCGTGTGGGAATGCGCTTGCGGGCACTCCAGGCAAGGAGGGCTGCGGGTATGAGGAAGCAGGCGTTGAGCAGCGTGTACGTCATGGCTGACCAGCCTCACGGCCAGCTCGGTGCCCCGCTGCTTCTCGGGTTGCCCCACGCCGGGCACCTTGCCGGGTTGCCGACCCGGCACCTCGTCCGGTTCGCCATTCAGCGAGTGCGGCTGTCCCGGCAAACACGTTGATGGTCAGCCACACCAGGAAGAACAGGAACAGCAGCTCTTCAACCGGCAGGTGCGGGGCCACGTCAATGCCCGTCATATATGGCGAATCGCCGCGAAAGAACACGCCCAGCCCAATGCCGAGGACATCCCACAGCAGGAACACGGCCCACACCCCGAAGTGCACTGCGGCAGTCCGGGCCCACGTGCGGGCTGACTTGCTGCGCAGCGCGGCACCCCAGAACAGGCCGTGGCGGAAATCGAGAATCGCCATGCCCAGCAGTGAAAATCCAAGTGCTGCCGCATAGGCCCAGTTCATGTGCGTCCCAACAGGTTGACGGCGTTCTCAGCGCTGATGAGGCACATGGGCAGCCCCACGCCCGGTGCCGTATATGCGCCCGCGTGCACGAGGCCGCGAGCCCGGGCCTTCTGCGGGAAACGGAACATGGCCGACTGCGACAGCACATTCGCCGGGCCGAGAGCTGAGCCGCGCCGCGGGTCGATATCGCCGGGACCAAAAGCCCGGCGCACTTGCAGATGCGAGACCAAATCAACACCGATGCTCGCGCCCAAAGACTCGATGATCTGATCGGCATACTGTTCAAGCTGCGGTGATCCGGCACGCAGCTGCGGGTCAGCCGGGGCAGGGACCAGCACAAACAGGTTTTCACAACCTGCGGGGGCCACTGCCGCATCGGTGCGCGACGGTGCGCAGACATAGGCCGAGGCAGGCTGGGGCAGGCGTTTGTCTTCCCCGAAGATCTGCGTGAAGTTGCTGTCCCAGTCTGCAGTGAAGAACAGGTTGTGGTGGTGCAGCTGTGGTAGGGGACGGTCAATGCCGAGCAGCAGTGTGACCGCGCCTATGCCGTAGTCGCGCCGAGCCCACCACGCTTGACTCCGCGTCCTCAGGCGTGTGGGCAGCAGGGCTTCGAACGCTTCGAGATCGCAGGCCGCAGCAACCGCGTCACTGTCGAAGTCGACAACAGAACCTTCGCCACCTTGGGAGCTGCCCCGCACGCCCACTGAGCCATCCCGTGAACCGGCCTTCGCCTCGTCAGTCGGCGAACCATCCCGACGGGCGGTGACGCCGACAACCCGCCGCCCGTGCGTGCGCACAGCCGTCACGGTGCAGTCGGTGCGGATGTCCACGCCCAGGCGCACTGCGGCTTGGGCCATGGAGGTGATGATCGTGTGCATTCCGCCCAGGGGGTAGCGGACACCGTCGACAACATCGAGGTTCGTCATCAGGTGGTACATACTCGGCGCAGTTTTCGGCTCCGTGCCCAGAAACACCGCGGGGTAGCCCAGAATCTTCTGCAGCACGGGGTCGGTGACCGTCTGCTCAATCCGCCGCTGCATGGACTGTCCGAAAAGCCGCGGCAGCTGGGGCAGCCGGGCGAGCACGTCAGGGTGGGCAAACCGGCTGCACTCGCGCGCGGTGAAGTTCGTGTAGAGGAAGTGCTCAAGCGCCAGGCGATACGTGTCCGAGGCCGATTCCAGGTACCGGCGCACCCGCTCGACCGCACCGGGCTCGCGTGCACTGACCAGGGAGAGGAAGGCTTCGGTTTCACGGGGAACATCAACTGCCGAGGCGCCGCCTCCGCCCCCGCCGCCGCTGTCGTCCAGAAGTCCCGCTGGCCACACCCGGAAGCCGGGATCGAGTTCGTGCAGCCGCAGCGGATTGTCCTGGCCGAGCAGGTGGAAGAAGCGGTCGAACACCTCGGGCATGAGGTACCAGGACGGCCCCGTGTCGAAGACAAAACCGGCTTCTGTGTGCATGCCGGCCCGTCCGCCGAGTTCGCTGCGGGCTTCCAGCAGAGTCACCTTCCAGCCCCGCGCGGCGGCCAATGCGGCTGTGCCCAGACCGGCAATGCCGCCGCCGATGACGGTGAGTGAGCGCATCAGCCCTCCGGGGTGTCCACGCAGGTGCGGCTGCGGGCAGTGGCGGCACGGGCTGCGAAAACAGCTTTGCGCGGTGCGGGAATCCGCAGTCGCGTCTGCTGGAGTTCGCTGGCCGGTGTGGCGGCTATTCGCTCAGCGAGCTCTTCGAAGATGCCCAGTGCTGTGCCGACAGCGGTGCGGACACGCCACGGCAGCAGCGGCATCGCCTGACGGGCGGCGGCGAAATCGGTCTGGACGATGTTCAGCTGGCGGGATTTCTCTTCTTCCGTGAACGTGCCCGTGCTGCCCAGCAGATAGGTCCTGCCGAGTTCAGACGTGTCGGCGCCGAGGTCGCGCAGAAAGTTCACGCGCTGGAATGCCGCCCCCAAACCGCGTGCGCCGTTTTCCAGGATTCTCTGCTCTTCTGCGGTCGGGTTTTCGTCTTCCATGAAGATTGCCAGGCACATCAGCCCGATTACTTCAGCCGAACCGTGAATATAGGACTCCAGCGAACCCGGCGAATGGTGTTCCGGTCGGATGTCGCGGTACATAGACGAAAAGAACGGGTTCCACAGTTTCGGCCCTATTCCCGTGCGCCGGGCGGTGTCTGCGAAAGCGTGCGCAATGAGGTCAGGGGAGAACCCCGTTCGGCACGCTTCGGCTATGCGCTGTCGGAAATCATCGAGGGCTTCCGCCTGCGCGGCAGGGCCTGCGGGGTAGGCGCCGTCGACGATCTCGTCGGCAATGCGCACCACCGCGTAGAGGCTGGCAATGCTGCGTTCCATGCGTCTGGGCAGGAGTGACGCGGCAAAGGAAAACGAGGTCGAATAGGAGCGGATGACCGCCCCGGCCGCACGGTAGGCAGTCCGGGTGTAGCGCTGGGTGGGCGGCAGCAGGTCGAGACTCCTGCCCCGGGAAAAGGGCAGAGTCATTCAGTCGGCGTCCGCCTGCAGTCGGCGTTCGAGCTCAGCGGCGACAGCCAACACAGTGGCGTCCTCGCCGGGCTTTCCTGCCAAGTGCAGGCAAGCGGGGGCTCCGTTGGGGTACCTGCGACCGGTGGGGATGGTGATGGCCGGCCAGCCGAGCACGTTGAACAGCTGGGAGTAGCGGACAAAGGCCGGGCGGGCGTCCGGTCCGATGCTTCCCCACGGGACCGTTCCGCCGTCCAGTGCGGGCGACACGATGATGTCCACGTGCTCAAATGCGGACAGGGCCCGCTCACGCAGAATGTCCACATCGGCCAGTGCCTTCTGGTACTGGGATTCAGACACATCCGCCGACTGCTGCACCCGGTCGAGCACACCGGGGGTGAAGGCGCCCGGCTGGTCCTCGGCCAGCGGGCCCAGAATCCGGTAGGACTCGTATTTGCGGACCGTGTCATACAGGGGACTCGACACATCGATGAACGGCCCGAGATCAACCTCTTCTGTCGAGTCGAGGTAGTCCGCGCCGTCCTCAATCCAGTGCGGCCTGTTCAGTTCGAAAGTGCCGACGGTGACCGATGACGGAGCACCGGCTGAGAAGTCCACGACAGCTGAGAACACTCGGGTTGCCTCTGCGACGGTGCGGGCGAAGAATCCGAGAGTGTCAAATGACGGGGCCAGGGGGAACACGCCGTCTGTGCTGATTGCTCCGAGGGTGGGTTTGAAGCCGACAACCCCCTGGCAGCCGGCGGGAACGCGCACCGATCCGGCGGTGTCAGAGCCGACGGCGAAGGGAACCGCTCCGGCGGCCACAAGTGCGGCCGATCCCGAAGACGAACCCCCGCTGCACAGCTGAAGTCCGGCTGGGTTCATGACCGTGCCGAAAGCGGAGTGTTCGCCGAAGATGCCGTGGGAGAATTCCTGGCAGTTGGTCTTGGCAACAGGGATGGCGCCTGCCGCCATGAGCCGTTCGATGACTTCGGCGGTGCCTGTCGTCGCATCGGGGTGGTCGGCCACCTTGACGCGCGAACCCATCGACGTGGGGCAGCCGGCAATGAACACGACGTCCTTGACGGCGAAAGCCTGGCCTTCGAGGGCGCGCGGCGGCAGTCCCGCTTCTGCTCGTTCGGTCGCTTCGAGTGCGCACTCGCGGGCGAGTTCCGGCAGCATTTCGGTGACGGCGTTGAACTTGCCTCCGGCATTTGTCACTTCGCGGAGGATGCGTTCAATCTCGGCAACGGTCACTTCTACTCCCTATCCGGTCGGGCCACTCCAGTCCTGCTAAGGATAGCGGCCCAGTCCGGCGGAATTTCGGCGTGTGGGAAGCGCGTCGCCCAGGCGCGTGCGGGGACGACGCACTTCGCAGACCCCTGCATCGGGCAGTTCGGCACTTAAGCTGAGAGATCAGCGCAGTCGGCGCAGGACATCGGCGGTTGCCAAAGCCGCGGTTGCCGCCTCGTACCCCTTGTCTTCTTTCGAGCCTTCCAGCCCGGCTCGGTCGAGGGCCTGCTCTTCCGTGTCGCACGTGAGCAGGCCGAAGCCCACGGGCGTACTGGAATCGAGTGCCACGCGCCCCAAACCGTCGGTGGCGGCAGTGCACACGTAGTCGAAGTGCGGGGTGCCGCCGCGAATGACAACCCCGAGAGCGACAACGCAGTCATACTGTTTCGCCGCCGCCTGGGCGGCGATAGGCAGCTCAAACGAGCCCGGCACCCAGTGCACGGGCGCATCGATGCCGGCTTCTGCTGCGGCGCGCTGGGCACCGGCCACAAGACCGCCCATCACCTGGTCATGCCAGCGCGAGGCGATGATCGCCATGCTCAGCGGGCCCGCCTGAACTGCCGTGCGGGGTGAGATTTCGGGTGCTCCGTGTCCTGCCATCAGAGTGTCCTTTCCAGAAGGTGCGACATCCTGTCGCGCTTGGTTGCCAGGTAGGCGATGTTCTCCGGCCGCGGGGCGACTTCGGCATCCACGCGGGTCACGTCAATGTCCATGTGCTGCAGCGCGGTGATTTTGGTCGGATTGTTGGTCATGAGCCGCACCGAGTGCAGCCCCATGTCGGCGAGAATCGCTGCGACGGCGTCGTACTTGCGCGCATCAGCGGCAAAGCCCAGGCGCGTGTTGGCGTCCACGGTGTCCACGCCGGTGTCCTGCAGGGAATAGGCGGCGATTTTGGCGGCCAGCCCAATGCCGCGGCCTTCGTGTCCGCGCACGTAGATCACGTGCCCGCCGACTGTCGCGATGGTGCGCAGCGCCTGGGCCAGCTGTTCGCCGCAGTCGCAGCGGTGTGAACCGAAGACATCGCCTGTAAGGCACTCTGAATGGATCCGCACGAGCGGTGTGGAATCGGCGTTCGGCGGGCCGCTGAGCACCAGGTGGTCAGTTCCGTCGAAGGTGTACGCGGTTGCCGTGAGTGTCCCGAAGTCGGTGGGCAGGGGAACCGTCTCTCCGCGTACGAGGCGCCGCCCGGCTGTGTTTCCGCCTGCGGCTGCCGACTGGGCTGCGGTGGGGCCTGTTGACTGGTTTTTGCCCGAGGTGGTGGGCACTGGGGTCATTGGGGCGTCCGGATTGGCCTTGCGGTAGGCAATGAGGTCGGCGATCGTGACCATTGCCAGGCCGTGTTCGCGAGCGAACTCGGCAAGTGCCGCAAAGCGCATCATGGAGCCGTCGTCGTGGACGATTTCGGCGATGACCGCCGCTGGGCTGCGGCCTGCCAGGCGGGCGAAGTCGAGGCCTGCTTCGGTGTGGCCCTCCCGGGCGAGCACACCGTCATCCTGTGCGATGAGCGGGAACAGGTGGCCGGGCCGGGTGAGGTCTTCCGTGCGGGTATCGGGGTCTGCCAGGAGGCGCGCGGTGAGGCTGCGATCAGCTGCACTGATGCCGGTTGTCACGCCTGCTTTGGCGTCAACGCTCACGGTGTAGGCGGTGCCCTTGGGGTCTTCGTTGTCAGCCGTCATGGGTGGCAGCGCCAGCCGCTGGGCGGTTTGGGCGGGAATGGGTGCGCACACAACACCCGATGAGTACCGGATGATGAAGCCCATCCATTCGGCCGTCACGGCGTCTGCGGCCATGATGAGGTCGCCTTCGTTTTCACGGTCTTCGTCGTCGACCACGACAATCGGACGGCCTGCCGCAATCTGCTGTATCGCGTCTTCAATAGAGGCCAAGCTGGTGGTCATGGCTGGTCCTTTCGGGGTGTGAGGGCTGTGAATTCGGCGCGGCGTTCGGCGTATTTCGCAAGAATGTCGGCTTCGATGTTGATGGGATGACCGGGTTTGACCTGGCCGAAGATTGTGCGTTCAAGGGTTGCTTCGATCAGCCCGACTTCCACCCAGTGTTCATCGGCATCTGAGGGGCTGACCGCGGTCAGGGTGAGGCTGGTGCCGGACAGGCTGATGGAGCCCTTCTCCACGGTGTAGGGGGCAAGGTCTGCGGGAATGTTCACGCGCACTGTGCGCCACAGGCCGTTGTCTTCGACGGAAGCCACGTGCCCCACGCCGTCCACATGCCCTTGGACAATGTGTCCGTCAAAGCGACCACCCGCAGGCATGCACCGTTCGAGGTTCACCGGATCGCCCGGCTGCAGGGCCCCAAGAGATGAGCGGCGCAGCGTTTCGCCCATGAGCAGGGCACGGAAGGTGCCTTCGGGCTGGGGCCCGGCTGGCGCCTCGTCCTTTTCTTCTGCCTGTGCGGCAGCCGGGGGTGCCGAGGTGAGGCACACTCCGTTGACCGCGAGCGAACCGCCCGGCGGGAGATCGGCCACGAGCGGCCCGGCTTCCAGGGTCAGATAGGCGCTGTCGTCAGCCTGTTCAAGTGAGACGACGGTTCCGACGTGCTCAATGATTCCGGTGAACATGGTGTCCTTTCTCATCCGGGACCAGGCGCAGCAGAACATCCGCGCCGAGAACCTGTGGGTTGGGGTGGGCCGTGGGGTGCGCTGCTCCGGCGCCATCGAGGGTGAAGCCGTGCGCTTCACGCAAGGTGGTGACATTCAGTCCGGCCGTGCTGGGTAAGCCCTCACCTAAAAGCACGGGCGCTTGGTAGATCAGGAGCTCGTCGGCCAGATCGCGGCCTATGAAGCTGCTGACCAACCGGGGGCCGCCTTCGACAAGCAGGTGTTCAACACCGGCGGCCTTCAGTCGAGTCAGCGCTTCGTCAATTGTTTCGGCGGTGATGGTCCGCGGGTTGTTCGCCAGGTGGCTTTCCGGCGGCAGGGGACGGCGGCCGATGACCACCGGGATCGGCTGGGAAGTGACCGCGGTGGTGTCGGGGCGGGCGCTCAGACGCGGGTTGTCGGCAAGCGCGGTGCCGGTGCCCACGGCAATCGCATCGACGCGGGCGCGAATCCCGTGCGCGTGAGCGCGGGCTTGTTCCCCCGTGATCCACTGGCTTGTGCCATCGGCCGCGGCAGAACACCCGTCGAGGCTCTGGGCGATCTTGCACGTGATGAACGGCCTGTTTTCGTGCACTGCACGCAGCCAGCGCGCATTGAGCGCCTGGCTTTCAGCGGCCAGCACTCCGGTCGTCACAGCAATGCCTGCCGCGCGCAGAACATCCGCGCCGCCGCGGGCTGTCGGGTTCGGATCGGCTGTGGCGATGACCGCGTGGGTGATCCCGGCGTCGATGATCCGCTGGGTGCACGGGCCGGTCCGGCCGGTGTGCGAACACGGCTCCAAGGTCACGACCATCGTCGCCCCGACCGTGTCAATACCGTGGGCCCGGGCGAAGTCGAGAGCGGCAGCCTCAGCGTGCGCGGTTCCTGCCCCGGCGTGAAATCCCACGACCGGACCGGAGTGCAGCGGCAGCAGAACAGCGCCGACCAGGGGAGTGGCACCTCGCGAACCGTATGCGGCGTGATCGAGGGCAGCCCGCATGGCCTGCTCGTGAGTCAGGCCGGTGCTCTCAGGCAGAAGAAAAGCCGCCTGGACTTCCATAAGAACCTCCCGGTACAGCCGGGAGATGGGAGTCCACAGCGGCGCTGTGGGTTCGCAAAGACATGCCGGGTACACCAACAGTGCCTGCGCGAGCAGACCGTGTTCCTCCCATCCAGACTCTTACTGTCGGTCTCGGAATTGCACCGAGTCGGCCGGGTGTTCGCACGGCGTGTGCCGTGGAGCAGCCGGGTCGCGGACTGTCACCGCCGGTACGGAATTTCACCGTCCCCGGAACATCTGAAGCACATAGTAGCTCCTTGCTGTGACATGTGCGACACGGGGTCGGGGGTGCGCTCGTCTTTGCGGCGTGCATAGCCAAGTTATATAAATGAGGTATGGAAAATGAGCGCCTTGTCACTGATCTTGTTGCCGCGGCCGGGAGGTTCACCCGCGCTGTTCGCCGGGGCACTCACGGTGACGAAGGCTGGTCAGCGTGGCGTGCGCTGGCGGTCATCGACCAAAGTGAACGCACCACGGTCGGGCTGCTGGGGCAGCTGTACGGATGTTCGCAGCCTGCGGCCACGAAAATCGCGGCGCGCCTGACCGCGGACGGTTTCATTACACGCCGACCAGACCCCGATGATGCGCGCGCTTCCCTTCTGGAAATCACCGACAAGGGCCGACAGTGGCTCGTGTCTGAGCGCACCGCGGCGGTGAAGAAAATGGGTTCGGCGGTCGATGACCTCACGGCCGATGACGTCGCTGCGCTGACCCGCTCGGTCGACTTGCTCAACAGCATGGCGGCAGCCCTCGTCGACGACGAATAGAGGACTGTGATGCCTGAGAAATACTTCGCCTACGTTGACGAGACTGGTGGCCTTGGTGACTTGAGCGTGAGCCCCAAAGCAAGCCCGCACTTCGGGATGGCCGCTATTGTTTTTCCTGCCAGCGCAGCTGGCGATGTTCGCCAATTGATCACAGACCTTAAGGGCGAATTCAAAGTTCCCCACGACAAGCCGTTTTCGTGGAAGGAGTACGTGCGAGATCACGACCGGCGCCTCCATGTTGCCGACCATCTCAGCATGTTGGACAAGGTGCAGGCCATCTACGTCTACACCGATAAGGCCGCCGTGACTGAGGGTACTTACACCACGGAACGTGGCGCGCTTTATAACTATGTTGCCGGAAAAATGTTGAAGAACATTCTCTGGGCGGCCCGGAACTCCGGCGCCAAGAAGGGTGATTTGACGATCCGCTTTTCACACGTCAAAGGCTTTGACCACGATGCCGTCAGTCGGCCCTACCTTGAAACGACTTTGCCGACTCAGAAAAGCCTCCCGATGGAGCTGCTTGACTCCCTCCAGTGGGTGGCTGCAACGAAGTACCGCGAGTCCGATGTTGCCGATCTCTTTGCAGGCTGCTTGAATGAGGCTCTGCGCCCTGGGCGGTACGGGCACGTGGAAGGACGCTACCTCCGCACGGTCTGGCCGCGTGTACGCGGCACGGAAAACTGCACAAACGCCAGCAACTACTGTGCCGTTCCCCTCGGACTTATGGCAATGCCGAATTACAAGGTGATCTCACCCGAGTGGTTCCCTTGTCCCGATTGCCCCAAGATTAAGTGAGGAGCGGGTTAGCACTCCCCGGAGTCGATCCACTTAAGGAGTGCGGCGTTGTGCGCCGCCGAGCATCCGGGCGAGTGCTAACCCGCTCCTCCAGATAAACACCTCTAATATCGTGGTGTTTTCTACCCATAGGATACAGGGCCGCTTGTGCACGTATCAATAGCGCACGAGCTGTGGGCTCGCCGGTTCAACCGCTTCAGCTGAGCAGAATTGCCGTGGCGATCGAAAAGTAGATGATGAGGCCCGTTGCGTCGGCAAACGTGGAGATGAACGGGTTGGAGAACACCGCCGGGTCGGCACCGACCTTCTTGGCGACAAGCGGCATGACCCCGCCGATTGTTGCGGCCATTGTGCAGATCGACAGAAGCGTAAGACCTATGACGGTGCCGATCCCCACATCGAAGGCCAGTGACGCCGCCAGGAAGCCCAGAACACCCAAGGTAAGCCCCAGAGTGAAGCCCACGCGGGCTTCGCGCCAGATGATCTTGGGCATGTCGCGCACACGAACTTCGCCCATTGCCAGGGCGCGGGTAACTGTAGTGGCCGCCTGGTTGCCGGTGTTTCCGCCGGTGCCGGTCAGCAGCGGAATGAACAGCGCCAGTGCTGTCAGCTGTGCCAGCCGGTCTTCGAACACATTGAGCACCTGCACTGTCAGGACAGCTGACACCGCAAGCATCGTCAGCCACACAACGCGGGAGCGGAAGATGCTGAAGATCGACGCCGACAGATAGGACTGCGCCAGGGGCTCTGAACCACCCGAGCGGGCGGTGTCTTCGGTGTCTTCTTCTTCGACGATGTCGATGACGTCGTCAATCGTCAGGATTCCCACCAGGCGCTGTTCGCGGTCGACAATCGGCATTGCAATGAGCTTGTCGCTTAAGAAGCGGCGCGCGGTCTCTTCGCGGTCGTCGATTGCGCTGGCGCTCACCGGCTGGTTGGCAATGTCGCGGATGACAACCGAATCGTCTTCGCTCAGCAGTCGGCGAAGGCCGATGACTCCCGTGAGTTTGCGGCTGGAATCGACAACCGGCAGCAGGTAGATGGTTTCGGGGTCGTCAATCCTGCGGCGGACGTAGGCCATGGCTTCGCCCACCGTGAAGTCCTGATTGATGCCGATGACCTCCGGCGACATGTAGCGGCCGATTGCTTCGGGCGGGTAGCCCAGGACCGAGGCGGTCATGTGGCGTTCGGAAGGGCTCAGGCCGGCCATGAGCCGGTCGGCAACTGCGGCCGGCAGTTCGTCGAACACGAGCGCGCGGTCGTCCGGGTCGAGCTCTTCGATGAGTTCCGCGACGTCGGTTGAGCGCAGTCCGCTGATCAGATCAGCCTGGTATGCCGGTGGAAGGTCTTCGAAGATGCCCAGGGCAGTGTCTTTGTCCAGCACCCGGTAGAGCACGGCGGCCTGTTTGGCCGGCATTGATTCGATGAGGTACTGGAGGTCGTCGGGGCTGACATTGCGCGCCGCGTGGGCGAGTTCGGCCAGTTCAGCTTCGCCCTTGGGGCGTGATCGCAGCGCTTCTTCTATAAGTTCGACGGACACTGCCCCTCCTTGCGCTGCCTGCGGGGAAGGCAGTGCGGCAGGCGGCGCGGTGCTGAAGGTGATTGGTCAGGCCGCCGTGTCGGTGCTCCCCCATAGACTTCGAATATGTCACGCGAAAACACTCTGCATGCTTCCGCCCAGTCGATCTTAGCCCAACTGACGGGGCGGCCAGACGCGGTTTTTCGCGACGGACAGCTGCAGGCGATCGACACTCTGGTCCGTGATCGGCGCCGGGCTCTTGTCGTCCAGCGCACCGGGTGGGGCAAGTCCGCCGTGTACTTTGTGTCCGCCCGACTGATCCGGCAAGCCGGGGGAGGACCGACGCTCGTCATTTCGCCTCTGCTGGCGCTCATGCGCGATCAGGTTGAGGCGGCCCACCGGGCGGGTGTCAGTGCTGTCACCATCAACTCGTCCAATGTCACCGAATGGGATGACGCCGTCGATGCGCTGCGCCAGGATCGCGTTGATGTTCTGTTTATATCTCCCGAACGGCTGACGAACCCGCGCTTTCGGGATCACGTGCTCGGCGAGGTTCTTAAGCGGGTCGGCATGATCGTCGTCGATGAGGCCCACTGCATTTCAGACTGGGGTCACGACTTCCGGCCGGACTACCGACGGATCGGCGCGCTTGTGCGCTCGCTTCCGGACTCCGTGCCCGTCTTGGCAACAACCGCCACCGCAAACGAAAGGGTGGTTGCCGATGTCGCAGCTCAGCTGGGCGAGGACACGGTGGTTGTCCGCGGTCCGCTCACACGCGATTCGCTGCGCCTGGGCGCTGCCGGTGTGTGGTCGGCTGAGGACCGCATCGCGTGGCTGTGTCAGCACATGGGCGACTTTCCCGGCAGCGGCATCGTCTACACGCTCACGGTGTCAGCGGCCGAAGACCTCGCCCGGGCGCTGAAGCAGGCCGGCTGGAATGTCGAGGCCTACACCGGCGGCACGGATGCCGAAGAGCGCACCCGGCTGGAAGACGCTTTGAAGAACAGCGAACTCAAAGCACTCGTTGCCACCAGCGCACTCGGCATGGGCTTTGACAAGCCGGACCTGGGGTTCGTTGTGCACTTCGGTGCTCCCGCATCGCCCGTGGCCTACTACCAGCAGGTCGGCCGTGCAGGCCGCGCAGTTGAGCACGCAGATGTCCTCCTGCTGCCCGG
The DNA here is from genome assembly GCF_902500275.1 of Brevibacterium sp. Marseille-P9724. Taxonomy (NCBI): domain Bacteria; kingdom Bacillati; phylum Actinomycetota; class Actinomycetes; order Micrococcales; family Brevibacteriaceae; genus Brevibacterium; species Brevibacterium sp. Marseille-P9724. The sequence continues at coordinate 74,229 of NZ_LR722997.1, read as the reverse complement.
CCGTGAAGACCGCGCAATCTGGGACTATTTCGCAACCGCATCCATGCCGGACCCTGAAGCAGCCGAGCGCGTCCTGCAGGTTCTTGCCTCAGACGATGGTCCCATGTCCGTGCCCGCTTTGGAGCCGCTTGTCGACATCAAGCGCTCGGCACTGGAACTGCTGCTGAAGACACTGCAGGCCGACGGCGCTGTTGAGCGGGTGCAGGGCGGCTATGTGTCCACCGGGGTCGGCTGGACATACGATGCTGAGCGCTACGCCGGTGTTGCCGCGGCCCGCGAACGCGAAGCGCGGGCAATGGAACAGTACTTGGCTACGGACGACTGCCGCATGGTGTTCCTCGCCCGCCAGCTGGACGACACCACGGCCGAGCCGTGCGGACGCTGTGACAACTGTGCGGGCACGTGGTGGTCAGAGAACATCGATCAGGGTCTGCGCGACAGCGCGCAGTCGCTCCTGTCCGCTGTCGGTCTGCCGGTCGCGCCGCGCGCCCAGTGGCCCACCGGAATGCCAAAGGCGGGCATTGACATCAAGGGCAAGATCCCAGAAGGCGAAAGAGCCGAAACCGGCCGGGTCATTGCCCGGCTGACCGACCTCGGGGCGGGGCAGACGCTGCGGCAGTTCCTGGCTCCGGCAGCTGACGATGAGCAGATTCCAAAGCCCATTGGCGATCTTGCGGTTTCGGTGCTGGCCGACTGGGACTGGGCAGTGCGTCCCGACTGTGTTGTCGGCATTCCCAGCACACACCGCCCGAACTCGGCTCAGTCGCTTGCCCAAGGGCTCGCAGCAGTGGGCCGCATGGAGTACTTGGGTCAACTGGAGCTTCTTCACGATCCCGGCAGCCCGGATGTCAACAGCGCCTACCGGGTCAAGAACATGTGGGATGCGCTCAGGGCCAGTCCACAGCTGGAGGCTGCAGTGGCAGGGCGAACCGTTCTGCTGACGGACCTTGAAATCGCTTCGCGCTGGACCATGACCATTGCAGCGCGCCTTCTGCGGCAGGCCGGGGCGGCCGCGGTTCTGCCGTTTGCGCTTGCCCAGCGAGGGTGAGCCCGCCCAGCGAGGGTGAGCCCGCCCAGCGAGGGTGAGCCCGCCTAGCCGGGGCGCGAACCGAGCGCGAAGGGACGCGCTCGGCGCGTGTAGATCAGGACTCTGAGTTCTTTTTGCGGGCCGCTCGATCGCGCTCTTTTTTCGACGTCCAGATGACGGTGCCGATGATCAGCGCAAATGTGATCCAGATGGCGTATTTGTCAATGAGTTTGAGCAGGTCAACCGCCGGTTGGCCTATGAACCAGCCCAAACAGGCACTGATCGTGGACACCAGCAGGGCACACGCGATGTTGGCGCTGATGAACGTGCGGAACCGCATTCCAGACCATCCGGCCACCAGCCACACCAGGGAACCGGGCACACCGGGGAAGCGGCCGAACACCACGAGGGTCACCAGCAGCCACTGCGGCAGATTGCGGATTCTGGTTGCCTTCCGGTAGGCCGAAGGGGTGTTGGCCACCATGCGCACCACGTTTTCACCCCAGTGGCGGCCTGCCAGCCACCACAGCCAGTCGAACTTCACCGCACCGATGAAACCGGCCAGAATCGCCAAGGACAGCGGGTAGCCTTCAACATTCGCGAACGCACCGGCCCCGGCAATGACGGTTTTTGCGCCCGTGATGACAGACAACAGCACCGGCATTTTGGCAATGAGAAAGGGCCGGAAGGGAAACAGCACAAGGAAGAACAGCGGCAGGCCGATGATGAAGCCCAACAGCACCTTGTCGGCTTTGGTGGGGGTGCGCTCGCCCCACGGCCAGGGGATCTGATTTGGGTTCTCTGCGCCGTCGTCCGAAGCGCCGTCGGCACGAGTGCTGTCGGCGTGTTCTGAGCTGTCGCCGGAAACGTCACCGGAGACATCGCCGTGCTTGTCGTCCGCTCTTTCTTCGTGTGCCATTCCAGTAGTCTAAAGAACGACCGCTGCCGGCAACGACGCGCGACAGGAGCTCTCATGCGAATCTTCGGCTTCACCGAATACGGCGGCCCGCAGGTGGCCGGTTTTCTCGATGTTCCAGCACCGCAGGCTGAGGGCGATGGCGTCCTCATCGACGTTGAAGCGACCACCGTCAATCCCGGTGATATCAAGGTTCGTTCCGGGCAGCGGCAGAAGTCTTTTCCGGTGCGCTTCCCCATGGCCATGGGCCGGGAAGCCGCGGGGACCATTCGAGCGCTGGGTCCGAACGCACCTGCTGGCCTGGATGTCGGTCAGCGGGTGTTCGGTTCGGCAGCACCGGGCATCGGCACTTTCGCAGAGCAGACGGTGCTGACCGGCGCCTCGGCCACCCCGGTGCCTGAAGAGCTGAGCGCCGGAAGGGCGGCGAGCATTCCGGTTGCCTTCGGAACCGCGCACGATGCCCTCAATCAGCTCCGCCTGCGACCGGGACAGCCGCTGTTGGTTCTCGGTGCGGGCGGAGGTGTGGGTTCGTCGGCGCTGTCCCTTGCCAAAGCCGCCGGGCTCACAGTGTGGGGAGTGGGTTCGGCAGGGAAGCACGATGTCATCACGCGCATGGGCGCTCAGCACGTTGAATCCGGTCCCGGGTGGGCCGACCGGGTGCGACAGCTGGGAACTCCCGCGGCCATTCTCGATCTGGTGGGCGGTGAGGTGCTGCGCGAGGGTGCCCAGCTTCTAGCTGACGAGGCGCCCGGCGGCTTCGCTGGTGACGCTGCGGGCGAGGCTGCGGGCCAGCGGGTGCGGATCGTGTCGGCGGCTGATCCCGCTTTGGCGAAAGAACTTGGGGGATCCGGTATTGTTCGGCACCGCACACGCGAAGTCTTCGCCCGTATAGCCCAGCTGCTGGCCGCATCTGCGGCACCCACCTGGGTGTCGGCTCGCTACCGCTTTGCCGATGCCGCGCAGGCGGTTGCAGACGTCGAGGACGGCCACGCGGCCGGGAAGATCATCATCCGCATCTGACCGGCCAGTTGACGAAGCTGACCGCTGACGCCAGCCAGCACAGGTGACCGCAAGCGCGAGCCAGCACAGACGACAACAAACCAGCCAGCGCAGCAGCGGAAGCCCGGCGGCGCCTCGTCAGATGAGCCCGTCAGATCAGGCCGTGGGGTGCTGCGGGCTGGCGAACAAAGCACTTCCAGCGCTCCAGCAGCGGGTGCGGGCCGACCCGCTCTTCGTCGGTGTGGGCATCGAAAACCCGGGTGGCTCCGTCGTGGCTGAACTCCGGCCAGTCGGCCCGGCCGGTGCGGGCAAAGCGCAGCCAGGCATCCCGCATGCGGCGGCCGGTGCGGCGTTCGCGCTCCGTGGGGCCCTGCGGGAAGGTCAGCGCACCCATCCCGTCGGTGTAGTTCTCAAACAGCAGCGGAAGGTCGACCGTGTGGGCGGACTGGATTCCGCCGCGGGGGTCAGCCTCCAGCAGATAGGCCCAAGCGCCAGGTATCGCCTGCGCTATATCGAGAGCCGGGACCGTGAACATGAAGTCGGTGTTAACGCGCTCGTAGACAACCGGCGGGCGGGCGGTGCCCTCTGGTGCAGTGACCAGGCGGCCGTACTGTGCGGCCTCCGGCTGGGTGCGCGGGCCGATGGTCGCCAGGGTGCGCTGTGCGACAGCGTCATTGGGCTGGCTGCGCGCCAAGGCTATGAACAGGTTGAACTCTTCTGCGTTGCTGCCCACAAGCACTGGAATGTCCGGCGGTGTGCTGCGCAGCGCCTTCCACGGTCCGCGCGGCAGAACCGTGCCGTCGACCACCGGAGTCAGGGGCGGTTCAAAGGCCGAAGCGGCACCCCACGAACTCAGGCTGCGCTTGGCTGTGGCGGTGAGTTCTTCCAACACTGCGCGGCGTTCGGTGCGGCTGAGTGAACCGAAGAACTCCGGTGTTGCCTGCGCTTCCGGGCGAATCTGGCGTGCAGCCTCGACAGCTGCTTCCGTGACCTGGGCGGCGAGCTCGGCTTCGAGAATCATGGACGGTGGGGACTGCAGAATGGCGCGCTGGAACAGTCCCTGTGCACCGGGCATGGTCAGCAGGCAGTGAATGGCACCGGCTCCGGCGGATTCGCCGAAGACCGTCACCCGCTGCGGATCGCCGCCGAAAGCGGCGATGTTGTCCCTCACCCAGGCCAGTGCGGCAATCTGGTCGAGCAGACCGCGGTTGGCCGGAGCGCCGTCCAACTGGAGGAAGCCCTCGAGGCCCAGCCGGTAGTTGATGGAAACGAAAACGCAGCGCTCGCGGGCGAAAACGCTGCCGTTGTACTGCGGTTCGGCTGAACTGCCCAGAACATAGGCTCCGCCGTGAATCCACACCATGACCGGCAGTGCTTGGCCCTGCGTGCGCTCAGCTGGGGTCCACACGTTGAGGCTCAGCCAATCATCGCCTTCGCGGTGTTCCTCCAGGCCAATCTCGCCGGCGGGTATGAACTGCGGGCAGGGCGGGCCGAATGCAGTCGCGTCGAACTGCCCGCCGGGCAGGGGCTCCAATGCCCGAGGTGCCTGGAAGGCTGCCGCTTCGGTCATCGGCTGGGCGTACGGGATTCCCAGATAGGACTCGACTTCGCCGTCGCTGAGCCCGCGGACGGTTCCGCAGGGGGCGGTGATTGTCGGCTGGCTGGTTTCGGCTGGTGTGAAAGTCATGGGCTCCGGTGCGTGACAGTGGGCTGAGGAATCTGCGGTCTGAGAGACCTCTGGTCTGCCCACCACGATAGCGGCCCAGGTGCAGTTGGGGGTGCTGCGAAAAAATTTTCTGCCGCCGGGGAATAAGGTCGCGCCATTCAGGGTTGAGCCTAGTGAACGCAAGTTTGATGATGGGCCTAGACTTAATGAGTTTGACGGTCCAGGCATCCAGTAGCAGACTTGAGTCAGATGCACTCACAGTGCGAAGGCTCTTTTGAAAGGAGACACGAACAATGGCTCGTGCAGTAGGTATTGACCTCGGAACCACCAACTCGGTCGTCGCAGTCCTCGAAGGCGGCGAACCGAAGGTCATCGCAAACGCTGAGGGCGGCCGCACCACCCCGTCGGTTGTCGCAGTGAACAAGAACGGCGATTCGCTGGTCGGTGAAATCGCCAAGCGTCAGGCTGTCACCAACGTCGAAAACACCGTGTCCTCGGTGAAGCGCCACATGGGCACCGACTGGACCACCAAGCTCGGCGGCAAGGACCTTACGGCGCCGGAAATCTCGGCCCGCATTCTGCAGAAGCTCAAGCACGACGCTGAAGAGTACCTGCAGGACACCGTGACCGACGCCGTCATCACCGTCCCCGCATACTTCAACGACGCTCAGCGTCAGGCAACCAAGGACGCCGGCCAGATTGCCGGTATGAACGTCCTGCGCATCATCAACGAACCCACCGCAGCGGCTCTGGCCTACGGTCTGGAGCGCGGCAAGGAAGACGAACTCATCCTCGTGTTCGACCTCGGCGGCGGAACCTTCGACGTTTCGCTCCTGGAAGTCGGCAAGGACGAAGACGACTTCTCTACCATTCAGGTGCGCGCCACTTCGGGTGACAATGAACTCGGCGGTGACGACTGGGACCAGCGCCTGGTCGACTACCTGGTCGGACAGGTCAAGAACGGCTACGGTGTGGACCTCACCAAGGACCCCACCGCCATGCAGCGCCTGAAGGAAGCTGCTGAGCAGGCCAAGAAGGAACTGTCCAGCGCAAGCAGCACCAATATTTCGCTGCAGTACCTGTCGATGAGCGAATCCGGCCCCATCCACCTGGATGAGAGCATCAGCCGCGCCAAGTTCGAAGAGCTCACCGAGGACCTCCTGGCCCGCACCAAGAAGCCCTTCGAGCAGGTCATCGCTGACGCTGGCGTGAGCCTGTCCGACATCGACCACGTGGTCCTCGTCGGCGGTTCCACCCGTATGCCCGCAGTGGCCGAAACGGTCAAGAAGCTCACCAACGGCAAGGAGCCCAACAAGGGTGTCAACCCGGACGAAGTCGTCGCAGTCGGCGCTGCCGTCCAGGCCGGTGTTCTGCGCGGTGACCGCAAGGACGTTCTGCTCATTGACGTCACCCCGCTGTCGCTGGGTCTGGAGACCAAGGGCGGCGTGATGACCAAGCTGATCGAGCGCAACTCGCCGATCCCCACCAAGAAGTCCGAAACCTTCACAACGGCCGAAGACAACCAGCCGTCCGTGTCGATTCAGGTCTTCCAGGGTGAGCGCGAGTTCACGCGCGACAACAAGCCGCTGGGCACCTTTGAGCTGACCGGCATTGCACCCGCCCCGCGCGGTGTGCCGCAGATTGAAGTGTCCTTCGACATCGACGCCAACGGCATTGTGCACGTGTCGGCAACCGACAAGGGCACCGGCCAGGAGCAGTCGATGACGATCACCGGCGGTTCGGCCATTCCGCAGGAAGACATCGACCGCATGGTGCGCGAAGCAGAAGAGCACGCTGACGAAGACAAGAAGCGTCGCGAAGCTGCCGACACGCGCAACAACGCGGAAACGGTGGCCTACCAGACGGACAAGCTCATCAAGGACAACGACGACAAGCTGCCCGAAGACGTCAAGAATGAGGTCCAGGCAGATGTCGACGCTCTGAAGGAAGCCCTCAAGGGTGACGATGACGACGCCGTCAAGCAGGCCTACGACAAGCTCCAGCAGTCGCAGACCAAGCTGGGCGAGGCCATCTACTCGGCAGCTCAGGCTGAAGCCGGTGCGGAAGGCGCACAGGCCGACGCAGGTTCTGCTGACGACGATGTCGTTGACGCCGAAGTCGTTGACGAAGACGAGGAGAAGTAATGACCGCCGAGAACCCAGACGGCCGCGACACCGGCGACCAGGGCTTCTCGTTCAAGGACAACCGTCGGATTGATCCCGAAACCGGTCAGGCCCGCCCCGCGGGTCAGGCCGACGGCGGGGCCGATACCCCGCAGTCTGAACAGCAGCCGGAGGGCCAGCCGGACGCGGAGCAGCCGGCGGCTGACGCTTCGGATCTCGGTGTTGAGATTCCCGACGACGCTTCGGGCATCGAAGACGCCGAACCGCAGCCGGAATCGGACGAAGCCAAGCGCTACCTTGACGACCTGCAGCGGCTCAACGCCGAATACGCGGCCTACCGTCGCCGTTCGGAACGCGATCAGCAGGCTGCTCGCACAGCCGGTCTGCAGGACGCGGTCGAAGCGCTCATGCCCGTGCTTGACGAGGTGAAGCTGGCTCGCGAAGCCGGTGATGTCACCGGTCCGTACGAAAAGCACGTCGACAGGCTCCTTGAAGCCCTCGGCAAGCTTGAAGTCGTGCAGTACGGCGAAGCCGGTGAGATCTTCGACCCGAACATCCACGACGCTCTCATGCAGCAGCCCTCGGCTGATGTAGAAGAGCCCACGGTGTTCATGGTCATGCAGCCGGGCTACAAGATCGGCGATCGCGTCATTCGGGCAGCTCGGGTGGGGGTTCACCTCCCTGAAGCCTGACACACCCACAATTGCCGAGGCGGAGCTTCCGACCACCTGGCGGGGCACCTGGGTGCCGTGCTGGGGGAGCGGGGCTCCGCCTCGGCGGCTAGAAGAACACAACAGCAGATCAGTTCGGCATTGAAAGGAGGGGCCGGATGAACTCGGGACCGCAGAATGAGTGGTTCGAGAAGGACTACTACAAAACGCTCGGAGTCTCCAAGGACGCCTCCGATGCTGAAATCAAAAAGGCCTACCGCAAACTGGCCCGCAAGTACCACCCGGACGCCAATCCCGGCAACGCGGAAGCAGAAGAGAAGTTCAAGGAGATCTCGGCTGCGAACTCGGTGATCGGCGATCCTGAAACTCGCAAACAGTACGACCAGGTGCGCGCCATGGGCGGCGGCGCCAGGTTCCAGGCGGGCGCCGGCGGTGCCGGTGCCGGCGGCTTTGAGGACATCTTCTCGGGCCTGTTCAACACCGGCGGCACCGGAGCTCGGACTCGTGTCGGCGGGTACCCCGGCGGAGGGCCGGACTTGTCCGACCTGTTCGGCGGCGGCTTCGGCGGGGGCGGCGGTTTTGGCGGTGGCGGCTTCGGCGGCTACCAGCAGGCTCCGCAGAAGGGCGGGGACATCCGCTCGAAGGCGCGCCTGAGCTTTACCGAGGCGATTGAAGGCGCCACTGTGAAGCTCAACATGCCCGGCGGAAAGCCGCTGACCGTCCGCACTCCCGCGGGAGTGAAAGACGGCCAGGAAGTCCGCGTGCGCGGTAAGGGCAAGCCCAGCCCCAACGGGGGCCAGCCCGGTGATGTCATCCTCACGGTCGAAGTCGCACCGCACAGTGTGTTCACACGCGATGGCAACAACCTGCGTATGACGCTGCCGGTCACGTTCCCGGAAGCGGCACTTGGAACACAGGTTTCCGTGCCGACTCTGGGCGGGCAGCCGGTCACCATGAAGATTCCCGCCGGTACGCCGTCTGGGCGCACACTGCGCCTGCGCGGCCGGGGCATCGACGCGAAGTCCGGCAAGGGCGACCTGCTGGTGACCGTCGAAGTGACGGTCCCGCGCAATCTCAGTGCCGAAGCGAAAAAGGCGGTTGAAGACTTTGCTGCCGCTACCGCAGGGGAGAATCCTCGTGAAGGCCTGCAGCGGAGGGCGGGTGAAGCCTGATGATTCCCGCAGACCGTCCTGTCTACATGATTTCTGTGGCGGCCGAACTGGCGGGCATGCACCCGCAGACGCTCCGGCAGTATGACCGACTGGGGCTGGTGACGCCTCAGCGGTCAGCTGGGCGCGGTCGACGCTACTCGGCTGACGACATCGAAAAGCTGCAGCTGGTGCAGCGACTGAGTCAGGATGACGGCATCAACCTCGAAGGCATTAAGCGGATTCTGCGGATGCGCGAAGAAATCGAGGCCATGCGCCGCGAACAGGAAGCTATGCGTGCCGAAATGGAGGCTATGCGCCGTCGTTTGGAAACTGCCGGCAGAATCTTTGCCGCAGCTTCGTCTGGCGATGTTGTGTCTCTGTTTGAGGACGGTCAGGGTGTTGGCCGCCGGGCACGCCCGGCCAGGCGCATTGCCGGTGTGCTCATGCCGGGAGCATCCGCTCGCCGCACACGCTAGTGCTGTGTTCCTCCGGCACGCCAGCGCTGAGAACGGCCGGGTTTGGAAACAGTGAAGGGGCGGCCCCGTGTGGGCCGCCCCTTCACTGTGTTTCAGTTCAGAATCTCAGTTCTGCGCCTGCCGCTCAGGCCTTGCGGTTGCGGCGGGTGAGCAGAACGGTTGCACCGCCGACGGTGAGCAGAGCGGCGCCTGCTGCCAGAGCGCCGAGGCCCTGACCGGTGCGTGGAAGAGCGCCGGACGAAGCAGGAGCTTCCGATTCTTCATCAGCGTTGGCTTCGTCGGCATCAGACTTGTCGGAGTCAGAGGAATCACCAGAGATGGCTCCGCCGGTGCTGCCGGACTTCTTGTCTTCCTTCTTGTCCGATTTCTTAGCTTCGCTGACAACCTCGAAGGAGTCCTTGAGCGTCTCGCCGTCGAACTCAGCGGTGATGGTGTACTTGCCGACGTAGTCCTCGGCATTGCCGTCGGTGATTCCGGCCACGCTGAGGGCGGCGATGCCGTCTTCGTCAGCTTCGACGGTCTGTGAGTACGACTGGACGTTCTTTGCCTTGCCGGAGGTGCCGGTGACGGTGAACTTCACCTTGGTGCCGGGTTCAAGGCCGGAAACGGCAGCGCCGATGCCCTTCTTCTTGTTGTTGAAGTCGCTGGCCTTGATCTTCTTTTCAGACAGGTGCAGAGTCGGCTCTGCAGCAGGTGCTTCTTCCTCAGACTCTTCGTCTTCAGCCGGGGCTTCTTCGCCGGACTCTTCGCCCTCGGTGCTGTCTTCGGGCTGTTCGTCAGAAGGTGTTTCGTCGTCAGCCGGAGCCTCGTCGCCAGCGGGTGATTCGTCCTCGCCGCCTTCGCCCTCTTCGTCCTTGTTGTCATCAACCGGGGTCTCGTCGGCGTCGGCGTCGGTGTCGTCAGTGGGTGTTTCGTCGGCAGCCGGGTTTGTTGATTCGGTCTCGGACGACGGGCCCTCCGAAGCGAAGGCGGGGGCTGCGGCGAATCCGAATGCGCCGGTCAGGCCGACCGAGAGGGCTACTGCGGGAGCGAGGATGGTCTTCTTCACGGTGATCCTTTTCCTAAAAGAGAGTGCGAAGCACCCGTGTGTTTGACCCCTTCAACCTAGCCGCACCTGTGTGAAAGGTCAGTGTTTTCTTGGAACTTCCAGGTGAACATCTCGAAACGGCATCAAATGTGCAGGTCAGAGCGCATCGTATTCCGAGGGCCCCGGGCGCTCAGATTCCGAGATCCCGGAATTCCGTGCTGTCTGGGCCTCGCATCTCGGTCCGGGTGCTCAGACCCAGGGTGGGGGAGTGGGCAGGTCTTCGGGGGTGGCCGTGCCCGAACCGCCCTTTGCGTCGTCCTGTCGACCCGACGCCGGCCACCCGCGGCCGATTGCATACTGCAGAAGTTCGTTGAATTCACCTGTCACTTCGACCGGTGTGCTGAAGTCCGTTTCGTTCTTCTCGGTGCCTGGAATGTCGATGTGCCAGTCGCTGAGGTCATCTCGATCAGTCACATGGAAGAGAAAGTTCGCTCGTGTCTGAGTCTTCTTCCAGTGGTCAATGAGCTCAGCGAAGATGCGATCGGCCGCCGCTGACGGAAAGTCGAGCGCGGTGTAGCCGATGTTGAGGTCAAGTGCGTGGACAAAGCACTCCCGGGCTCGTGCCCACGGAATGAACGATGCCGCAGTGTCCTCTCCCTGCCCGGTGCGGACAAGCGCAGACCACGCCTCGTCGTTCATGCTGCTGAGTGCCTGCGTGAGCTCTTCGGACGCTTCGTGGGCCATTGTGCTCACATCCGCGTCGGCGGTCGAAGCGGCAAGCTGCTCGATTTCGGCATCCCGCGCTGCTCGTGACGGGTACATGGGGTTTTCCCGTCCGGTGCGTGCCCATTCGATCAGCCGCATAAAGGCGTCCGCATTTGCGATCACGTGCATGGCCACGTGCTTGCGGGTCCACCCCGGCAACCGCGATGGGCTGTTCATACCGGTGTGCGTCACCTGGTCGAGAGCCTGCAGGTAGAAGCCTTCGGCGAGCATTCTCAGCTGGAGGTCGTCTGTCGTGCTTGGGGTGTCGTCAGCCATGGTCACGACAATACCGGCCGAATCGCTGTGCTGCCGGTCGATTCACTGTGCCGTGCTGTGAACAGTCTGCGGCTGCGCGGCAAGACCGCTGCTGTCTATCCCGGCAGGTTCCACTGGGCCGTGCGCATTTGGCGACGCTGATTCGGCGTGGGTGTGCGCAGAGTCAGAGCCCCGTGGACAACCTTCATTTCAAAGTAATCGCTCATGCCGGCAAAATCCCCGTCCAGCTGCAGGGCGAGTTCTTCTTCGGCTTCGATGATCACCGACGCACACGTGAGAATTTCAGTGGCCGGTCCCCGCTTGCGGCGCCCAACCACCGAAAGCAGCACTGAGGCCCACTGCGCGATGTTCTTCGGCGTGGTCACCAAAACGTTGATGAGCCCGTCATCCGGCCGTGAACCGGGAAGCAGTTCGAGGCCCGCCTGCACGCGGCCGGCATTGGCTCCCAGCACCGAGCGAATGGAATACGAGCGCACTGGTTGGTCGTCAAACTTCATCTTGACCTTTGTGCGCTTGCCGGTCAGCTGCCGACTGCCGGCCTCAACATAGGCCAGCCAGCCGATCCGCTGCTTGAGTTCTGGAGACACGGATTCCATGACCGCCGCGTCATAGCCCATGCCGGTCATAACAACAGAGGTGTCCGGTTCGGCGCCCGGGCTGGTGCGCGTGCGAATGACGTCAATGTGCCTGTCGTTGCCGTACATTGCGATTTTGATGGACCATTCGGGATTCTCAAAGAACAGGCCCGTGTTTCGGGCCAGCAGGTTTCCGGTGCCGATCGGCACCAGGCCAAGCGCAACATCGGTATCGGCAATCACATGAGCCACTGCCCGGACAGTGCCGTCCCCACCGGCGGCGATGATGAGGTCGACTCCTTCATCGAGCGCCTTCTGGGCTGCTGCGACCCCGCCGTCGTCTTCGTCAGACGGGATGATCAGCGGCTGGGCCCACCGCGAATTGCGCGCTTCGGTCTGGGCTGCGGCGATGATTGCCTGGGCCTCGGGTTTTGTGGGGTTGTACACCACCGCAAATCTGGGCTGCCTGTCTGACGAGGTGCCGTTGAGTTCGCGCTCTGCTGTCACCTGCGCAAGTTCGGAAGAGGTCTGGCGTTCCATGCTCCGGCGAGTGCGCATTGCTCCGACGCTGTGACCGATGGCGTATGCAATCAGAGCAACGACGACTATCAGAAGGATGGTCAGAACAGTCTGCGTGCCTAGATCCATGCTGCGAGTTTAGCTATTGCGTCTGAGAGGTTCGTGCGGATGCGCGGGTTCGCGCGCCCGTCACCTGAATGTTCAATGGGGCGGGCTAAGCTGGGGGCGTGATTGATCTTGTGCAGCTGAGGAACAACCCGGACGTCTTCAAGGCCTCACAGCGGGCCCGCGGCGGAAGCGTCGAACTGATTGACGACGTCCTGTCCGCCGATTCCGCCCGCAGGCAGAGTCTGACCGCTTTTGAAGAGGCTCGCGCCCAGCAGAAGGCCTTCGGCAAGAAGGTTTCGCAGGAAAAAGACCCAGAAGCCAAGCAGGCGCTCGTAGCGGAAGCCAAGCAGCTGGCCGAACGTGTTAAGTCACTCGAAGCTGACGCTTCGGAAGCTGAACAGACATTCACCACCGCGGTGCAGAAAGTGCCGAACCTCATCATCGACGGTGTGCCCTCCGGCGGTGAAGAAGACTCCGTGGAGATCCGCCGCGAAGGCAGCCCCCGTGATTTCGCCGCCGAGGGCTTTGAACCGAAAGACCACCTGGAGATCGGCGAAGGGCTTTCCGCAATCGACACCGGCCGCGGAGCCAAGGTGTCCGGATCCCGCTTCCACTATCTGACCGGCTTTGGTGCGCGCCTGGAAATGGCGCTGCTCAACCTGGCTATGGACACCGCGATCGAAGCCGGCTTCACCCCCGTGGTCACCCCGACCCTGGTCAAGCCCGAGATCATGTCCGGCACCGGATTCATGGGCGAGCACGCCGACGAAATCTACTTCCTGGAACGTGACGACCTCTACCTGGTCGGCACATCGGAAGTGGCCCTGGCCGGGTACTACAAAGACGAAATCATCGACCTGTCCGAAGGTCCCATCCGCCTGGGCGGCATTTCCAGCTGCTACCGCCGCGAAGCCGGGTCCTACGGTAAGGACACGCGTGGAATCATCCGAGTCCACCAGTTCCAGAAGGTCGAAATGTTCGCCTTCACCCACCAGGAAGACGCCGAAGCTGAGCACCAGCGGATGCTGGATCTGCAGGAGAAAATGCTCGGCTTCTGCGAACTGCCGTACCGCGTAATCGACATCGCCGCAGGTGACCTCGGCGATTCCGCCGCCCGCAAGTACGACACGGAAGCCTGGGTTCCCACCCAGAACACCTACCGAGAACTGACCTCCACCTCGAACTGCACCACCTTCCAGTCCCGCCGCCTGAACATCCGCACCCGCGGCGAAGACGGCAAAACCGAAGCCGTCGCCACTCTCAACGGCACCATGGCGAACACCCGCTGGATCGTGGCAATCCTGGAAAACCACCAGCAGGCAGACGGGTCGGTCAGCGTTCCCGCTGCCCTGCAGCCCTATCTGGGCGGCATCAAGGCGTGGGGGCCGGAAGGACCGCGGCGCTGACACACCGACCACAGCCGGACGACCCACAGGAGAGATCGTGACCGAGTACATCGTCGCCCTTGACCTCGATGGAACAGTAGTCGACTACGAGAACCGACTGTCGGATTACACCCGCGCAGTCATCCGCGCGGTGTCCAGGCGAGGTCATCACGTTGTCATCGCCACCGGACGCACTGTCGAAGGGGCGCTCGATGTGGCCAACCGACTGGGCCTGACCCACGGCTACGTGGTTGCCTCCAACGGGGCTGTCATCGTCGAACTCGATGCCCAAGCCGACCGCGGATGGTCGGTCTACCACGTGGAGTGCTTTGATCCCGGCCCCGCGCTTGAGCGAATGTCCTCGGTTCTGCCCGAAGCCCTGTACATGGTCGAGGATGCCGATCTGGTGCGCTGGTCCTCCGGCCAGTTCCCCGACGGTGACCTCGCCGTGGGCAGCGATCTTCGTATGACCGACTTCGAAGACCTCAAAACCAAAACCGCCACGAGGATCGTCATGCGCGAAATGACGATCGACAACGCTGAATTCGAAGAGTCCGTCAAAACCATCGGCCTGCATGGGGTCACCTACTCCGTCGGCTGGTCGAACTGGCTGGACATCCAGCCCGACGGGGTTTCCAAAGCCAGCGCCATTCAGCGCGTGGCCGTTAACCTCGGTGTCGAACAGAAGCACACGATCGGCGCCGGTGACGGTTCGAACGACATCGAAATGCTGCAGTGGGTCGACACTGCAATCGTCATGGGCCAGTCGAAGGAAAAGCTCGGCGCATACGCCGACATCATCGCCGCCCCCGTTGAAGAAGACGGCCTGGCCGAACAGCTGGTGAACATCTTCGAACCGACGAAAGACGAAATCTCAGCCGAGTTCCGCTGAGCGGGCACGGGCAATCGCTTCGAGCACCGGGGCGATGCCGCCGTCAGTCAATGCCGGCGCCCGGAATGCTGCAGCCCGCAGCGCCTGCTGGTGGCCGTCGGCTATCGCAAAGCCCGCTCCGGCCCACGTGAGCATTTCAATGTCGTTGGGCATGTCCCCGAAGGCTGCGACTTCCTGCGAGCTGATTCCCCGGTCGGCCGCAAAGACTCCGAGCGTGTGCGCTTTTGTGATCCCGAGTGCTGCCAGTTCGATCAGCCCGGACGAAGGGTTCGAATGGGTCGGGTGGAAAACCCCACGCGCAAGCGGGCGGACGGTGTTGAGAAGAGCCTCGGAATCATAGGAGCCCGGAACGCGCACAAGAACTTTGAGGACAGTGCCGAGTTCGGCTTCTTCGCCATAGTCGATTTCGGGAGCCTGTAAGCGCGCCCGAACGGCGGCCAATTCAGACAGTTCGGTTGCTGAATCGTGCACAAAGCCCGGTGCTGTGAAAGACCCTTCCGGGGTTTCATAGGCCAGCGCGGCCCGTGGCAGGACAGAGTGCAGGCGCTGACGAAAAGCGACCAGCTGGTCGGTGTCGATTCCGTAGACCGCCGCCAAGTGCCCGCTGTGCATATCCAGCACTGCGGAGCCGTTGGCGCAGATAGCCCACTGCAGGTGCGGCAGCTGCTGGGCCACCGGGTCCATCCACCGAAGCGGCCTGCCCGTGACGGGAACAACGTCAGCGCCGGTTTCGCGAACAGCCTCAACTGCTTCGCGCACGCGCGCGGTTATGGGTGTGCCGGTTTCTAACAGCGTGCCGTCGACATCCGTCGCGATCAGGCGGATGCGGGATAAAGCGCGGTCGTCCGGCAAGTGCATGCTCATGGCGATTCCTTTCCCAAAGTGCGCGCGTGGGCTTGGGCAATGAGGTGTTCGGCATCGTCGACAAAACGGGCGGCAGCTGCGGCTGAGGCGTCGGCCGCCGGTGCTTCAGCTGCTGGAAAGTCGTCGGCTAGGGTGCCCTCCGTGTCTGTCGGCTGGCCGGCCTCGTTGTGTGCAGTGCTTTTCACCTGCCGGGCCGAAACTCTCACATGAGCTGCCGCTTGGGCTGCCTCAGACACTTTGCCCGCCGCGTGGCTGAGCAGTTCGGGGAGATCGCCTGCCTGCAGGCGGACATCAGCTGGGAGGACCAGGCCTTCCACCGGCCACCTGCTGTGGGCGTATTCGGCAATGCCGGCTGCCCGCTGGTCGAGTTCGGACAGCCGATGGGTCAGTTCGACCACTGCCAGAACCGATGGGGTGTTGGGTGCTTCCTTCTGGGCTTGCACGGCGGTTGTATTACAGCCTGTCGACAGCGCGGCCGAAGCGGTCGCGGTGCTGCCGCCACAGACCAGTGCCCAGGCGGGCATCCAGTGAATCGTCCCGCTGGTCGCCGGTATCAGGCGTGCGTGAGCGCAGCCATGAAAACAGTCCCACTACAGGTAGTTTCCAGGCCCTGCCGGGGCGTCTCCGGGCTTTCTGCCGGGTTGGACCACGGGGGCGGGCTGGCCTTCTCCGTTCATGGCCTGGCGGGCCATGATGGCGGTTTGAATGCTCTGCACCAGACCGTCAATCCACCCCGAAGCGTGCGAAACGGCTATGAGCAGTTCGCCGCGTGAGGGCGTGACGGGCAGAGCGGCGGCCCCCCCGGTCATATTCTTCGAGCAGTTCTTCGCTGAGAACTTCTGCGAGGTCTTCGCGTACGCCCTTGTGGATCGCACTGAGCCGTTTGCGTCCGGCAGCGTCGAGGTCGTCGGTTCCGCGCAGGTCTTCCAGCAGCCTGTTGAGGGTGCTGCCAATGCGCAGAACCCGGGAAGGGTCGGCGACATCGGGGGTTTCGTCGTCGCTTTCCGGGCTGTTCTGTTCGCCGCTTTCCGGGCTGTTTTCTTCGCTGTTTTCAGTGATGGCATCCGTGTCTGCATCAGCAGTCGGCTGCTGTTCTGCTTCGGATTCGATTGGGGCTTCAGCGGTGCTGGTGTCCGCTTCAGTCATGCGCACCTACCTTGAGGATTACCTTGCCGATGGCTTCACCGTCTTCGAGCAGACGGTGGGCTTCGGCGACGTCGTCAATGGGCAGTTCCCGGTAGACCACCGGGGTAATGCGGCCGCTTGCCACGTGCGGCCAGAAGTCCTGAAGAAGGCCGGTGACCACGGCGGCTTTCTGTTCTTCCGAACGTGCGCGCAGAGTGGTTGCAATGACCGTCTGCCTGCGGACCATGAGTCGGCCAAGATTGAGTTCGGCTTCCGCACCGCCCTGCAGGCTGATGACCACCAGCCGACCGTCGCGCGTCAGTGCTTCCGTGTTCCGTTCGAGGTAGGCCGCGCCCATGATGTCGAGGATGACGTCAGCACCGGGACGCCGGCTGCTGTCGCGGGGAAGCCCAAAGAAATTGGGGGAGTCCGGCTGCCCGGCGTCTGCCGTTATCTGCTTGATCCGGTCGACAAAGTCTTCTTCGCGGTAGTTGATGACAGCGTCAGCGCCCAGCTTGCGGCAGAAATCGGCCTTGCGCTCGCTGCCGACGGTTACGGCTGTTTTTGCTCCGTGGGCTTTGGCCATTTGGATGGCTGCTGTGCCGATGCCGGATCCGCCGCCGTGAATGAGCACCCATTCGCCCGGCTGTAAACGGGCGGTGCTGAACAGGTTTGAGTACACAGTTGCCATGACTTCCGGCAAAGCTGCGGCTTCCGTGAAGCTCATGGGGCGTTCAGTGTCGCTGTGCGGGTCGGACACAGTGGGAATGGGCATCAGCTGGCCGATGGGCACCGGAACGTATTCGGCATAGCCGCCGCCGGTGAGCAGAGCCGCCACTCTGTCGCCGATCTGCACGGCTGTGCAAGAAGAATCGGCCGCAAAAGCAGACCCGGTCTGGCGGCTAGCTGCATCCGCCGGATTGACCGAGACAACAGTTCCTGCGACTTCCAAACCGGGAATCTGCGTGGCCCCTGCGGGCGGCTGGTAATTGCCTTCGCGCTGCGCGATGTCGGCGCGATTGACCCCGGCGGCGGCAACGCGCACGAGGGCGTGGCCCGGCGGGCAGTCTGGAACGTCGACGGTATCGACCCGCAGAGCATCGCGCCCACCGGGTTCGGGGATTGTCACCGCGCGCATAGTCGTCAGTTCAGCCATGGGGCAAGCCTATCGGCAGGCACTGCCACGAACCCTCAACCGGCACCTCGGCAAAGCTAACCTGGCACCTGGGCAGACCAAGACCCTGCCGTCCCGGCGTCTCGTCAGAGCTTGCGACCGCGCACCCAGCTGCACCCAGCCGAACTCAGACGAACATGTGGAACAGCGGCGAGTCTTCCCCGACCTTCTCGATTTCGAGAGGCGATTCGTCCATTCTCTGCAGCAAGCCGGGCAGGTCAGCCGCATTGCCCAGCGTGATGCCTACGAACGCGGGTCCGGTTTCACGGCCTGAGCGCTTCATGTACTCAAACAGGGCGACATCGTCATCAGGGCCAAGAACTTCGTCGAGGAATCGGCGAAGAGCCCCGGGCTCCTGCGGGAAGTTCACAATGAAGTAGTGCTTGAGCCCCTCCCACACGAGTGAGCGCTCAAGGATCTCCGAGTAGCGGGAGATGTCGTTGTTGCCGCCGGTGAGAACACACACGACAGACGAACCGGCGGGAACTTCGAGCGGGGCAAACGACCCTTCCGGTCCGACGGAGGCCGAAGCGATTGCGCCGGCGGGTTCGGCGATGATGCCGTCCACCTGGTACAGATCGAGCATTTCCTTGGCGATCCGGCCCTCTGGAACCGGGTGCAGCTCAAGGTTCATGTCGGCGATCATCCGGTAGGTGACATCGCCGGCCCGGCGCACCGCGGCACCATCGGCAAAGGAATCGATTTCAGGAAGCTCCACCGGTTTGCCCGCCGAGCGCGCGGCGATCATAGAGGCCGCCCCGGCAGGTTCCATGCCGATGACCTTGGTGTCGGGCATGGCTTCGCGAGCGTATTCGGCTATGCCGGCGAGAACTCCGCCGCCGCCGATCGGCACGACAATGTAGTCGGGGTCGTAGCCCAGCTGATCGCGGATCTCGACGCCGATCGTGCCCTGTCCGGCGATTGTGCGCGGATGGTCGAACGCCGACACGATGAGAGCGCCGGTGCGTTCGGCATAGCGTTTGGCCAGCGCCGATGAATCGTCGTAGGTGGAGCCTTCGATCACGACGGTCACGCGCTCACCGCCGAAATGGCGGATTCGCTGGATCTTCTGCTGCGGGGTGGTGCGGGGAACAATGATCCGCCCGTTGATCCCCAGATCGTTGCACGCCTGGGCAAAACCCTGCGCGTGATTGCCGGCAGAAGCGGCAACAACACCGCGGGCGCGCTCTTCCGGGGTCAGCTGCAGCATGAAGTTGAAAGCACCGCGCACCTTGTAGGAGCGGACAGCCTGCAGGTCTTCGCGCTTGAGGTAGACGGAAGCTCCCGTCGCGGCCGACAGCCGCTCGGAAATGTGCAGAGGCGTCGAAACCACTTTCGGCTGAATTCGCGAGGCGGCCTCACGGATTTCAGCAGCTGTCGGGGGGACCTGGGGTTTCTTGCCGTCTATCAACACGTTTTCATTCTCAACCTCAGCTGATGGAACAGCAACTTCCCGCGTCATATCACAGAAAATCGAGTACTGGCCGATACAGTGGGAAGGTCAGTCCGGTTTGGTGAGGAGAACAACAGTGGCGATCAGCAGTGAGCTTGAGCACCTGCTTTCGGAGTGGCTGCCCCGACAGTCGTGGTTTCCGAGGCAGCAGGGGGTTCTCGGCCGCGTGCTCGCAACCTCCCCGGACGTGACCCCCATGTCTTCAGTTGAGGTGTTCCACATGGAACTGCCCGGCGGCGGTGAAGTGCACGGCTATGAGTCGGTCATCGCCGTCGGCAGCGCCACCGCGGGGGGAGAACAGCAGGTGCACCGCCTCAACATCCCCCTGACGTACAGAACTGACGAAGAGCCCAGCCTGCGCGCGCACCTGATCGGCCGTATTGACGATCTGACTCTCGGCCGGGTCTGCGTGTACGATGCGGCGGCTGACCCCGCCTATGTGCTCACCATGGTTGGTGCGAGTGCCGCCGGACGCAGCTTTCCCGGCAACCAGATCAACGCGCACCGCGTGAATTCGCGAGCGGTCAATGTCAATGATCTGAATTCGCCGGAAGCCGTGGCTGAGGCTCTCGGTTCTTCCCGGATCACGGTTTCGGACCGCGGCAATGTCACGAATGCGGTCATCGACTACGGGGCGGAGCGTTCGGTTCTTACGGTCTTCCGCCTGCTCGATGCGGCTACCGCTGCCGCGCTGCACATGCCGGTGGCGTTGACAAAGGCCGGTTCGGCAGCTGTTCCGCACGTTGCCGGATGGGTTTCCGGCCGGTGGTTCGACGGCTACGGCCTGTCCGAATGCGAACTGCCGACCCTCATGCTGACCAGCGGCGAAGCCGAAGCTGACACTGCGTGGGCGCAGGCGGTCCGGTCGGCACTGGAAGTCGACTCCGGTTCGACCGCCAGCTTTGTCGACACCGCCGGGGCAATCGGCCGGCGGATCGGTGAACTGCACGGGGACCTCGCCAGCATTTTCGGCATCGTCGAATCCGAGGATGACGCAGGTGCGTGGACCAAGAAGTGGCAGAAGCGCGTTGACTGGGCGCTGGAGCGTTCACCGCTGACTCTCGAACCGCTGCGCGGTGACCTCAGACGGCACCGCAAATGGCTTGCTGAGCTTGAGTCGGTGGGCGGCCTGCAGCGCATTCACGGTGATCTCACGCTCGGCAACGTTGTTATGGCACCCACCGGGGGTCCGCGGGTGCGCAACTTTGCCGAAGGCGCTGACGGCCAGGGCACAGAGCCGAAGCCTCCGGCGCTGGACCTGGTTGCGCTGCTGCGCTCCCTGGACTACGCGGCTGGATACGCTCGACTTAAGCGCACGGGCACTCTCGAATCTGACGATGCGCCGATCACCTCTGGTCTGTCTGCTGACGAGCTGCGCGAACTCACGGACTCACCGGAGTCCGAATGGTCGAAGCGGGCACAGAACTCGCTTCTGACCGGATATTCACGCGCTGTGGAAGGGTCTGTCACACTGGATGACCCAATCCTGCGCGCGGTGCTCATCGACCGCCTGCTGGTTGAGGTTGTCACGGAGCTTCGCAACCGTCCGGCCTGGCTGACCGTGCCGCTGGCAGCACTGACGCTGGCGCTGCGCGGTCGTCCGTCGAAGGCCACCCCGCGCGGTACAGCTGCCCACCGCAGCGGCCCAATTGAACCGACCAAGGTGACGAAGACTTCGCGCGGTGAAGATGACGCTTCCGCAGCGCGTGGCGCGGCTGCGGCTGATGACGATCACGAAGGCGCTTTTGGGCTCGGCGGCACGGCAATTCCGGTGATGGACACAGAGACTGCTGTCGACGATGCTGCCGACAGTGCGGAGGCCGAAGGCGCGGGCACCGGAAGGACGGGTGCTGCGGGCGAAGATGTGCAGGTCTCGGCCTGGTCGGTGCCAGGTGACAAGATCAGCGCGGAGGACTTCGCGCAGCGGTCTGAACTGCAGATTCCACAGCAAGACGAATCGGCGGGCGAGGCCGCCCCGAGTGCTGAACTCAACCAGAAGCCGGTCATCAGGCCCGTCGAGACAGTTGTCGAAGCCGACGGAGCAGCCGCTGCAGAAAGCGTCGAAGAAGCTGACAAGAGAATGCAGCCTGAGCCCAGCTGGCCGGATCTGGCTGACAGGGGAACCGAAAAACAAGCCGAAGACAGCACAGGGCAGCCACAGGGCGCCTCGTGGGATTCTGCTGAAGTCTCACCCCGGTGGGCGCCTGCGCAGCCGGGTGTGGGTGGGCTTGTCATCGGCGACTACACCCTTAGCGAAGAAGACGACTACGATGCCGAAACGGCAGAAGAAGAGCAGCCGCCGGCGCAGCCGAAGTCAGCCCGCCGAGGTGACTGACAGCTGAGACCCAGACACATGCGCGTCTAAGCGAGCTGGAAATGAAGCTTGCGCCCTCTGTGACGTACGAGGCCGGGCTCTGGGCGGGCACGGTCTGGCACGCTTCGATAGACTCGGATTCTGGCGGGATGTGCTCCCGTTCGAATTCAGCTCTCGCAGCCAAGGAAGCAGACACCGGTGCCGGAAACTCACGACACAAGCGACAGTTCTCATACGGGCAGCGCTGACTCGACTCAGCGGGAGGCACGTAAGCCGATCCTTGCGATCAGCGCTGTCGCTGTTGCGCTTCTTATTGCCGCTGTTGGCATTCGCGCTTGTGAGGACGACCCGGCGTCGCCTCAAGAACAGCAGACAGAGGTTGACTTCCTCAACTACGAACAGGCAGAGCGGATTGTCAGCGCTCTTCAGGATGAGGGCGCGGACGTCTTCCAGCTGGTCATCACCAGAAAACACGCGACAGCCCAGATCTTCGAACAGGACGGCAAACTGGGCACCCTTGTGTTCAGCCCAACCGGTGAACCCCAGAAGAAGGGCGGAGGGACGGCTCCTGCTGATGCCGCGCGCGTTCCCGCTGCTGACATCAGCGCAGACGCGTTCAAAGCCGCGGAGGACAAGACGCTTGACGTGATTGACGAAGCTGAGCGAATCCGCTCGCTGTCGATCGAACAGGACTACGGAAACTTCAATGGTCGCGATGCTGGACCGTCTGCCACGCTGCGAGCGGCGACTTCGGGTGAAGGCTTCGGCACCGGGTCGGGAACCGTTGTGTGGGATCTTGCTGCTGAGCGGATCCTCAGTGTTCCCAGCGCCGATGGGGCAGTGCCGAACGTAGCCCAGACGGACGAAGCCGAACAGCTGCTGGACACCATGCCCGCAGTCGAAGCTATGGCAGAGCACTCAGGCAAGCAGCTGGTCACAGCTCTTGAATACTACGAGGTGAAACAGGTCTTCAGCGTTGAGTTCGCTGGCAATGAAACCCGTGCTGTTGTGCTGACCAAAGACGACAAGACAATCCAGTTGGACTTTGCCACGGGCGCTCCCACCGCAAGCAACTACACACACTCGGGACTCGCACCGCTGGATGACTGGAAGAAGCTGGCCGACACAGCACCCAGCGGCAGGCTTATGGAAGCTGTCGAAGGCCTCAAATTCCCATCCGAGTCAGCTGGAGCGCCGAAGGGTGCGGGCGCGGCTCTGTTCAACGCAGACAAGCGGACACCAGCACCGGAAAGCGCCCCGAGTGATGCCCCTGAAGGACAGGCGGGGGATGCCACCGCGAAGCCGACGGACGGTGCAACTGCCGAAGATGAAGAAGGCCAGGCGGCTGGCGAGCCGGACGGCACCTCGGAATCGGCTGGGCCCAGCGAAGAACCAGCACAGAAGAAGACCCCAGATCCGGTCGACATGACCAAACTGCCCATTCTTATGGTTCGCCACCACGGCGACTACGGTGATGTTGTGTTCGTCGATTCGCAGGCAGGCGACGCGGACCGGCCCACTAAGTGGGCGCTCGCCGATGGCAAACCGCTTGCCGAAGACGTGCAGAGCGCATACTGGACGCGAGCCAGCCAGTAGCACCTCGTGAGTGATTCACCTTTGTGTGGCACAATGGTCAGGCGCTGTGCGCATCTGGTGAGTTGACAGAGCGGCCGAATGTGACGGTCTTGAAAACCGTTGAGTCCTCACGGGCTCCGTGGGTTCAAATCCCACACTCACCGCCGGACACCCCGGTAGTTCAATGAACTGCCGGGGTTTCGTGTTTGCGCGGCGGGGGTGGTGCGCGCGGCGCGGTGTGGCGCCGCTGATCTTGTGCAGGAAACACCCGCTGGCCGGGATCTGCGCCCTAGCAACATGGACTGCTATCGGGAGCTTCTGTTGCTAAAGGGTGGGGGGCGCTGCAAGGCGCCGAGGTGCCGACCCGGTTCTTCTTGTTTCGGAAGGTTGGGAAACGGCCAAGGAACACTGAGACTCCTTTGACTCGCAGTTTGTTGAAGGGCGGCTGCAGCCGTGGAATCGTGAAAACAGCCCCGGAGATTCGCTTCTTCGACTTCCCCGGCACCGCCCTGCAGGGCCCTGCAGACGACGCGAGCAGGGGCTGACAAAAACAGAAGCAATCGAAAACAGGAGCGAAGTCCGTGAAGACGCTTACCCGTATTTCTACGACCACCGCAATCGCCGCCGGAATTGCCGCCGTCGGAGTCCTGGCTTCAGGCCCCGCCATGGCCACCGAAGGCACCAAACCGGCAGTGTCTCCCAAAGCACAGGCGGCAGCACAGCAGCAGCTGAACCCGCAGCAGATCGAGAATGTTAAGACGATCATCCAGGTCGGCAAGGACAACAACATTCCGCGCCAAGGCATCAAGATCGCACTCATGACCGCACAGCAGGAATCAACTCTGCTCAACCTCAACTACGGGGACCGTGATTCACTGGGCCTGTTCCAGCAGCGCCCCTCCGCCGGATGGGGCAATCCCGCACAGGTCCAAGACCCTGTCTTCGCTGCGAAATCGTTCTACGGTGTGAATCCCGCAGTGTCCCCCAATGGCCTCCTCCAGATTCCGGGCTGGGAAACCATGGCACCCGGTGATGCAGCCCAAGCTGTTCAGGCTTCCGCATTCCCCAACGCCTACGCGAAATGGGGCGGAATGGCAGAAGACCTCCTCAACCAATACTTCTGATAGCCAGCGGCTGACACAGCCCGGCGACGTTCGGACCGGCGGTGAGCAGGTGCCTCGGCGCGAAGCCCACCGTCGGCCCGAGCTGCCCCTTGACACAATGAGCACTATGAGTGCCGCTGCTGAATTGGTCGAGGGGACGTGGGCGATTCCGGTGCCCACACCCTTTGGCGGGCACACCGTTGCCTACCTGCTTGCAGAAGACACTGGGTTCAGCCTCATAGACACCGGGTGGGGCAGCCGCGAAGGGCTCACCGCTCTTATGGCGGGAATCGAGCAGGCCGGCTTCACTCCCGATGAGCTGAACGGTGCAGCGGTGACCCATCACCACTACGGTCATGCTGGCCTGCTGCAGGCGCTGAACCAGCCGGACATTTGGTGTGGCATCCACGGCCACGAACTCAAAACGCTTAAAGACATTCGCGACGGCAAAGCGCCCACGGCTGGTTTTGAAGTTCCTGTGCCCCGTGTGCCCGCCGGCACGGTGCTCCTAGCCGATGGCGCTCACCTGCCGCTGTCCGGCCGCACCGTGCAGGCCGTGTGGACGCCCGGCCACACGTTCGGCCACACGGTGTTGGTGGAAGATCACCCCGAGGGCGCGCTCCTGTATTCCGGCGATCACGTGCTGCCGGAAGAAGAATCACTCGAAGGCCGCCTGGGCTTGGATGTCGGCTATCTTCCCCGCTCGGTCAGTGCCTACACGGATTCCCTGAGAAAACTGGAGCAGCTGCCGCCTGACACGCTGGTGCTCCCAGGCGAAGGCCGTCCCTTCTACGGTCTGCACGACCGAGTCCAGCAGATTGTGCAGGCCCGAACCGCACGCACCGCCGCGGTCGCAGACGCTGCCAGACACACCGCAGACGCCGCTGCCCAGCCAGCGGCCAGCCGCCAAGCCGACAGCCTCCGCACCCGTGAAGCCCGCACACCAGAACATCGAGCCCTTGAACTCATCGCAGAAAAGACTGCGGACCTTTCTGATCTGCCACCGGGGTCCTTTGCGCGCTTCGCGGCGCTCATGGACACCGCTTCCCACATGTGGGCAGCGGGAATTCCAGTGAACGCCCATCCGCTTTGGCACAGCCGATAGGCTTCGCATACAGCAGATTCTCCAGCAGCGAGGAGTTCACATGCCGGTTCCACACGAAGTCCGCTCCGAATCGATTGTGGTCAGCGGCCCCACCCCGCAGATGCGCGGGATGGCGAGGGCCACGCAGACCGCGCAGAGGATCCGTTCGGCACACAGAAGCTACACGCATCTGTTCCAAACCCTTGGCATAGAGGACAGCGCGGTCAAAGCAGCGGCAAAAGACTCCCTCGCCGCTCTGCGCGACTGGGACCCCGACCAGCATCAAGAAGTCACCGGCGCTGCAATGGGGGCGGGGCTTACGCCCGCTGATCTCATGGTCATCATTGCCCGCACGGAAATCATAACGCTCGCGGACCGCTCTGCGCTCCCGTCCCAGCAGGATGGGCCGCGGAAGGAAAGCTCCACCTCGGCACCTTCGGAATGTTCGACCATCACCTTTGCCGCGGACCGTGCCGCCGGTGCCGGTGCGGGCGCTCCGTGCGTTGGCGCGCAGACGTGGGACTGGTATCCGGAGTTTGCAGACCTGTGGCACCTGCACTCTGTGGCTGCTCTGCCGGGCGGCTACGGCTACGCGGGTCTCGCCGAGTACGGCATGACCGGCAAAATAGGGGTCAATTCGGCTGGTCTGGGGTGTTTTCTCAACATTCTGTTCTCTTCTGACGATGCGCCTGGTGGAGTTCCTGTGCACTCTGTTCTCGCGCGGATCCTAGGGGCTGCCGGAAGTGTTGACGAGGCGGTGCGGATGATTGAAGACGCGCCCCTGTCGTCCAGTTCGGTCATCACGCTGATCGACTCTGAACAATCGGCGATGGTCGAAATCAGCGCTGGTAGGACCCGTGTGCTTGATCAGCGCGGCTACGCGGTGCACACCAACCACTTTTTGGATGGTGAGTTCGCGCAGACCGGCCTGCTCAGCCCGCCGAACGCCAACACCTTTGACCGGTTGGAGTTTCTGCAGGACACAGTGAGCTGCGCCGGTGTGCCGCAGTGCGCGGAGGATCTTGTGCCTCTTCTGTGTTCGGACTTGGCTTCTGGCTGCGTGGCCAAACTGCCAAAACCCGGCGGCACTCTTGAAACGACCACATTGGCCAGTGTTCGCATTGATCCCGCCCAGCGGAAGATTGCCGTCAGCCCGGGAGTTCCGCAGTACGTGAAAATGCGCACAGTCGTCTTGCATGCACCCTGACGCCGCAACAGGCTGTAGGCAGTTGCTTCCGGTGAAATTCTTTTGGCGCGCTCGGCGTTCTCATTGCATACGATCAGCGTGTTTTCGGGCATTGCTCCGGCTGCGCGAGCCGTACGGATGCTTGCAGCGTCAGCGGGTGTGAGCTGGGTTCACAGGTCCGCGCGTCATACTTGACTTAAGGTTTTCTGGGCGACGGTGAAGCGCTCAGTTGCTAACATCGCTGAGTGCGTTTACTACTGGCCAGTAACTTCACGATTGTTCGGAGCTCCTGAATGTCGTCTTTTCTCTATGAACTCGGTGCGGCGGCCTACCGTCGACGGAAGACAACCGTTGCCGTATGGCTTGCCATACTCGCCCTGCTCGGCGGGTGCGTTGCGCTGTTCTCAGACGACTTCTCCGATGAATTCGAGCTTCCCGGTGCCCAGTCCCAGGAAGCTCTTGACAACTTAGAGCTCACATTTCCGCAGGTCAGCGGTGGTCGCGGCCAGTTGACGATCGTCGCCCCCGACGGTGCTGACCTCAGAAGCGAGGAATACAAGAAGCCGATCGAGGCAGCTGCTGAGAAAATCGAGGACTACGACCACGTAGACGGCGCTACGAGCCCGTATGACGACATCATCGAAGGTTCGATCAGTGATGAGGGCAACGCCGCTCTGCTCAACGTCCAGTACGACGACGCAGAGGCCAATCTGCCCGACTCAGTCAAAACGGATCTTGAAAAAGCAGCTGACAATCTGCAGTCCCAACTGCCCGAAGGCACCGAGGTCGTTGCCGGCGGTGAGATCTTCAAGGTCACCGGCATCGAAATCTCCTGGGTGGAGGGCATCGGCGTTGTTGTGGCCTTCTTCGTGCTGTTTGTGACCTTCGGATCGTTCATCGCAGCCGGAATTCCGCTGGTCACCGCAATTGTCGGCGTAGCCATCGGCCTGCTGCTCGTGGTGCTGACAACGGCGTTCGCCACCGTGAACTCCACCGCCCCCATGCTTGCGCTCATGCTGGGCCTGGCAGTCGGAATCGACTACGCGCTCTTCATCATTTCGCGCGCTCGCCAGCTCAGCCGCGACGAAGGCCACAGCGCCCACGAATCCGCGGCACGGGCAACCGCCACCGCCGGTTCTGCCGTTGTGTTCGCCGGTATGACGGTCATCATCGCCCTTGTCGGACTGTCAATCGCGGGCATTCCCTTCCTGTCGGTCATGGGCTTCGGTGCGGCCGCAACCGTCGCAGTAGCCGTCCTTGTGGCCCTGACACTGGTTCCGGCAATCATGGGCTTCTTCGGCGAAAAGATGATGCCGAAGAAGAATAAGAAAGCCACATCCGAAGACGCCCAGGCCGACAGCCCCCGTCGGCAGGCCAAGCCGAAGAAGGAGCGCCCGGCAACGCGGATCTTCCGGACGTGGGAGCACATTGTCACGAAGGTGCCAGCGCTGACGGTCATCATTGTGGTTGTGGGCCTCGGCCTGTTTGCCATTCCGGCGTCCAAACTGCAGCTGGCGCTGCCGAACAACGGCGGTGAGCCCGAAGGCACACCACCGCGAATCGCCTACGACCTCACCGAAAAGCACTTCGGGCCCGGTGCGAACGGTCCGCTGATCGTCACCGCGGACATCATCACCAGCGATGATCCGCTGCAGGACGTCGACGACATCAAAAAGGACCTTGAAAAGGTTGACGGCGTCAAGCAGATCGCCATGGCGACCCCCAATGAAAACGCCGACACCGCGATGGTTCAGGTCATCCCAGAGTACGGCCCGGACGATCCGCGCACAGAAGAAGTCGTCGAAAAGATCCGCGACATGCACGACTACTTCAAGGACAAGTACGGCTTTGAGACCGCGGTGACAGGTTCGACTGCGGTGGCCATCGACGTATCTAGCCAGTTGGGCAAGGCCCTGGTTCCCTTCGGCATCTTCGTCGTGGGTCTGTCGATTGTCCTGCTGATGATGGTGTTCCGGTCCGTGGCGGTGCCGATCAAGGCAGCTCTGGGCTTCCTCCTGTCGGTCATCACCGCCTTCGGTGTGGTGTCACTGGTCTTTGTGGAAGGGCACGGAGCCGAAGCGATCGGCATTGAACAGGTGGGTCCGGTCATTTCGTTCCTGCCGATCATCCTCATGGGCATCCTGTTCGGCCTGGCCATGGACTACGAGGTGTTCCTCGTGTCCGGTATGCGCGAAGCCTATGCGCACGGGGCGCCTGCTCGCGAAGCAATCGAGAGGGGCTTCCTGGCTTCCGCCGGTGTTGTCACGGCCGCGGCACTCATCATGTTCGCCGTGTTCGCAGCGTTTGTGCCCGCTGGCGAGCCGATCATCAAGTCAATCGCGCTGGGCTTGGCGGTGGGCATCACCGTTGACGCTTTCCTCATCCGCATGACTCTTGGCCCTGCGGTCATGGCGATGCTGGGCGAAAAGTCGTGGTGGCTGCCGAAGAAGCTCGACAAGATCCTGCCGCACTTCGATGTCGAAGGCGAAGGGCTTGCCCATCTGGTTGAGCAGCGCGACTGGCCGCAGAAGGACTCGCCGTACCTGCTCTACGGTGAGGACATCGGCATCAACGGACCCCGGGACAAGGGGCGCTCGGTTCGCGGTGACGTCGGCGATGCGGAAGGCAAGCTGGTCTCCGGGGTCAACATTGCGCTCAAACCGGGCGAGGTGTTCGCTGTCACCGGGCCTGGATCATCGGCTCTTGTCACTGCGCTGTCGGGCCGCATGCCGATCTCTGAGGGCGAACTCAAGATCCTCGACTGGGTTATGCCAGAACAGGGTGGGCACGTCCGGCGAGCGCTGCCGCTGATCGTCATGAGTCCGCGCGACGATTCGACGGCACCGTCGCATCGTTCGCTCTACCGCATGATCCAAGATCCGCCCAAGCTGGTCGTCATCGACCACGCTGACCAGCCGCAGGACTCACAGAGCGCGGCTCTGCTCAAGCGGCTGATCGACTCATCACTCCAGCGCGGCTCGGCGGTGATCCTCGGTCTTGTCACCGCGGATTCCGACTGGATGCTGCCGAAGAACTCCGAATACACACTCCTAGACCTTCACCGCAGCTCCGACCATTCGCCTTTTGCGGAAGCGGATGCTGATGCGCACCAAGAGTCTGTCCACCTGACGGGGGAAACACACCATGTTTAAGTTTGAACGAGCCGCTGCCGGTCAGCGGGTGACATGGTGGACCATCATCGGTCTGCTGCTCATCCCGCTGCTGGTAGCCGGCGGCTATGTGGTGACTGCCCACGGGGCAGAAGAGAAAGTCCACACCATTCCGGGAGCCATCGTCAACAACGACGACGGCACCGAAATCGACGGCAAAACCGTGCCGTTGGGCCGCCAGCTGGCCGCCGCTCTCATCGCGCCGGATGACGAAGACCAGGACAACCTCGACTGGCAGCTGTCAGATGACGAGGACGCCGCAGAGGGTCTGCGCAACGGCAAGTACGCCACGGTTGTGGCTATCCCGAAGAACTTCTCCGAGCGCGTCATGTCGATTTCCGAAGACGACGGCAAGAACGCCGAACACGCCACGATCGACATTCAGCAGTCCAAAGTGAAGCCGGTGCCGGACGTCATCATCGCCAAGGCGATCACGCAGGCGGCAACCCAGAGCTTCAACAAGGACTTCGCCAAGAAGTACCTCGACAACATCTACCTGGGCTTCAACGAAATCTCCGGGCAGATGCAGGAAGCCGCTGACGGTGCAGGGAAGCTGGACGATGGCGCCGGTGAGTTGCTGGACGGCACCGAACAGCTGGACAGCGGTGTGCAGGAACTCGACAAGGGTGCTCAGAAGCTGTCCGATAAGGGCAAAGATCTGCGCAGCGGAGCCGACGAACTGGCTGACGGAGCCGACGAGCTCGCGTCTGGTCTGAACACCATGAAGGACCAAACGAAGTCACTTCCCGGTCAGACGAAGAAGCTGTACAAGGGCGCTGACAGCCTGCACGACGGCATTGTCGAATACACCGGTGAGATCGACAAGGTTGTCAAAGCGCTGGACGGGTTCGACGCCGACAAGCTCAAAAAAGCCGTCGACGCTGCCGACAAGCTCGACAGCTCCATGGACACCATCGCCACTGGTGTGGAAGACATGCAGAAGGACGTCGACAAGCAGCTTGCCGCGGCCAAGAAGCTCATGAACGCCGACGGAACGTCGAAGGCCACAAGCCTCGATGACCTTCAGGCCGCTGGGCTGATGACAGCAAAGGAAGTCTCGCAAGCGCGTGCGGCACTGTGCCCGTCACCCGATTCCAAGATCAGCAAGCAGGGCGCCAAGCAGTTCCAGAAGGACCTGAAGAAGGCCATGGGCGAAGCGGGAGTTTCCCCAGAAGTCCAGAAGACCCTCCTCGACCCCGAGCTTCAGAAGGCACTCGGCAGTGCGGTTTCCAAGACAAGCTGCGCTACAGCCGAACGGGCCTTCGCAGCGGGAATCAGCTCCGCCTCGGTGGGGGTGCTGCAGAAGATCAGCGACGGTCTGCACACCAAGGGCGACTCCGGTCTCACCCTGCCGCAGGGTCTGCGCAAGCTTGCCGATGGAACAAGTGACCTCAACTCGGGCATCGAGGACAACCTCGGAGACATTGAAAAGGGCGTCAACGGACTCAAGGAAGGCAAGAAGGAAGTCCTCGGCGCCGGTAAGAAGCTGCGGGACGGATCCGGGCAGCTTGCCGACGGAACCGAGAAGCTCCACAAGGGCACGGGCAAGCTGACCGATGGCATCAGTGACGCCGCTGACGGTTCAGACAAGCTTGCCGACGGCGCTTCGAAGTACCGCGACGGCGTCGGCCAATACACCGACGGGGTCGACCAGCTGGCCGACGGCACCGAGGAACTGTCAGACAACACCCCCAAACTCGTTGACGGCACGAAGGAGCTCAAGGACGGCACCGGCGAGTTCTACGACCAACTCGAAGAGGGCAAGGACGAAATACCCACCTACGACAAATCGCATCGTTCGCAGCTGTCGGACGTGGTGGCCGCGTCCGTGCCGGGTGAAACGGCGAAGCTGAGCGCCTTGTCGCAGAACAGCGTCATCGGCGTGCTGTTCACCCTGCTGCTGTGGATCGGCTCGCTGCTGACCTACACGGTCCTGCGTGCTGTGCCCGCTTCGGCTGTTACATCCGGTCGGCCCTCGTGGCAGGTGGGTCTGAAATCGCTGGCGCCGGGCTTGGCGATTGCGGTCATCCACGCCTTCGTCATGACCGTCCTATTCCAGTTCATCTGGGGATTGGGCTTTGGAACGTTTGCGGGCATGTTCCTTTTGGCCCTGCTGGCGGGTGTGACGTTCACCGTCATCAACTTTGCACTCACGGCGCTGATGGGCGGCTTCGGCCGGATTCTGTCGGCGGCGATCATAGTGGCCGTTTTGTCGGTCAACATGATCAGCACCGCACCGACCGGGCTGGTGTCGCTGGTGAACATGCTGCCGCCGGCTCCCGCCGTTTCCGGCTTCACCGCGTTGGCGTCGGGCACACCGGGTGCCGGTGCGGCCGTCGGCCAGCTGGTGGTGTGGCTCATTGTCGGCGCCGCCGCGGCTTTGGCGGCAATCGCCAGCAAGCGAACCGTCACGGTGCCGCGCAGGCCCGCCTACCGGTACGTGTGATCAGCTGAAGAAGACGAGGCGGAAACTCAAGTGAGTTTCCGCCTCGTCTTCTGCTGTGTGCAGGTCAGGTGAGGTCGTCGATGATCGCCTGAGCGATCGTGTTGGCATCGATGAGGCTCTGTGCTCGCGCGTTGGGGTTGGCGGCAATCGCCAAGCCGAGCTGCACAGCTGAAAGCTGGATGGAGAACGCAAAGCGGCGCGGGTGGACTGTGCCGTCAGCAGTGACGGTGCGGTAGGAAGGACCGTCAACATCGAGCCCCGTCAGGGGCATATCGACACCCGCCGGGCTCGTGACGACGGCGGGCCGGACCTGGCCGCGGTCGAGCATCGAGTTCATGAGTTCGTCATCGGCAAACCGGATGTTGTTCGCCGGTGTCGAAGCGTCCACCAGGGCTGTTGCGCGAATCGGCCTGTCTACGGCGGGACTGGTGGCCACGAAGTGGCCACGGCCGGGACCGCCCACGGTTTTGATCTGCACGCCCGGGCCGACGAAATCGACAAGCCCTGCCTCTGTCAGCGCAATGAGCTCAGCAAAGCGCTGCGGGGGAGGGCCGTCGCAGATGCCGGACACAAAGCCCTCAAACCAGCCGCGGACTTCGGAAGTGAAGCTCAACGGGTCCAGTAGGCCGTCAACCACGACGGTCTTAAGCAGATTGCGGGCAGCCCACAGAGCGGCAAAAACGGCTTTGCCGGGTGAGCCCGAAGGTCCCGCCTGTGCTGCGGCGAGGTCGCGGCGCAGAAACTTCAGCATCCATTCGCGCAGATCAGAGTCCGGTTCGGCGAAATCGACCCCTTCCATGGGGCGCAGCAGTCGATGCAGATCGAGCGCAAAGCCGGGGTCGGCAAGAACTCGCTGTTCAACGGCCACCCAATTGGGGGAAGCCTGGGTCAACAGCCCCGCGGGGGAGGTTCCGGCGGCCCTGCCGCCCTTTTCAGTGCGACCGGCGCGAACCCCAATGTGTTCGGTGACAAAGTGGGTCAGCGCATCGTGCATGTGAACGGGGTCAGCGCGGAAAGCCTCGGGGCGCACGCGGTACAGGGTGCGATACCAAGCGGATCGGATGTCAGCCAGGATCAGCGGCCACAGGTGGTCATTGAAGCTCAGCTTCTGCCCCTCTGCCGCCTGGGCCTGTGCCAGATTCCGGATGTTCTCCGGAATGAAGTAGCGCAGCTGCCATTCGGAAAGCGGGTGCGCTTGTGTGATCGGCTTGCACCGGTAGGGGACACCACGGCGGGAGGACGGCACCAAGACCGGTTCGAGCCCGCTGGAATGGTATTTCAAGGTGCCGTCAGGATTCTGTGTAAAACGGCCGCCCCGGCCCGTGGTCAGCAGATCCTGCAGGTCGAAGTAGTTCAGCCCAAACCCGCGGAAGATCACAGGCTCTCCCGGTTTGAGGCGGTTGACGGGAGTTTCCGCCGGCAGACACGGCGGCAGATACTCAACGCCGGGTTCGCGGCTGAGCTCAGCGTAGGAGCGACGTTCATCCGTCAAGCGCGCTTCAATGTGCCCCACGCACAGCACGGTGAAGTCGACCGCCAGGCGGCTGCCATCGGACAGGCGCAGAACCTGCTGACCGTCCGTGCCATCAGGTTCGGCAATGTCCGTCACCCGCGCCTGGTGTTCGATGACGTGCGCTGCCTGGGAGCCCTCAGCCCGGGATGCAATCCGCTGATAGGAGTCGCGCAGATAGCGGCCGTACTCAACACGGCTGGGAAAATAGGATCCCGGGCTGCGCGGGTCAGACGACCACTCGGCCATCGACGGGCCCTGATTTGGGTTCGGCACACCGCACGAATCATCTGCGAACACCGTCTGCTCGGCAGCCGTTGTGTTCATCAGCAGAGACGGGCTCTGATCCGTCCGCCACACCCTCCCGGCACCCGGCGGGAACGGGTCGATCACATGGATGTGCAGCCGGGGCGGCGCCTCGTCAGGCTGAGCGCAGGACAGTGCAACCAGACGTTCGAGAACAGTAAGGCCCCGAGGGCCCATGCCGATGATCGCAATGTCAGCCATCGGCACCGTTTTCGCTGTTGGCACCTCCGCGCAGCTGGTCGTTGTGCGGGTAGCCCGGCCAGGGGTCGCCCGGCGTGTAGCCGTGCGGGTAGCACTTGCCGTCGGCGGTTTCCGCGCCGCGGCCGCGTTCCGCGTCTTCTCCGCCCGACCCCGACTGGTCTGATGCCGAACCGGAGTCAGCCTGGGTGTCGTTGTCTGAATTGTCTGCGCCCTGCGACTTGGCAGAGTCGTCTGCGCTGTCCGTGTTGCCGCCCGATGAGCTCTTAGGACCGGAGGCGCTGTCGGAGTCGTTCTTGTCGTCGCCCGACTGCGTCTGTTCTTTCACCCACGCGTGCAGGGCGTCGTAATCAGGGCTGAGAGTAGCCACGACGTCGTTGGTGATCTGTGCGGACTTCACTTCGGTGTTGCGCATGATCATGGCGAGGTCAGCAAAGGCACTGAGGTCTGACAGCGGGATGTCAGTGCGGATGTTGTCAGATGCGTTGGCTGCCAGCTTGGGGTACTTCAACGTCATTTCCTGCGGGCTCATCTGTTCGAGAGCGGCCTTGAGGAAACGCTGCTGACGGCACATGCGGTCGTAGTTGTCAGCACCGTCACGGCTGCGGGTGTACCAAAGTGCCTTTTTGCCTTCGAGGTGCTGCGGGCCCGGGTCGATCCACCCGAAGATCTGGTTTTTTGCGCCGGTGGTCTGGTTGGTGCCGCCGCCCATCGGGATGGGGCGTTCGACGTCGAGCTCAACTCCGCCCATCGTGGTGATGAGATCGGAGAAGCCCTTCATGTTCACGGCGGTCCAATAGTCCGTTTTGAGCCCCAGGGAAGCTTCAACCGCCTGGATGGTGGCGAACATTCCCGGTTCGAGACCGTGGGTATCGCCAACCGCTTCCGGCGAGCTTTCGGCCCAGTCCCACACCGCGTTGATGAGGTCCTCCGAAGGGTTGCCGGTGGGCCGGAACCCGTTGGGGAACGTTTCAGCCAGTTTCGAGTCCTCTGGGAACAGCGGGAAGGCCAGGTTGCGCGGAACCGAGATGAGAGTTGTCTGTCCGCTGCGGGTGTTGATGCTGGCAACAAGCATGGTGTCGGGACGAACGCCCTCGCGGTTGTCGGCGCTGTCTTGGCCGATGAGGAAGACGTTGATCCGCTCTTGGTCTGCCCACAGATCCTCGCGTTTGAGAACCCTGGCGCCGTTTTCGCCGAAGACCTTCGACAGTGCTGTGGCCGTGACATTGGCGTAGGCCGCACCAACGCCCAAGGGGATGCCGACGATCACAATGAGGCTGGACACAAGGATCCAGCTGAGCACCTTCTGTGCCCGCGGCATGCGGAAGCCGCGCTTGGACACGGCAAAGGAACGCAGAATCACAAGGACCCAGATGATGAGTCCGACAATGAGCACAATCGATGTGAATCGCAGGATCTTCGGGCTGGACACTATGCGGCTGGCAAACGCCGTCGGACCGTAGATGAGAGCAGAGACAACGAGTGCCCCAATGCCCAGGAGAAAGCCAGACAGCAGAACCCATCCGGCGATGGACCTGCGGTCGCGGCGAATGATGGCAAGGCCGGGCAGCATGGTTCCCAGGGTCGTCCACGTGACAACAGAGGGAAATCCGTCGCCGCCGCGCTGACCGTGGCGCGGCTGGGCGTCGTCGTCTTCGGCGTAGCCGTGGTGTGTGGAGTATGCCGACTCTAAGTCCGAATCGTATTCTTCTTCGTCTTCGTCGGTGAAGTACCAGTTCTCTTCGAGTTCTCTCTGTTCGCGAAGTTCACGCCGTGACGGAAGGGGCCCGTCAAAGCGGTGCGTGGGGTGGTCTTCAGGCTTTGCGGCCGACCGGACACTGTGCGGATGGGTGGGGTGATCGCTGTCTGAGCCAGTGGGTTTGTCGCCGCGGAAATTGGGGCGCGATGAAGCGCGGAGGACATGGTGAGAGGAAAGATCAGCCCAGAAGCCATTCTCGGCACTGCCCCCACCGTCCGGCGTGTATTCGCCGTTAGCGGAGCCAGAGCCGCCTGTGGTGTCGTGGGAATCAGTCACCGTGTCGTCTCCTCGTAGTGTGCAGCCGTGCCGCCGTCAGAAGCGGCTTGGTGAGTATATGGCCCTCGGCTGAACAGCAAGTGTATCGAGCCTGTGAGCAGCATAGAGAACATTGACCATGCAGTTGACGAGTGCTGCGACGCACGGCGGGTGGTGCACTGGACTGGCGGCGGAAGGGTGCGCTTTTGCTCCCGGGGCGCTTGGACTGTAACCTGTATCTGCCTGGAGTTGTGGCTGAGCGGTCGAAAGCGTCACCCTGCTAAGGTGAAGTCCTCGTGTTTGGGGACCGAGGGTTCAAATCCCTCCAACTCCGCGCCTAGCCCCGGTGGTTCACAGAATCGCCGGGGCGTTTTCCTTGTCTGGTGTGGGTGAGACGATGGTTTCATGGCTGACGAACAGACTTTTGAATCCATTCCTGCACATATTCGCCGCGCCATGACGCCGGAGCAGACTGCGGTAGTCCGACATCAGCTTGCGCGCACATCTAGTGGGACGGACAAAGCTCGCGGTTCTAACACCGCAGGCGATGACCCCGTCGCAGCGATGCGCGCCGACTACAACGCCGAACGTGCATTCTGGAACGAGGGCGGCCCGCAGATGGCCAGCACTGACAACTTCACTCTGTCGCTGGCCGGTGCGACTGTGCCCGTGCGCATTCATCGTCCGGTGGAAAACGACGCCCTTCCGGTGATCATCTTTGTTCACGGCGGTGGTTTCACTGTCGGCAATCTTGATACCCACGACCGGATTCAGCGAGTTCTGGCCGCAGAATCAGGGGCGGCGGTCGTCGCCGTGGACTATTCGCTGACTCCGGAGACCGTCTTCCCGCAGGCTCTGCACGAAGTTGCCGCTGCCGCCGCCTACTTCGCAGCCCACGGTCAAGAACACGGCATCGACCCACGCCGTCTGTCTTTCGCCGGGGATTCAGCAGGGGCTATTCTTTCGCTCTCAGCTTCCCTGCTTCTGCGCGATGAACCCCACACAGCGGCCCAAGCCGCGGGTCTGAGCTCAGATCAGAGCGCACCTCGCAGCGCTTTTGAATCGATTCGCTCACTCCTGCTCTACTACGGCACGTACGGGCTGAGGGATTCCGCCACCATGCGCATGTACGGCGGATGGTGGGACGGTATGAGCATGGCGGATCTCGACTCAATGCGCGAGTCCTACTATCGGGGTGCCCAGCACGAAGCGAACCCCTATATCGACCCGCTGTCGGCCGACTACACCCAACCGGTGCCGCCCATGTTCATCGTCGGCGCTGAACTCGATCCGCTGGCCGATGATTCTCGCGCTCTCGCCCAGACGCTCGCCGCACACGGTAAGGACCACGAATTCCACATGGAGGAAGGTGCTCTCCATTCCTTCCTGCACTACGGCCGGATGATGGAAGCCACCCGCGACGTACTGACCTGGGGTGCCGAATACGCCGCCGCACGCTTCAACATCGCCTGAACCCACTCCGCAACAGCACACGAGGTGGAGCTGCAGAACACTGCAGCTCCACCTCGTGCGTTGGGGAAGGGGAGCGGGTCAGTAGCGGAAGGTGGCAACAGCCTCCGACGATTCCGGGAACTCAGCGACCGTGCGCACCGTGCCCTTGTTGGCGACGGTGGCGATAATCGCCTGGCTTGCCGGACCGTAGGCGTTTGTCGCGGCTAGGCGCTTGATGTCCCGCGGGGTGAACAGCGTGTCCACGCGGCCTTCGGCGGCCGCCTGCACGATTTCGCCCAGATCGTAGGAGCCCCTGCCGGCGGCAATGAGCGAGCGGGCGCGTTCGACAACAGCGGCCTCGTCAGCCTGAACCTTGTCGTTGAGCACTTCCCAGGCATTAGAACGGAGCTCTTCGGGTCGAGTCTGCTCCGGGTTGCCGGGGATGACGACGTCCTGGACGTTCGGGTAGGGGCACAGGCTCTTGAACGGGCTCAGATACTCCTGCACCGAAGCCAGAACCAGCGGCTGTGAACGAGCGGTGCCCAGTTCAGCCGCAACACCTTCACCTACGCGGCGCAGGAAGTTTTCGCGCAGGTGGTCTTCCGTGTCAGAACCTCCGCCGGTTCCGTAGAAGCCAGTGCGCTCGCCGCCTGCGGAACGGTACTGGAGGTTGTGCTCCGGAAGTTCCGTGACGGTGGCATCGAAGTTCTCGGGAACTGCGCCCAGCGGCAGCTGTTCGATGTGGTTGCGGCTGGCGTCGAACAGGCGGACAGAGTTCTTTGCGAGAGCAAGAACGTAGACGCGGCCGGACTGTTCGAGCATGGGGGCCAGCGGAACCACGTTGAAGTGGTCATCAACTGTGCGCAGTGCTGGGACTTCGAGTGGAATCCGGAAGATGCGATAGAAGCCATTGGCAGCGAAAACTGCCAGCCCGCGGCTTGTGTGCAGCCAGAACTCAGGGTCATCGAGGGCCTTTTGGACCGGTTCGACGACAGCCGCGGCCTCGCTGCCGCTTAGACCCGCGCTTTCGAGGTCCGCTTTCGCCGCGCTGAGCTGATCGCGCATCTGCCCGGCGGCGATCTTGTCCTGGCCGCCGGAGACCTTGGTGGGAATGTAGATGGAGACCTTGCTGCCTGCGATCTGATCGCCTTCAATCAGAGCGTCGAACTCCAGCTGGTCGATGGTGCCTTGAGGGTTGTCAGTCATTGAAGATTCCTCTCCGCGATTGGGCGACACCGAAGTGTCATCTCGTCCCCTCACGGTAACGGGCGGCACGCGGTGTGAAAAGGGGAATTTCACGAAGAGAAACACGGTGTTTCGCACAGTTGATGTGCCGGACACAGAACGAGCGCCCGACCTCGGTTCTGGCTCGTGAACCTGAAGTCGGACGCTCGCTGGTCTGTGTTGTCAGCCGATGCCTGTGCGGCGGCAGGGGTCAGGCGAGACCCAGGCGCTGCCGAAGCTTGTCGACTTCTGCGCGCAGCTCGGCCGGAACGTGGTCGCCGAGTTCTGCGTACCACTCTTCGATCGACTTGAGCTCTTCAGCCCATTCTTCGGGCTTGATGGCAAGTGCCTTCTGCAGCTGCTCCGGTGTGACGTCGAGTCCGTCAACATCCAGCGCGCCTTCGGCAGGGGCTTTGCCAAGCGGGGTGTCAACGGCGTCAGCGGTGCCGACAACGCGTTCGAAGACCCACTTGAGGACACGCGAGTTCTCTGAGAATCCGGGCCACAGGAACGAATTGTCGTCGTCGCGGCGGAACCAGTTGACGTAGAAGATCTTCGGCAGCTTGGCACCTTCGGTCTTGCCGATGTTCAGCCAGTGCTGGAAGTAGTCGCCAACGTTGTAGCCGATGAAGGGACGCATGGCCATGGGGTCGCGGCGGACAACGCCGACCTTGCCTTCGGCGGCGGCGGTCTGTTCTGAGGACAGGACCGAGCCCATGAACACACCGTGCTGCCAGTCGTGGGTTTCGGTGACCAGCGGCATGGTGGTTTTGCGGCGTCCGCCGAACAGGATGGCGGAGATCGGAACGCCGTTGGGGTCCTGCCATTCCGGGGCGGCCGTGGGGACGTTCGCGATCGGGGTGCAGAAGCGCGAGTTCGGGTGGGCTGCCGGGGTTGAGGACTCGGGTGTCCAGTCGTTGCCCTTCCAGTCAGTCAGGTGGGCCGGTGCTTCGTCCGTCTTGCCTTCCCACCACACGGTGTTGTCGTCGGTCAGGGCGACGTTGGTGAAGATGTTGTTGCCGGCGTCGATTGCAGCCATGGCGGTCGGGTTGGTCGAGTAGCCGGTGCCGGGAGCAACGCCGAACAGGCCGTATTCGGGGTTGACGGCGTAGAGCTGGCCGTCTTCGCCGAAGCGCATCCACGCGATGTCGTCGCCGAGTGTTTCGGCCTTCCAGCCGGGAACGGTCGGCGTGATCATGGCGAGGTTTGTCTTGCCGCAGGCCGATGGGAAGGCGGCGGCGATGTACTTGGATTCGCCTTCGGGGTTGGTCAGCTTGATGATGAGCATGTGCTCGGCCAGCCAGCCTTCATCGCGGGCAATAGCCGAGGCGATGCGCAGGGAGTAGCACTTCTTGCCCAGCAGGGCATTGCCGCCGTAGCCGGAGCCGTAGGACCAGATGGAGCGGTCTTCCGGGAAGTGGGTGATGTACTTGGTTTCATTGCACGGCCAGGCGACGTCTTCTTCGCCCGGTTCGAGCGGAGCGCCCACCGAGTGCATGCATTCGACGAACTTGCCGTCGTTTTTGTCGATTGCGTCAAGAACCTTTGTGGAGACGCGGGCCATGATCTGCATGGACAGAACAACGTAGGGCGAGTCGGTGATTTCGATGCCGAACTGCGGGTGTTTGGCATCGATGTGTCCCATTGCGAACGGGATGACGTACATGGTGCGGCCGCGCATGGCACCGGCGAACAGCTCGTTGAGCTTGGCCCGCATTTCCTGCGGGTCCATCCAGTTGTTCAGAGGGCCGGCATCTTCTTCTTTTTCAGAGTTGATGAAGGTGCGCGATTCAACGCGGGCAACGTCTGCCGGGTCGGACTTTGCGTAGTAGGAGTTTGCCGGTTCGGACAGTTTGACGAGCGTGCCGGCTTCGACCAGCTGGTCGGTGATGGCCTGGCGCTGGTCTTCTTCGCCGGTGATCCACTCGATGCGGTCCGGGGTGGTGAGCTCGGCAGCGCGCTTGACGAATTCGAGGATCTTTTCGTTCTTCGTGGGTGCGCCTGCGAGCAGGTCTTCGACTGAGCCACGGTCGATGACGGTCATGCTTTCTCTCCAAGCTTTCGGTGTTCTTGAGACAAGCCAACCGTAGGAACGTGAAATGTACGCTGGAGAGGAAAACGGGCCGTTCATCATGTGCATTGGCTCACAAACCGATGGTTTATGACGCGTTTCTGAAGTTAGACAGACCGATTCTTTCGTTGCAATGACGTGTTCTTGCATTCGCGTGTGTTTTGGGTTCCGATGGCCGCTGGCGTGGTTCGGTTGCGGGGGTGTTCTTGTGTTGTGGGGAGCCTCACGCAGTCGGCTTTTGGGTTTCGTCGCAACCCTGTGTATAGTTGGTCAGGTCCGCAAGGGCGTGCGCCACTAGCTCAACGGATAGAGCATCTGACTACGGATCAGAAGGTTGGGGGTTCGAATCCCTCGTGGCGCGCGGTGTGAAGTCCCGGGACATCGTTCACTCGATGTCCCGGGAATTTTTTGTGTGGGGCTGGTGGTATGTCGGGCCATTGTTCCCTCGGCGGGCTCGCCGAGGGAACTTGTCAGTGTCCTTACTGCCCCGAAGTTTTGAAGATGCGCGGAACCGGCGCCCGGAAGACTTCTCCGCGACTTGACTTCACAATGCCAAGGATCACTACCACCAGGTGTGCGATAGACAGGAATATCCACGTGATGCCGAATATCGGCAGTGCCATTTCAAGAGGGGCAGGCATGCGGAGACCAGCTTCAGTATCTTCGCCGGTGATCATTCCGACTGTCATGGTGATGAAGAACAGGGCCGGAACCACTATCTGCAGAAGACCCCAGCTTGCTGCGTTGACGCCGTTCTGCGCGGCAGTGCCGCCGACGTTCCGCTGATTGAGTCCCACCACAAG
This sequence comes from Brevibacterium sp. Marseille-P9724, assembly GCF_902500275.1. NCBI lineage: Bacteria > Bacillati > Actinomycetota > Actinomycetes > Micrococcales > Brevibacteriaceae > Brevibacterium > Brevibacterium sp. Marseille-P9724. The sequence continues at coordinate 32,581 of NZ_LR722997.1, read as the reverse complement.
CATGACAACGCCGGCGAGGGCTGAGTTGAGTATCGGAAGTGGAAAAAGTGCTATGAGCCCGAGGGTCCAGGCGGGAGTGCCGCTGAGGTTCATGTTGCTGTTCCTGGCCGGGTGGTGGTGTCGGGGGTCACCTGGCCGCAGGCCCGTGATCTGCTGTCGATACACAAACTGGCCCATGCCCGATTCCCCCTGCCCAGACGCAGAGTCTTCAAATGATGCTGGTTCGGCTGGTGGTGTTGGTTCGGGTGGTTGTGCGCAGTGTGGTGTTTCTGTGACTTCGTCACTTTCTTTTTCGTCGGCCCATTTGGGTGCAATGATGCGTACCTGGTCGGGTACGGGCAGGTAGTCGGGTACGTCCATGTTCTGGATGAGGTCACGCGGTATTTCATCCAGCCCGCTGCGTTCAAGAACGGCTTTCCAGGCGTCAACAACCTGCTGACTGGTCCAGTCATCAGGGCAGGAGTACACCGTGCCGCTGCCCATACGCTGAGAGGTCATTCCATCGGCAAGCCATGAGATCTCACCGACCACATCATTCAGCCAGATCCGATAACCAGGCCGAATCTGCCACTCCAACCGATGCCACATCAACAGCTCATCAAGAGTGACCATCTCCACATACAGCGGATCAAAGGCAAGGACGAATCCCTCAAAAAGACTCTCACTCAAAGCCTTCGTATGCTCCGGAGATAACCGCTCAACAGAGGCTGTAACTTGATGCAACGGTATCCTGCGGCCTACTGAATCAGAGCCAATGGATAAATCCACACTGATATTGTTTTCGTATCCCGTGATCAATAGACCGGGGTCGGCGTATCCCCACGCGGTTGTCGGTTTGCCGTGGTCATCCACAACAGGCAGTTCTTCAAACAAACGCTGCAGTTCCGCACGCGAGCCATCCCAGGGAATATGCAGCAGACTCGAACCCAAAGAGGCATCACGAGCTTGCACAAACCCCAATAACGCCATCACCCGATCAGCAGCCCAGCCAGGACTCTCACCAGGCCGACCCCAAAACGCACGGATACGACAATCCTGCCGCGACCACATGGTCTCAGCCATCACACACCCCTCCTAGGCGTATAAACAAGGCGGCACAGCGTGCCTGTGTTCGAAGCACGGGCCGAAAGCCTCTCCAGGTGCTCGTAGTGGCAGTCTCGCATTGGCTCATCAGCGGGGGTCATTGGCGGAATTGTGGTGGGATGTACTGCTCTTCTAGGGGGATCTTTCGGCCGGTGGGTGTATCGAAGATGTGTTTGCCGTCTTCGTCGATGACCATCTGCAGGTCCGAACCGATCGGCAGGTCCCAAATGCCGATCAGGGCTGGTTCCATGCCGCACAGTTCGTTGTAGTCAACAATCTCGAAGTTGTTCGTATCAGCCAGGTACGGGGATGTGTCTATTTCGCTGAAGATCCGCCACCCATTATCAGCTGGTGCTTTAGGAGGCACACGCAGCATCCACTTGATCCGACCGGCACCGTTGAGGACATTATGCGTCGTCATCGCAGCACCAGCCTTGGGGATGAACTCAACATACTGAGACATCGTCAATCCTTTCCTACTCTCTGACTGGCAGGGGGATATACAAAGGGAGGCTTGCCATCACCGTGCAGGCCGTGCTGGGCAATATAGTCCTCAGTCCGCTTCGGCAGTCCCGACTCAGCAGAAGGCATACCCAGGTACATATCAGCAAGTATCGCCCCGGAGTGTCGGTTGATCACCACACCGAAGTCGATACCCGGGCGGGAAAACACCTCATCATAGAAGAAATTCGGGTCACCACCCAGACTAGACAGATAAAACGCCACCTCCATCGGATAGCCGAACTTACCGCCCCGCTGGTTTATATTCGCACTCTCATCAAGCAAAGGCGCCTCACGCTCATAATCATGCTCCCTAGGATAGAGAAGAACATGCAGACAATTAACGCCGTCGGAACTTTCGACATATGAGGGATCAGCACCCTTGTCTAAGAAGTAGTTGGCCAGCTTGATGCGATCAGACACATCGTTGCGCCCAAGAGATTTCATAAGCAGCTCGTCCAGGGTCATGAGCGAATTAGCGCGGCCTTCGGGTGTTTCGTAGAGCTCTATGATGTCCTGAACCGGCATATAGCGAACATTGCTGCCGTTCAGATAGATGGTCTTATCGCCATTATCAGCGCTTGTCATCGACACCACTCCTATTCCTGCTAGGATCTTTGGGCTGGGAATCAGCTGGATCTTGGAGTTTTTCTCTGGGCTGTTTGCGTTCAATCATCGCTTGGGTCCGACGTTTCGTGGGCGACCTGAACGACAAACGGCGAATCGCCTCGGCGTATGTAGCGGCCTCGCCCAGCTGGCATACGCTCTGGCCGCACTCTTGGCAGGATCTGCCCCTCGGCACGATCGCCAGACATCAACAACATCGCACCGCCAGTTTCCCATGCAGCAAGGATGAATGGCGCGTACATGGCGCGCGATGCCCCGGTGACCGGGCGTGTGAGGATCACGTGGAAGTGAAGGTCACGCGCCATCGGCAGATGCTGTTGCAGAGGAGCAAACGGGTCCACCCCACCTGCTGTGATGATGTCGATGTCATCAATCATGAGCACGATGCGCGGTGCGGTTGCCGCTTCCGTGGCGGACCGTCCGGGCCGTTTTGCCAGCTCTGTGGCAATCGACTGCGACAGTCCGTTTGCCTGCTGAGGGGACCGGGCATGCGCGGCAAGGTACTCCTCTGGGATTGCTGCGCCCACATGGCCGCGCGAATCGACTACAGCGATTGCAAGTTCGTCCGGGGTAAAACGACGAATCAAACCGTCGGCGATAGTCCGCAGGGTGGTCGACTTCCCTGCGCGCGAATCACCGAGCACCACAAGGTGCTGATCGGTTTCCATAAGGTCCCAGAAGGTCGTGTCCATTGTGTCCTGGCGAAGCCCCAACGGCACCGAGTGAGGTTCGTCGAATTCGTCGGGCAATTCGGTAAGCGGCAGATGCGAAGGCAGCAAACGGATGGGCACAGCAGACGGGCCGGTCCAGGACCGCGCTACGTGTTGAGCCAGTTCCTGCAGAGCCTCACCCACATCATCGGCATCCGCCTCATCCATGATCGGCAGGGCAATCTGGCCTATCAGCTGATCGTCATTGAGGCCTCGGCCCGCGGTGTCTTCAGGTAGGATCCCCGCAAGTTTGCGGTCGATGATGGAGTCGGAAGGATCGTTCAGCCGCAGCTCGATTCGGTTGCCGAACAGGGTTTGGTGAGCCATCCGCATCTCTCCCCAGCGGCCCATCGTCACAATTAGGTGGATGCCATAGCTGGCAGCCTGCATCATCAAAGCGGTGAACAGCCCTTCGAGCTGTTCGAACTCGCTGCGCAGAGCGCCGTAGCCATCCACAAGCAGAACGATGTCAGCACTGGATACGCTCGGGATTCGGCCCTGGGCGTGGAGTCGGCGAAACTCCTGCATGGAGTCAATGCGCAGCTGTTTGAACAGCGCTTCCCGAGCACGCAGCATCGCAGTCAGTTCTTCCAGCAAACGCTGCATGCGATCCTCGTCGCCGCGAGTGACCACACCGCCTACGTGGGGGAAGCCTTCCAGTCGGCGCAGGCCGGAACCGGTCAGGTCAAGCCCGTAGATTCCCACTTCCTTTGGGGTGTGGGTAAGTGCGAGTGACGCCGCGATGGTGCGCAGGGCCGTTGTGCGTCCGGACTGCGGGGCGCCGATGATGACCGCATGGCCGCCTGAGCGGGTCAGGTCGAGAGTCCAGGGAGCCTGCCGCTGCTTAACGGGGTCGTCTTTGAGACCGATAGTCGGAGCCAGTCGACCATTGCGCTCCGTGTCGCTCACGAGCGTTCCCAATGGCAGCACGGGCGGCAGCGGAGGCAGCCATATGGGCGATACAACTCCGTCATGCCCTCTCAGCCCACGGACCATTTCGTCCACGAGTGTGACACCCACTTGAGGCCGCTCCAGTTCCGGTGTGCTTGTGGGGGACTGCTCGGCTGAGCTCTGTTGGCTGTTCAAGGTGTTGAACACCGGCAGCAGTGTTACGCGGGGTCCGTCGCTGCGCTGCTGGATCTGCTGAGTGCGCGGTACCGGGCCGGATACGTAACCAGCGCGAAAACGCTGATACACACTCGTATCCACCTTGAGGTAGCCGTACCCCGGCAGCGGCGGCAGATGGAACGCGTCACCGGTTCCAAGCACCATCTGTGATTCCGATTCACTGAATGTGCGCAGCGCCAAATTGTAGGAAAGGTATGTGTCGAGTCCGCGCAGCTGTCCCGCTTCGAGCCTTTGGCTTGACAGCAGCAGGTGCACCCCGATGGACCGGCCGATGCGCCCGATCTGCAGGAAAAGGTCCACGAACTCCCTTTCTGCCGTGAGGAGTTCGGCAAACTCGTCGATCACCACGAACAGGTGCGGCATCGGCGGCAGGTCGGGGCGTGTCAGCCGCAGTTCGCGATAGTGCGTGATGTTCGGCGATGAGTCTGCGGCTTTCAACAGCTGCTGGCGTCTGACCACTTCACCGTGCAGTGAAGAGCGCGCGCGAACCGTGAGCTGTGGGTCGTCAGCGAGGTTGTCAATCAGACCTGCGCAGTGTGGGAGCGATGCAAACGGCGAAAACGCTGCTCCGCCCTTGTAGTCGACGAGTACCATCGACAGGTCTTCGGGTGAGTGGGTCAGGGCCAGAGACAGCACAAGGGTGCGCAGCATCTCGGATTTGCCGGATCCGGTTGCCCCAATGCAGATGCCGTGCGGGCCCATGCCCTGTTGCGCGCTTTCCTTGATGTCGAGCATGACCCTCTGCCCGTTGTCATCGGTCCCAAAAGGCACCCGCAAGAACTCAGAAGGCGAACGGCGTGTCCAGAGGGCTGCCACATCGGTGGGTGCTGACGGATCGATGCCGAGCAGTTCGGTTGCGGTCATCAGGGTTGAGGATTCTTCGGGCAGGAACGCTGCCGTTGCGGAGGTCCGCAATGCGGCGAGCTGCCGGGCAAGCGCATGCAGCTGCCACGCCTGCATGACGTCCGGCTGGAACTGCTGTGTACGCGCATCAGGAGTGCCTGCATCCAGTGTCAGCTGGGGCTCGTCTGAAAGGTCGATGCGAACGTCCACATCGGAGGGTTCATGCAGTCGATCATCTACCAGGTGAACTGTGATGACACCGAGGTCGCGCGGAGAAAGCGCAGGGTCTGGGGTCGGCAGCGCAGTCGCCGTCGCGCCGTGCTGATCGGCGAACACCACGATGCGCGGCCCGAACTCGGGTTGAGATCCTGCCCGGCGCGCGTTCCCCGCGGTTTGAGTTCGGGCAGCGAGTTCCGGTTCGAGCACACGAGCAAGAGATTCCATGTCGGGTGCTACCGTCCGGGCGGCAAGCGGACCGTCGAACAGCTCCGCGGACTGCGCGTGTGGGAAAAGGTCGAGGCCCGTCCAGTCTGAGGCATGCTGATACGAGAATGTGGCGGCAAGCGTGAGATCTTCGGGCAGCTGGTGTGCCGCAAGCTGGGCGATCAGCGCACGCGCCGTACCGACTGTGCGCTCTCGCGGTCCGATCAGCGCAACAACACTTGCGTCGCGCAGAGGGACCACAGTCGGTGCTCCAGTGAGCTGACTGTGCGTGCGCGTCAGCAGCTCAGCCTCCACCAGCAGAGCGGGGTCCGGTGGTTCAACGGGAGATTCCGGCGGCGGAATCTGAATGCTGAACCAATCGGGACTTCCAGTGCCGATGCGCGCTGTGAGGTGGTCGGAATCGGATCGGCGCCGTTCCCACAGGCGCGAAGGGTCCCTGACAAAGGTGATCAAACCCGCTGGACTGGGGTGCAGGCGGATAAGGGCATCACGTGCTTCACCGGCGTCCTTCATGATCTGTTCGCGGGTGCGCTCAAGATAGTCCAGGTACTGTTCCCGTTTGAGGCGGGCTTCGCGTATTGCTCTGCCGCGACTGGAAAGCGCAAACGCCACACCGCCCACCACTGCGACAACGAATATCACTGCGGCCAGCAAAAGAAACAGCGGTTGGCCGTGGCGCAGAACCACCATCATGGTGACAGACGTCAGTGCGCCAATCACGGGCAACAGCATCTGCAGCGGTGAACTGCCGGCTCCCTCGGTCAGCGACGGCGGTGTGGCAAGCGCCTGCTCTTCCGGCGGTTCTACGGGGTGGACTACGCGAGTAGGCCGATTGGACAGGCGCTCAGTGTCAACATCCGACAGCGCGCCATCGGCCGCCGGATTCTGGGAATCCTGTGGCAGATCCGGTTCTTCGCCCCCTGCGCCAGGCGGAACACTGGGCCGCGCCGGCAGTTCAGACGGGCTCAGAGGCATGGGCACAACCGCGTCATCTGAGCGAGCTTCACGCCGTCTAGAGCGACGAGTGGGAGGTGTTTCGGTCATCGAGAATCAGTGCTCCGTGCCGCGGTCATCAACGACGCGCATACCTTTAGAAGAGAGTCAGAGTCGCCCTGGCGGCGTGGGCGCGGGGACTCTGCGCCAGGTGCTCGGCGCGAATCGAATCGCAGTTGGCCCGCTGTCAGCGGAAGATTGCGCAGAACCGTGGACACAGCGGGAATCTTTTCGCCTGAAGCATCGACGGCAAGCAGGCAGATTCCACTGTAGGCGTGCAGCGTTGCCGAAACGTCGAGCGCCTGCTGGATGGCGTCGCGGTTTGCTGCGGTCACTAAGCAGAGGGCATGAGCGCTGCGGGCAATGCTGACCAGTTCATGCAGTGTGCGCTGACCCCAATCAGTAACGGTCAGCTCATTCTGCTGAATTGCCGCACCGGACTCAGCCCACCACACATCTACACTCACTTCTCTGGTGGTGCCCGGAACCACTTGAGTGACAACCCGTGATGTTGAAGGCGCAACTGGGGGTTGTGTTGCTGTTGACCCGGCCTGGACGAGCAGCACTTGATGCCCTCGTGTGTCGGCGATCATGGAAGCGACTTCAACTGCGACCGTCGACGTTCCCACCCCTGATGACACAGCGGCTACGCTGATTCGCCTGCGAATCGGGAGGGCGGCGGTCATGTCGGCGTGCAGTTCGCGCAGAAGCTCCCCTCCGTAAGCGGATGAGGCGCGCAGCAGGGTGCGGATGCGGCTCATCGGAATACGCTCAGCAGATCGTGGAAGAGACCCCAGGTGCCCAGAAGAGCCGGTACCAGGGCCAGCACTGCGAGAAGTTCCAGAGTGCCGGCCATGCGACGTAGCTGAGCCGCGCGCACCCGACTCGGCGGCGCGATGGCAGTGATGACGCACACCGTGACCAGGGCGATCACGACAGCAAACACCCACTGTGCAGTGGATTCCGCGCGGTCGGTGTTGAACGCGAAGAGAATGAGCGGAAGCAGCGCGGCAGCCAGGAGGATGCACCGCTGAAACACCAGCGGCAGCAGCCGAGAGCGCAACAACATGACAGCAGCTGTGGCCGCCGCCAGGACTACGGGCCACATGGACGAAGCCGTCAGCAGCATGCTGACCGCAGCACTGACCGGCAGTGCAAGAGCTGCTATGCACCACGTGAGCGAAGCAAATGCATCAGACACGGCCGTGACCACCAGCGGTCGCTTCGGCGCATCGCCTCCGATCACCAGATCGTCATATCGGGTCAAGCCGCTGATTGCGAGGGCGGCACCTGGAATCAGGCCAAGCAGAACAGCGCCGATCACCGCCGCGAGTGCGTGAATTTTCAGTCCGCTCCAGATCTCCGCGGCCACAAGCAGTCCGCCGGCGGCAAGCACTCCCAAAGCGGCCCCGGCCAGGACAGGCGTACGCCGCATTCCGATCCCAACCACGACTCCGATAACCGCCCAGAGCAGAGTCGCTGCGAGCAGGCACGTACCCCACACGCCCATGCTGAATGAAGCGGTGGGAATCGCTGGGACCACACAGCCAATGGAGACGGCTGCCAGAACAAAGGACAGCGCGGTCAGCTGCTTTCGGGCTGCGAACAAGGCGACAGCTGTGAGTGCTGCGCTGATGATGAGCATCACGGCCAGCGGGTCACCTGCGGGGAGGGTGATTCTCTCTGTGAAGATGAGTTGGCTTGCGATGGCGGCAGCGACACCGGCAATGACAGCAAGTACCGCGATTGTTGAACGGGTACCCCACGCATCCGCTCGCGCGCCGCCTACAGTCCCCAGTGTGTCTGTCACATCGGCGACCTGCGGTTCAACAGGGCGCTCGTCCTGTGCCGCTACTCGAAGCATTGCACCGGGGGTGACCTTGAGCTCGGAGAGTGAGCGATCCATGTCGAGCGTGCTTCCCAACGCTGTGACAAGCGCGATCTCTGTTCCGCCGGGTGATCGATCACCAAGGAGTTCGAGCATCTGCGGAAGCAGAGCCCCCAAAGGAACGTCATCGGGCAGAACGAGGTCTGCCGAACGGCTTCCGGTGAACAGCGATACGCGAATGAATGCCACTCAGGGCCCCTTCACAACGGTGAGTGTGCTGGGGTCAACCGTGACCCCGCTGGCGGGATCGGTGTAGTACCCCGTCTTAGGGTCAAAGATCCAGCCGGTGCGGGTGTCGATGAGCCGCCCTTGCGGGTCCTTTGCAAGCATGGTTTTCGGGTCGACTTCGAACCCGGTGCGCGGATCGATGTGAACCCCCGTGCGGGTGTTTTTGAGCAATCCCGTCTCTTTGCTCTTCACATAGGGCGGCTTGGCCGGAATCGGATTTGCCTCGCTGGCTTGGCGAAACGCCTCAATCGCCTTCTCGTTCCGCTGCTTTTCGAGGTGGCCCAGAACGAAGCCGGTTCCAAGGCAGCCTACCGAGATCACAGCGGCGAGGACGGTAGACCCGAGCACGCGCTTCACATTTGTGTTGACGGCCCGGCGAGAAGAGAGCGAACCGTGCAGAAACGCAGCGAGCATTCGTGCCCTGCGAGTGCGGGTTGATTCCACAAGAGTGCGATCGGGATCGATCATCGTGCCACCGCCCATCCGCGTCGGGTGGGAACGATTTCATGAACTGCAAAGCGCCGGTCGCCCAACCAGAAGGGAACGGCGAGGGCCACCTCGACCGCATGGCCGGGTTCCACCCGCTGGACTTGACCTTCGACCGCACAGTGCGTTGGGTGACGCCTTGAGACCGCATGCAATCGGATTCCATTCGGCACGGGTTCGATAATGGCATGAATCGCATCGAGCGTGCGGTTGAAGTCCATGATCGCCAGTGATGGTATCCGCGGGATCGTCCCGAGTGCTCGTGCGTCCCGCCCGACCGCAACCACACCGGGTATGGGAAGGGCGGAGCCATCATCTAAGTGAAGCTGTAGATGGGCCTGCCGACGGCGAGGAATCTCGACGGGCGGAGAGTGGCCGTTTTGGGCGGAAGCCCGTGGCTTGAGGTGAAGGGGATCCGCTCCGTTGCGGCTGTCCAGAGTCACCCGGCTGCCCGGCGTGAGAAACGGCCATGCGGGCAGTCCCGTTGTGGCTGCAATAGTGCGCAGTCCGAAGAGCGCATGACCGGCGCTCGAACCGGTGCGGGCGCGCACGCACGTCAAAGCGAGCATCGCCGCCAGTGACACTGCCACACCGGCGAGAACAATTCGCGTGGAGTTCAGCGAACCGGCAATCCCAATGGCGACGGCGATGATCAGCGGTATGCAGCACATCGCGCTGTCGAGCGCGGCCGACACTGCCATCGCCGAAGGACGAGCGGGAAGTTCACCCGTTCGCAGTGTCTGCTCAAGTGGTGTGCCGAGCATTTCTCGCTTTCACGTCAAGACAAGCATCCCCTGGGTGGTGGGAACAGTGTCTACTGTAGCTATCTGACACATATCTTGCCCAGTCTGAAAACGCCGAAATGCGGCGGAATGGCTGGTGTGCCGAAAGCTCATCGCGCTTCTCAATTTTCGATTATCGAATAAACGTGTTTGCCCTCTTTGCGATAGCCCTGTTATGTGGCACGGTAGTCCTTGGAAGATCCACACCGAAGGGACGAAAATGGCAACAAAATTCTCGATGGAAGCCGAAACCCTTTCCAGGCTCGGACAGCGCACCACGGTCGAAAACGACGACCTCGGTTCGCAGGTGCGGGCGCTTGCCGATGCTGCTGAACCGCTCACCGGAGTTTTCAACGGCCCGGCGAAAGCATCATTCAACAACTTTCATTCGCGTGTCGACGAGATCGCGACTGCTCTCAACAAAGCGCTCAGCGGCATTGTGACCTCGATTCACGGCCAGGACACCGCCTTCCGCACCGCGGCTGAAGAGGGTGCGGCAGCGCACCAGTCGGCCGAAGGCTCTGCTGATTTTTCCGACGAGACTTTCTTGAACCGCATTGGCGGACAGGCCTGATCCGCCTGCTGTCACAGTGACCTGAGGAGACACGATGAACTCGAACATGATGGACCGCAACGACTACAACATTTCCAGCTCGCAGACCGCGCAGGGCAATTTTGAGGCTGTGGCCTCCCATGTGGAAAGCCTGTTGGAGCGCCGAGACGCGGATGTGAAGGCGGCGATGGCCGAATACCAGGCCGACGGCGTTTCTGATGAATATGCGCAGCTGGAGCGGCAGTGGAATCGAGCTGGCCAGCAGGTGCGCGACGTGATCACGAAGATCCGTGCATCTCTTGCTGAGAATGACGACGTAGCTCACCGTGCCCTGAGTACGGCGCGAAGCGCTATTCCAGGCTGATGCAGATTGAGTTCCACCCGGTTGCGGAATCGTGGGGATGGGATTGGCTTCTGCATGAGTCCGTACATCAGCAAGTCGCTTTAACCGGTCTCGTCTCTGCGCTGATCCGGGACGCGCTGTACTCCGGCATGCGGCCGGTCATCGTCACCCGCGAGGACGCGCTGCTGAGCTGGCACGTGAGCGAAGCACTGCGTGAAGCAGGGGGAGCCTGGGCTGTTCGCCGTGCAGACGGTTCTCTTTTCAATGCGCTTACCGGCTATCGCGCAGCTGAAGTGGACGAACTGTTCGGGGACGTTGACACCAGCAGGCAGCGGCTCGACTCGTTCAGAGTGTCAGAAGGCCCTGAAGCCTCTGAAACTGCGCCGAATGGATCAGCGAATACTCGTTCGTCTGCCGGGCACTGGGCGCTCCTGGTTGATGTGTACGCAAGGGAGCGAGCGGCAGAAGAGACTGTCATCGGCATGCTTGTTGAACATGTGTTCGCTGAACTCGGAGGGGACATTCCGAATCGATGGGGCCAGCAGGAGCCTGTGCTTATGGACTGGGACCCCGCGGTGATGAGCCTCGATATGCGGATGTCCATGCCGACCACCCAGAGCTACCTCATTCACGGCGAGTGGGGCTCGATGGCGCGGACCCGGGTGGGGCGGACCCGAAAGGGTCTGCTCGAGCACTCTCGTGCGCTCATTGGGCTGGGCTCCGATGAGGTGGACCTCGGACGGCCCGGAGCGGTGACCGCGGCCGTCCGCGAACGGATAGCCGGGTGCCTTAGCGGGATGGTGAACGGCTTTCGCCCGAATGTTGCGATGGTATCGCTTGTCCAAGTGGATCTGTCTGCCACGGGGTTCGGGCAGCGAGCTCGCGCCCGGCCCATGGATCAACCGCTTGCGCTGTTGATAGGCCCGCGCGCTGTGCGGGATCTGAAACTGGATACTGCGCGTTTGGCAAGACAGTTCGATCTGACTCAGGTGGGAATGGCCCGCGTGCCGAGCGTCATTCTTCAACTCACTGGGCAGGACCCACTGTGGAACCAGCTGCTTGGATTCGCGCAGGACTTGGACCAGGTGCGTCTTGCAAAGGCGCTGGGCCGGAACGAGGGGAAAGGAGGCGGCTTCGGTGTCTCGTGAATCTGTGCTGCTTTCTCCCGTTCCCCTGGAACAGCAGGCGGCACTTCTGAATATCGAGCATCTTATGGCCGGCGGCCACGCGATTCAGTTTGAAGCACCGGGCACCGTGACGATTATTGACAAACACGGTGAGGTTCTTCTGACTGTCGGCCTGAGTCGGCGAATCGAAACAGACGAGGATGCCCTTGCACTGCTCGACTGCGGTGACGACGAGAGGGATCTGACCGGCATGTACTGGACGGACCTGCTGTTCTTCAAGCACACCGAAATGAAGGGACGGCTTGTTGCCACGACGATGGCAAAGGCGATTGACGGGTACGTGCGCGAACGACTGTGAACTGTTTACCCCATTGAATTCTGTACAGGCGCTCTAGTCAGCGCGGCGTACTGAACCGAGGTCGAATGCCCTGATTGGCGGCAGACTGAGAGAGGACCAATTATGACGGCTTGGAAGATCAGCCCCGCTGGGGTGCAGCGGACCTTGGAGAAGATTCCGGATGATTTCAAGGAGCTGCAAGATGCGCTGAAAGAAGACTCTTTGGAGTCTTGCTTCAGCGGACTCGAATGGGGCGGCGCCATTACCGCGGCTGTGCCAAAAGCGCTTTACGATATTTTTGATGATCATAAGGATGAGCTGTCCTTGATTATCAACAGCATCAGCGCGGGTATGCTCGGCGTCGGTAACGCAACCCGCGCCTATCAGCTGGGTCAGCAGGATATGAGCGGTAATTTTCAGCGTGAGGCGATTTCATCTGCGAAAACCGGCGACTTCAGCTACTTCGAGAAGAACGGCTACAAGGGGGACTGACCTTGCCCAGTCAAATCATGACCGCCAGCATAGGCAGCGGCGGACAATCCGATCCAGTCTCCGCTGATGGTTTGATCTGTCCCGAAGCTTTCCCGTGTTCTGCATCAGATTTGAACACGCAGTCAATTAAATCGGGTGCTGAAAGCATTCGGAAAATGAAAGACACCGTCGTCAGCCGCACCGATTCGATTCATTCTGTTTGGTCTGGTCTGCCTGATTGTTATGAGGCTCCGGAGCAGGAGCGGGTCTATAAGCTGATGGATAAGCCTAAAAAAGCGGCTTCTGATCTTGGTGACCGCATGAAGAAGGTTGCGCAGTATATTGATGACTATGCTGACGCCTTAGACGGTATTAAGAATGAGCTTCGTTCATTTGAGAAGACTGCTTCCAATTTTGAAAAAGAAGCCCGCAAGGGCTATGAGGAAGTAGATTCGGTAAAGCTTGCCGACATGGGGCATGCGGTTCCGCTGGAGATGCCGATGAAGCACGTGTCGTGGCGAGAGCACGCGCCGGCAGTGAAGAAGAACGAAGATCTTCTGAAAAAGTACGCTGGTTTCATCGAACGAATCTCGAGCGCGGCAGCTGATGCTGCTAACGGTATCAACAGTCAGCTGCAGGGCGCGTGTGCTGCTCCCGTTGAGCCCATTACTGCTGATTCGATCATGAATTCGCCCGACAGTATGCCGTGGGGCTCTCCTGTTGATGAAGACAGAGAGTGCCACGAGTCAGTCGGCCACGGGGCTGTTAATTTTGGCAAGAATACTGTCGATGGAATCCGAGCTCTTTTCGGGCGTGACCCGGAAACTGGCGAGAAGTCCTGGGAAAACGCTGGTCAGACATGGCTTGGAGTCGGTGATTTCTTGGTTTCAACGGCCCTCTTTGCCGGCATGAATGGCGTTCCTGCTTTGGCATTTACGAAGTTCGGTCCAGAAGGACCGGTAAAGAACTTTATGAAGGAGCGGCACTCCACGTATCGCGGCGGCTGGGGTGGTCTTATCGGGTGGGACGAGGCGACTCATCGGGCTGGTGGTGATGGCTGGGGTAAATTCAAAGAGGATCCCGTAGCGGCCACCACCGAGGGTGTTCTCAATGTCGGCACATTTTTCATTCCAGGCGGTCAAGCTGGAGGGGCAGTGAAAGCCGCCTCTACCGCTGGACGAGCTGCTTCTATGGCTTCTGCTGCGGGAAAGATTGCCAATTCCACTCTCCGTTTCGCCGGCAACGCGGCAGACTTCGCAGTGCCGGGGGCGTCCTGGCTTGCCAATAAGACCGCGAATGCCTTCCACTTTGGACACCCACACCCATCAGCGTTGAACCCCAGTGGAATCATCAACGAATCTGCACCCCAGAGTCGGGGTGGTGCGGAAGTACCCGACTCTCCAGGGTCCCATTCGGGACAAACAGTTCCCGATTTGGCGGTTCCTCCACGTATGCCTAACGAGGCCCCTGCGCCTGCGGCCCAGACAGTAGAGGGCGGACAAGGCGGTTACGCGGCACAGCAGGACACCAACGGACCACAAGCGCGGGAAGCTGATTCACGTGCAGGCGGCACAGCGCAGCCGCAAGGTCCAGATACCCCCACGCCCAGGGGGGTCGACACCACCGGTCAGAGCAGGCCGGGCAACCCGGGACTGGACCCGGACATCACTCCGATGCGCAAGTCGGACGCTATTGCGGCAGGGGCTCCGAACTGGACTCCAGAAGACGTCGAAGCGGTTCGGGCTAACCAGGTGCCTCCCGGAGGGGATCACCCTATTGACCCTCGTACCGGCGCACCATTGAATGAAGTGACCAAAACACGGCCCAATGGTGAGACTCGAGTAGTGCGACATTGGGAAATGCAGTGGGATCCTGACTCTCAGCAATGGGTGGGACGGAACAAAGGGGCCGGCTGGGGTGCTGGTAATGAGCCCTTAGAAGATCCAGTTCCTTTGGATGTTGCAAAAGCCAAGGAATATGCATCTGGCGATGTCACACTTCCAGGGGACCACCCTCCACGGACCCCGCCGGAAACGTTCGATCGGGCAACAAAAACCGACGGCTACGAATACAAGAACCGCAGCGTTGAAGAAAAAGACTGGATGAAATACCAGGAACAGATCACCGGGCACACCTCACCCGGGGACGGCAGGCTGGTCGAATACACCGTCAATATGGATGACGGATCCACAGTGTCATTTGACGGGCGCACCGAACGAAACGGCCAAGAAGTCTTCCTCGAAGCAAAAGACGGCTACGAGGTGCTGTACAACGACCCTAGAGGCACAGTCGCTGAAAGTATGGCTGAGAACCTTGAAAAGCAGGCAAAACGGCAGGTGGATGCGCTTCCAGACGGTGCGACTTTGGAGTGGCACTGCTCGACTCAAAAGGGTGCCACAGCGCTCCGAAATCTTCTTGGGAAAGATTATCCGGAGATCAAAATTGTTTATACGCCTAGGAGGGGTGTGTGATGGCTGAGACCATGTGGTCGCGGCAGGATTGTTTTGTTCGTGCGTTTTGGGGTCGGCCTGGTGAGAGTCCTGGGTGGGCTGCTGATCGGGTGATGGCGTTATTGGGGTTTGTGCAAGCTCGTGATGCCTCTTTGGGTTCGAGTCTGCTGAATGTTCCCTGGGATGGCTCGCGTGCGGAACTGCAGCGTTTGTTTGAAGAACTGCCTGTCGTGGATGACCACGGCAGACCGACAACCGCGTGGGGATACGCCGACCCGGGTCCTTTGATTACGGGGTACGAAGAGCCAGTTAGGGTTAGTCTGTCGATCGGCGCGCCGTCGGTAGGCCGCAGGATACCGTTGCATAAGGTTTCGGCCTCTGTTGAGCGGTTGTCGCCGGAGCGTACGAAGGCTTTGAGTGAGAGTCTTTTTGAGGGGTTCGTCCTTGCCTTTGATCCTCTGTATGTGGAGATGGTCACCCTTAATGAGCTGTTGATGTGGCATCGGCTCAGTTGGCATATCCGGCCTGGTTATCGGATCTGGCTTAATGATGTGGTTGGTGAGTTTTCATGGCTTGCTGATGGAATGACCTCTCAGCGTATGGGCAGCGGTACGGTGTATTCCTGTCCTGCTGATTGGACCAGTCAGCAGGTTGTTGATGCCTGGAAAGCCGTCGTTGAACGCAGCGGGCTGGATGAAATACCGCGCGACACCGTCCAGAACATGGACGTTCCCGACTACCTGCCAGTACCCGACCAGGTACGCATCATTGCACCTGAATGGTCCGACGAAGAAGAAAGTGACGAAGTGACAGAAACACCACCACCAGCCGAGCCAACACCCACGGGCCCACCACCAGTCGAACCAGCATCTGATGGTTCTGGTTCTGGTGTGGGGGATTCGGGTAGGGCCCAGTTTGTGTATCGACAGCAGATTACGGGTCTGCGGCCAAATGATGAGGGCCAGCTGCCGACGTGGACGCGAGCCTATGAGGTAGGTGATCATGTCATCCCTGTGCGATTCCACGGACGTACGCTGCGCGATAACGACACACGTGAAGTGTTCCTGATGGCCTTTGACGATCACGAACAGCTCTGGCGCGAACCCTGGGAACCACCCGTGCTGGCAATCATGGCCGACCTCGTCAGCCTCGCTTCCTGGCAGGCCGAATCCGTACCCCCAACATCAGCCATCGAGTGGCACATCAGCACCGTTGCCGGTGCTACCGCCATCCGCAACCTTCTGGCACAACACGGACTGGCCACACGCATCAACATCATCCTCACCCCCAACACCACCACCCAGCCAGGAGCACTAGCATGAACCCCCAAGGCACTGATGTGACAATTCGGGCGATCTTCAACCGCCCCTTGCCCGACCTTGCCGAGATCACCTCGGCAGTTGAGACCTTCATCAGCGAGATTCGCCGTGTCTTCGGCAGCGAGCCATGGGTTTCAGTCACCGGAGGCACCTGGGGGAAAGACGCCCAGGCCAATGCGCGACTGCTGCTGCGGGCCCCGGAAGACGCTTTCGGCCCGTGCTTCGAACACGGACTGGCACCAGCACTCGTGTCTTCCACCCTCGGTGCTGAAGCAATGCTGATGATCACAGCCGCCCCCATCGTCGGTGAGAACAGTCCCTTAAACCAGGTGTCTTTGCGGCTGATCACCGGAAGCAACAACGTGCTCGAATCAACTCCGCTGCACACCCTGATGCAGATGATGGTCTACGCCTTCGGACCCGTAGCCACTGTCGTGCTCACCAGCGCACACACAGCCTTCACCAACCCGCAAGACCCCTGGGACACCCCGGTCGGACACGCAGTATGGCTGCCACTGGAACCCGAACAGCTCAACCTCGAAGGCACCGATCTGCTCAGCTTCGCCGCAACAGACGGCACCATCCTCTTTGCAAGAACAGGAACCGACTCCGAACAGATCGGCGCACAGTTCCACACCGTCTACCAGCGCCACGGCATCACACAGCTGCCCCACTGACCAAACAGTCGACCCTCACACCGCAAGGTCAAACGGCAAGCCTCTGTGAGTGAGGACAAAGGGAGAGAATATGTCTGAATACGTAGAGTTCATCCCGAAAGCCGGTGCCTGCCTTGCGACTAAGAACGTGATGAGCGGGGCTGGTGTTGTCAGGTGGATGGTCCGGGAGCCTTCACAAGCACCTGTCGAGACTCCCACCGGGCGGAAGATCCCCCTGGAAGAGCAGTACATCCCGCCGAAGTTCCGGCAGTGACCCGATTGTCAGCGCTGTGCCTGTGACCGCCTACGGCTGATCGGCACAGTTGCTGCTCCGGCCGCCAGCAGCGCCAGACCAACACCAAGCGCGGTGAGCTCCGTACCAGTCCGCGGCATCGCCGATCCCGGACCCCCGGAAGAAGGGCTGCCGGTGTCTCCGGCAGCGGAGGCCTGCGAATCGGAACCACTTGAACCTGGAGCACCGTCGTTGTCCTCAGCTTCAGCGACAGGTGAGGAATCGGCGCCGTCATCAGCGGGCGCCTCGGACGGTGCAGCCGATCCGCCTGCAGTGGGTTTATCGCTTGGCTCTTCCGATGGTTCCTGGCCGGGTTCGTCGGAAGGTTGCTCGCTGGGGTCCTCGGAGGGCTGATCACTGGGCTCTTCCGATGGTTCCTGGCTGGGTTCGTCAGCCGGCGTTTCACCTGTGCTGATGCCCACTATGAGCGGATCGTGGTCCGAGGAGCGGAACTCATCCGGCTGGTACAGGTTGGTCACGTTGTAGTTGTGGCGGCTGTATTCCAGCGCAATTGACTCAACCGAGTTGATGTTCCACGTGGCCGCACCAGTCACGGCACCTGCCGGTGCAGCCGGGACAGCCGACTGGGCCCGTGTTGTCGTCCCCATCGCTTCTTTCGAGGCGAGCACGTGGTCCAAGCTGCCGGTCAGCCCACCGAAAAGGTAGGTGGGTGTGGCGCCGAAGTGATCGCCCACCTCGGTGTATCCGGCATCGTAGAAGACCTGCATCGGGTCTTCTTTCGTGTATGAGTTCAGATCACCCAGAATGAACACGCGCTTGGTGCCCATGGACTTCTTCTGTTCCTCCGCAAAGGCATCAACGGCCTTAGCCTGCGCCACGCGGTCAGCATTCGAGTTGCCCTGACCATCACCGGTGTCCTCATTGCCCGGACCCTTGCCGGATCCCTTCGACTTGAAGTGGTTCATAACCGCAATGAACTCTGAAGCCCCCGGATTCTTGACGCCGACGGCCTGGAACTTCTGCGCCAGGGGAGCGCGAGCGTTGTGGAACGCCGGACTGTCCAGGATTGCCGAATCGCCGACGGGCTTGGCTTCGGCCCTCTGATAGATGAACGCGGTGCGGATGACATCGTCACCGGTTTCAGGAATCGTCTGTGGGGAGGGGACAAAAGCCCACCGGTCTTCGCCTGCCGCGGCATTCAGCGCCTTGACCAGCTGCGACAGCGCCCAGTCGCGCTCCTTGCCGAACTTGTCGGAGCTTTCAACCTCTTCCAGCGCAACCACAGATGCATCGAGCTTGTTTATCGCAGCGACGATCTTCGTCTGCTGGCGTTCAAAATTCTCCTGGTTGTACGCGCCCCGCGGCTTGCAGCGGTTGGCGCCGACGGGGTTGCCTTCACGGTCGGTGTAGGCCCGGCACCCGGGTTCTGTGTCGCCGGTCGTGGGGAAGTAGTTGAGCACGTTGAAGCTTGCGAGCGTCATGTCACCGCCGACATCGGGAACACCTGCACGGGTGTTTTCAAACGAGGCGGGTGTCAGCTCGTCGTTGTCCGGCAGGAACCCCGTGGGCTGCAGGCGGTACTTGTCGTGGCTGTAGCCGACCACGGTGGGCTTGGTGAATGTGACTTTCGCACCAACCCGAACCGGCTTGTCGTTGCTCAAGTACGGCAGCGGAGTGTCCTTGGCGGTCTTGAAGAAGTCCGCGGTACCGCCGTCATCAAGGGTGTAGGCCTTCCGCTTGTTCTCAGCATCGATCCGCTGAGCTTCTTCTGAGCCGGGGCGTGCCACATCCGTGGGCTGGTGCAGAGTGTCAGTTCCGTTGGCCAGGCCGATTTCACCGTAGACGTTAGTGGAGTAGTTGTCCGTGACCGTGATGTCGCCGCTGGGCTGTACGAGCATGCCCTCGAGGGCTTCGCGTTCGGCAGGGTCTTCGGGGAATGCGCCTTCGTACGGCTTCGGAGCAGCAGCCGCAGCATCGAGCTTCTTCAGCCCCCTATCGTCGACAATGATCTGCGTCTGTCCGTAGTACTCGCTGACGCTGCCGGTCACTTCGACGTTGTCGCCGGTCTTGACCTGGCCCACGGTGTCTTTTGAATAGACGAAGACCCCGTGTGATCCCTTTGCGAAGTCGTGGTTGTCGCCGCCGGTGCCCTCGGTCTGAATGTAGTAGCCGCCGAGCCCGCCGGTCGGGTACGCAGCTGTGACGACACCGGTCGTGGTGACAGTCTTGCCCGCATACGGGCTCTTCTCACCATTGCCCTGGATGGTGTTGATCGGCAGGAGGTTGGCCGGATTCTCCGGGTCCGAGGGGTCTGTTGGGTCGGGCGAGCTGGTTTCAGTCGGTTCGGGGCTGTCTGGTGAATCGCACGTGCTGGGATCGGGAGCGGATCCCGGGGTGGGGGTGCCGGATTTCCACGATGAGCACTTCAGCTGAATCGACTGGTCCCTGCCGGATGCCTTTGCTCCTGTTGGTTCTGCCTGCTGGCCGCGCCCCGCCGCCGGCAGTTTGCTGCTCTGGGAGGCCGTGACGCCCGTGCCGCCGACAACACCGCCGATCTGCTTGAAGTCAATCAGCTTGCCTTCGGCGCTGACCACGAAAACCGAAGCGCCATAAGCGCCATCGGCTGCCTTGCCGGTGTTGACGGAGTTCGTCAGCGGCAGTTCGACAACGTGAACGCCGGACTCACCGACAACAGTGCCCTTCGGCAGGGTGACAATCGATTCGTCGCTGTTGAGCGCCCCACCTCGGGTGACCGAGCCGACTGTCCAACCGGACAGGTCGGTGCCAGCCGGGGCGGCGATCTCAACGAAGTCGGCATCGTTCGACGGGTAGGAGATTTCCGAGATGTGAGCATCGGCCGGTGCGGCCGAAACGGGCACTGCGGAACCGAAGGCGAGTCCGACGGCAACGGCGCCGGCGAGCAGAGCTTGACGCTTCATGTGAGTCCTAACAAGCGGCGTGGGCGCACAGGGATGCGCACTGTCCAGATCAGACTAGAGCGCGCGAAGCTCAAACAGGCAACGACAAGGTGAACTCTGCCGAGGAAAGCAGGTGAGACCTACGTCACTTTTCGTAGACTGTCGCCATGAAGCGCGGCAGAAAGGAAAGCTATGGCACTCGCTGAGAACTTTGACCAAGCCCAGGCCGGTGACGTTCTGTGGACACCCTCACCAGAGCGGATCGCCGCATCGAAAATGCGGGAATTTCAGGAGTGGCTGGCTGAGACACGAGGCGTGCCGGTAGGAGACTTCGCTTCGCTGCACGCCTGGTCGGTCGAAAATCTGGGCGACTTCTGGGATGCAGTGTGGGAATTCTTCGACGTCATAGGCGATCGCGCAGACAGCCCCGCCGTTGTGGGATCTATGCCGCATGCGCGCTGGTATGCGGGAGCTCAGATCAACTACGCCGAAAACATGCTGCGCTGGGCTGACCACATGCCGGATGACGAAGCGCTCATCGGCCTGGATGAGGACCTGGGCAGGCGTGCCTTGACCTGGGCGGAGCTTGCGGGGCAGGTTGGCGCGCTTGCTCAGTGGCTGCGTTCATCCGGGGTGGGCGAAGGCGATGTAGTGTGCGCCGTGCTGCCGAACATTCCCCAAGCTGTAGTCGGCCTGCTGGCCAGCGCATCTGTGGGCGCGATCTGGTCGGTTGTCGGTGCTGAGTTCGGTTCGGCGGGAGTGTTGGACCGGTTCGTTCAGCTTGAGCCGAAGGTTCTGCTGACCGCGGACGGCTACAGGTTCAACGGCAAGCAGATTGATCTGCGCTCATCTGCCGCTTCGCTTCTAGAGCAGATGCCCAGTGTTCAGACCCACGTGCTGGTGGACAACCTCGGTGACCGGCTTCCCGCTGCTGATCCTGTCGACCTGGGAGTTCCGAGCGCCGTCTTCTCCGAAATCGTCGCCGCGCCGCAGAAGCCGGAATTCACCCGGGTGGAGTTCTCGCACCCGCTATGGGTTGTTTTTTCCTCCGGTACGACCGGCAAGCCGAAGGGCATTGTGCACGGCCACGGGGGCATTGTCCTGGAAGCGGCAAAAACTGTTCTGCACAGCGAACTCAAGCCGGGGTTCTTGGCCTACACGGCGGTCTCGCCCACGTGGATCATGTGGAACATACTGGTCAATTCCCTCGGTGCAGGTGTGGGCATCGTCGTGTATGACGGTTCCCCCGTGGCCGGTTCGGCCTCCCGCCATTTCGAGATCGTCAGCCGCGAGAAAGCCAACCATTTCGCCACCGGTGCAGCGATCCTGCAGATGATGGAGAAAGCCGGGGCCAAGCCAAGGGCCGAGTACGATCTGTCGTCGCTTCGAACAATCCTCTCGACGGGTTCGCCGCTGCCCGGTTCAACGTGGAAGTGGACGTACGAGTTCGTGGCACCGAACATTCGCGTGGGTTCAGATTCTGGTGGAACTGATATCTGCACCGCCTTCATCGGATCGAACCCGCTGAACCCGGTGGTGCTGGGCCAGCTGCAGGGACCGTACCTGGGTGTCGCAGCCGATGCCTTTGACGCGCACGGCAATTCGGTTGTAGACGAACTGGCTGAGTTCGTGGTGACCAAGCCGATGCCGTCGATGCCGGTGAAGTTCTGGAACGACCCCGACGGCAGCCGGTACAGAGATGCGTATTTCGATGTGTACCCCGGCGTATGGCGTCACGGCGACTGGGTGACGCGCTCGGCTGACGACCGCTGGGTGATCCACGGGCGTTCGGATTCGACCATCAACCGAGGCGGCATCCGCATGGGCTCTTCGGACATCACCAACGCGGTCAACCGGGTCGAGGGCGTGCAGGCGTCCATGGTGATCGGCGCTGAACTGGGCGATGGCGATTACTATCTTCCGCTGTTTGTTGTCACCGTTCCGGGTGTGGAGCTCGATGAGCAGCTGCGCTCCCAGATTGTGCAGACGATCCGCTCCGAGGTGTCTCCGAGGCACGTGCCCGACGAAATCATTGCCGCACCGGGTGTTCCCATGACACGCACCGGCAAACTTCTCGAGGTGCCGCTGAAGAAGGTCTTCCAGGGACAGTCGCCGGATGTTGTCAATCGCTCAACTGCTGCCGACAGCGAGATCCTCGACTGGTATCTCAACTTTGCCAGCCGCTTTGCCGAGGGGGCGGCTGACCAGGAAACAGACAGCAAGGGCTGATGTTCGACACTTGAGGTTCGGCTCTTGAGATTTGGTACTGACATTAGGCCCCGGGGGGGGGACAGCTGATGCTGTCCACCCCTCGTGCTGTTCACCCAAGACTGCGGTGCGTCCGGGTTGAACGCGCTGAGCAGTCAGCCTCGTTTTCGGGTGAAGCCCAGCGCTGCCGCGCCGATTCCCAGCAGGACCAGTCCCATTCCGGCACCAACCCGCCAGTCCGCACCAGTGCGGGGGAGCGCTTCAGTTTGCTTCGGCTGCTGTGGTGTGGGCGTTCCCTCGCCTCCGGCTTCCGGTGTGGACTCAGGTATAGGTTCCGGCGTTGGCTGCTGCGGTGGGACCGATGGAGTTTCCGCAGGCGTCGGAGTTTCTTCCGGTGCTGGTAAGTCAGACGGTGTCGGCTCTCCTGACGGCGTGGGCTTTTCCGGCGGGGCAGTCGGGTCCTGCGGTTGTTCCCAATAGACGGTTTCTTCCGGGATGCCCCAGTCGGATACCCAACCGTCTGACTTTTCGCTTTCACGGATTTCGACGGTCCACGTGGTCCAGCCTGGTCGGCTTGTCATCGGTTCGGTTGTCAGCTGAGCCCTTCCGTCGCCGTCGATGCGCGCGGTGAGCTCCTGTTCGCCGACCAGCGTTCCCTGCGCTTCGGCCTTCTGGACGGGTTCAGATTTCGAATGATAGGCCCGCGCGATCACCGACAGCGTCGAGTTCGGCGGTGCCCCGCTGATGGTGATCGTGTCAGTCGTGCTTCCATCGGCAGCGATGTCAGCCCTGGTTTTGGCTTGTGGTGCAAACGGCAGCTGCGTGTTGGCCGTTGCCTTGGCAGTGACTTCTGCGGGAGCACCGGTTGTTACGTTCTGAACTCGCTTGCCGTCAGTGGGTGTGTAGACCAGAACATCGGTGCTCGGCAGTCCTGAAGCCGTGGCTTCGATCGAGACCAAAGCCCCGGGTGCTGCTGGGACTGACACTTCTGTGCCTGACCGGACCTGCTTGCGCAGGCTTGTGGCCGCGCCGGTCACGACAACATCGACGGGCCAGTCCAGCTGTTTGCCCGCGGCCGAGGCGAGAACCGGGGTTGTGAACACCTTTCCGTCGCGGTGTTCAGGTTCCAGGGTCAGTGTGTACGGGCCAGCGTAGTCTGCAGCGTCTTTGCGCATCTGGGTGAACATGTCTGCCGCCTTCGCGAACTTCTTGCCGAGCTCTTTAGGCGCGCGGACCTTCATGCTGTGTCGGTGGGGCAGTGCTGTGTCGAGCTTTACGATTGCCGATAGGGCGGCCTGCCTGCTGCTGTTCTTCGACTCAGCGTATTCGGCAAGCAGCCATGCCGTCTGCGGAGTTCGCACCGATGTCGGCTCAGCGCCCTTGAAGTGGTGTGGCCGCGGGGACGGCAGTCCCGCATCCAGACAGTAGGAGGGCTTTCCGTCGATAGTGAGGTAGGCGCCGTAGAAGGTTCTGTGCGCCCCCTCTTTGTGCCACAGCCCCGGGCCGTGGAAGTCATCGTTCGCGGCCGCCGGCCCCATGAGCGCGAGCGCCATTATGGCGCTGAGAATAATGAGTGCGCTTGTCTTCAGCGCTGTCAATAGTCTGTTCATAGCCCCCATCAGACAGGCGGTGCTGGCATGATCTCTACGGTCGGCAAAGGCTGTGGAAAGCGACGGCTTCTTCCACAGGCGTGAGCGCACAAGTCGCCGGGATGTTTTAACCCGCTTGTGTCCCTGACCCTGGGAATCAGCACGGTGTGCACAGGAGTAGAGTTTGAGTCGACTATCTATCGAACAGCTGAACGGGGATGCTGACTTTGAGTATCAAGGAAAACGCTGACGTCGTCCTGATCGGCGGGGGCATCATGAGCGCGACGCTCGGCACCCTGCTGCACGAACTTCAGCCCGACTGGACAATCCGCGTCTACGAGCGCATTGACTACGTTGCTCGCGAAAGCTCTGACGCCTGGAACAACGCGGGCACCGGCCACTCCGCCCTGTGTGAGCTCAACTATTCGCCGGCTGACAAGAACGGCAGCATTGACATCACGAAGGCCGTCAACATCAACGAACAGTTCCAGGTCTCACGCCAGTTCTGGAGCTACCTTGTCGACGAAGGCATTGTCGGTGAGCCCAGCACCTTCATCAACCAGGTTCCGCACGTGTCCTACGGCCGCGGTGAGTCCGGCCGCGACTACATTCGCGCTCGCCGCGAAGCCATGGTCAAAAATCCCCTGTTCAAGGACATGGAGTTCACCGACGACCCGGCCACGCAGGCTGAATGGCTGCCCCTCATGTTCGAAAACCGCGGTCCGGGACAGATCAACGGCCTGTCGCGCGTGACCAGCGGAACTGACGTGGACTTCGGTTCGCTCACCCGCCAGATGCTGGCCAACCTCGCCGACAACGGCGTTGAGGTCCGCACCGGCCACGAAGTCACCGACCTCAACCGCAGCGGAAACGGCTGGCGGGTGTCGGTGAAGAACACGGCAGCGGCCGAATCGTTCGACGTCGATGCCAAGTTCGTGTTCATCGGCGCGGGCGGCCACGCGCTTCCGCTGCTGCAGAAAACCGGGATCCCAGAGGCCAACGGCTACGGCGGTTTCCCCATCTCCGGTCTGTTCCTGCGCAGCTCGAACCCCGAACTGGTGGCCCGCCACCACGCCAAGGTGTATGGCCAGGCAGCAACCGGTGCCCCGCCCATGTCGGTTCCGCACCTGGACACCCGTGTGATCTCCGGCAAGGAATACCTGATGTTCGGCCCCTACGCCGGTTTCTCACCGAAGTTCCTCAAGACCGGTTCGTTCCTCGACCTGCCGTTCTCGGTTCGGGCAGGCAACCTCCCGGTCATGCTCAACGTGGCCAAGGACAACTTCGACCTCGTGACCTACCTCATGAGCCAGTTGGCGTCCACGAAAAAGGACCGCTTCGAAGCTCTCGGCGAATTCACCCCGGAAGTCGACCCGAGCCAGTGGGAGCTCATCCATGCCGGCCAGCGCGTTCAGGTCATGAAGAAGGACGCCCAGGGCAAGGGCATGCTCGGCTTCGGCACGGAGACCGTTTCCTCGGCAGACGGTTCGGTCGCCGCACTGCTGGGTGCTTCGCCCGGAGCATCGACCGCCCCGTCAATCATGATCAAACTGTTCGAACGCTGCTTCCCGCGCCAGTTCGAAGGCTGGAAGCCCAAGCTTGAGAAGATGGTTCCGTCCTTCGGCCGCAAGCTGCACGAAGACGAAACCCTGCTGGACGAACTCTCCGAGTACACCAACCGGACTCTGCAGATCGCGGTCGACTGAAGCGCGACAGCCTGAAGCCCGCGCAGTCCGAAGCCCTGCACGCCGAAGCCCCCGCGGAAAAAGCGGGGGCTTCAGCATCTACCAGCAGCTGTCGTCACGGTTTCACAGCGTAGGACGTCCGCTGTGACATCGGGGTGTGGAATTATGTATGCGAAACGCTCGGCAAGACCATACGAACGGCGACTATGACGCAGCACTACAACAGCAACTACG
Organism: Brevibacterium sp. Marseille-P9724; assembly: GCF_902500275.1. NCBI lineage: Bacteria > Bacillati > Actinomycetota > Actinomycetes > Micrococcales > Brevibacteriaceae > Brevibacterium > Brevibacterium sp. Marseille-P9724. Next base: position 6,725 of record NZ_LR722997.1, on the reverse strand, counting down.
GCCAGCACTACCCGCACGGCGGTCCTGTCCGCCCCACGTGGTACGCCCGTCCCGCGGGGCCCGTCAGGCAGGCACCATCGGGGCAGTTGGCCGGTGCGTCCGGGATTGCCTACCCGACGGTTTCGCGCCCGGACGGCTCAACCGGAGAGCTGGTCCGCATTATTCTGGGGTCACTCGCCGTAGGGCTGTTGGGCTTCGGACTTCTGATCATCATTCTGCTGCAGTCGCTGACCTTCAACGGCCTGGGCGTCCTCATAGTCCTGCTGTCGCTGGTGCCCATGGCGTTCATCTTCCTGGTTGTTCTGTGGTTCAATCGCTGGAAGAGGCGAAATCCTGTCTGGCTGGTGCTGCCTCTGCTGTGGGGAGCTGTCATGGCGATCCTCTTCACCCTCGTGGTGCAGCTGGTGGGATTCTCGGTTTCATCTGTGCTCATCGGCTTTGACAACTCCATGGGTCTGTACGAGCTTCTGTATCCAGTCCTGGGCGCTCCGCCCATCGAAGAGGGTGCCAAGGGCATTTTCCTCGCGGTTTTCGCCATTGCGGCACGCCGTCATTTCACCGGCCCGCTTGACGGCTTCATCTACGGTTCGCTCGTCGGAGCGGGCTTCGCCTTCACCGAAAACCTGCAGTATCTTTCGGCTTCCTTTGACGAAGGACAGTTCGCCGGTCTGGCCATCACCTTTGTCCTGCGCGGAATTGTGTCCCCGCTCAGCCATTCGCTCTTCACCGCCGTGGCAGGTATTGCCATCGGCTTCGCGGCCTCCCGCTGGAAGTGGTGGGCCGCCGTTCTGGCATGGCCGCTGGGCTGGTCCGTGGGAACCTTCCTGCATGCCCTCTGGAACTTCATGGCCGGGATCGTCTCCGGGCTGGGAGTCTTCGCGCTGCTCGTCATTGTTGCGCTGGCGCTGGTCAACACCGTCATCTGGTACAGCCTGGCCTTCGTTCTGCGCTGGCTCGAAGTGCGCAAAGACCGCGCGATGCTCGACGAATACCGGGCGGCGGGATGGTTGACACCTGCTGAAGTCGACACCTTCGGGTCGTGGCGAGGGCGCAGACAGGCCAAACGCTGGGCCGCCGGATACCCCGGTGCGTCAGCCACTTTCAAGAAGATGGTCCGCACCACGATCGACCTGGCAAATGCCCGCCAGCGCATCAATGTCCACGCAGGCGGTCAGGTGGAACGAGAACGCGAAATGAAGCTTCTCACCGCCTTCACCACGCAGCGCACACAGCTGATCAACAGCATGAACAGCGTGCGCAGCTACCAGCCTCACTACCACGGTGGATTCAGATGATTGACCTAGTGCTGGCGATCATTGCGCTGTCGTCAATGGCAACGGGGTGGATCCGCGGTCTCAGCCCCACCGTCGGTGCGCTGCTCGGGTTCACGGCCGGACTGCTCGCCGGTCGAGGTGCACTCGCCGGACTCAAAGCAGTCGACGCTGCCGAACTCGTCGAAGCGATCGGCCCGACAGGCGTTTTCGCCGTACCCTTTGTGCTGGGTCTGATCGGCGCGACCATCGGAGCTTCGCTGGGTCGGGGGCTGCGAGAGCGAATGCGCTCGGTTTCGGGCAAACTCGTTGACTCCATTGGCGGTGCCATCAGCGGCCTTGTTATCTTCTGCCTGCTGGTGTGGGTCACCGCAGGGTGGGTGCGCACCACTTCACTCATCGAACCAAACCAGTGGGCTGCAGAGTCGAACATTGTGCGAGCACTTGACCGGGCGGCACCCGTGCCGTCTTCGCAGGCGCTCGGTGCTTTGGGCGACGCCCTTCGCTTCAACGGGTTTCCCGATGTCTTCAGCGGGCAGAAAGAGCAGATTCGCGAAGTCGGGCCGCCGAACCCGGAAATGGTGGAAGTCGGCAAAGAAGCTTCCGAATCGGTTGTGAAGATCAACGCTCAAGCACCGGCGTGCAATTCGGCCTCAGAAGGCACCGGTTGGGTGTATGCCGACCACTATGTGGCCACCAACGCGCACGTTGTCGCCGCGGCCCAGCAGATATCAGTGCAGGTCACCGGTAAGGGGCAGGCTCTTCCCGCGCAGGTCGTGGGCTTCAACCCCAAGACAGACGTCGCTGTTCTCTACGTGCCCAGTCTCAAAACCCCGGCTATGCAGCGCGGGAAAGATCTTGAGGTAGGGGCTGACTCCGTAGTCGTCGGCTTCCCGGAACACGGCCCGTACACGATTTCACCTTCGAGGGTCCGCGAAAGGATCACTGCTGAAGGCAAAGACATCTACGGGCAGAACAAAGCCGTCCGCCAGGTGTATTCGCTGCGCGCGGATGTCCGCCCGGGCAATTCCGGAGGTCCGCTTATCGCTGCCGACGGTCGAGTGTCGGGAATGGTCTTCGCGAAATCGCAGAATGACGATTCCACCGGCTATGCGCTCACGCTCAAGGAGATCATGCCGACGCTCAAGGCGGCAGAGGGCACGCGCGGGCTTGTGCCCACGGGCAAGTGCACCGCCAAGAACTGACGTGCCAGCCGCTACTTGGTCAAGTTCAGCCCTGCGATGACGGCACGGTGGTCGGAGGTTCCGCGGTCCATGACGGTGTCGTAGACCGGATCGAGCCCACGGACCATGATGTGATCCAGCCGCACCGCGGGGAACCTTGCCGGCCACGTGAAGCCGAAGCCGCCGCCGACGGCCTTGCGGCTGTCAAGCAGCTGATCGTCGAGGTCTTTGAAATAGCGGTCAGTCTGCACCGCGTTGAAGTCGCCAGCCACAATCAGGTGTTCGGAGTCTTCCTGCTTAACGGCGGACGAAAGTTTCTGCAGCGCAGAATTGCGCAGAGTTTCCACCCCGGGACGCACCGACGGAACGTGCACCGCGTAGAGCGTGACATCGCCATGATCGCTTTGCACCGTGGTTTCGAAAGCCCGCGGCCACTGCAGACCAAGGTCGATGTTCCGCTTCTTCGACAGCGGCCAGCGCGACCACACGCCGACCGTGTCGGCAACCTGGGTGTACTCGAACGACTTGTCGAGTTCCTTTTTGATGATCTTGCCCGACAGGGATTCGATCTCTTGGACGACAACGACATCCGGATTCTGGTCGATGATGGAGCGCGCCGTGGCAGTCGGCTGCGGCAGACGCGCACCGACATTGTGCGTGGCGACAATAAGGTCCGCATTGCGGTCATCTGAAGCCGGTTTGAGATAGGGGCCGAACATCACGCCCCACACCAGAGCTGGAATGAGAACGCCGATGATCGACAGCGGCGACAAGCGGATGAACGCGAAAAGCAGAAGCAGAACAAGCAGCACCCACGTCCAGGGCAGCGTCGATTCGACAACGAGGGCAATGCCGTTGGTAGTCGGAATCAGTTCGTGGATGAGCAGAAGCGCGGCCAACAGCGCGCCGAGGAGGGCTACGATAACGCCCTTGGCTGGGTTCTTCGTGCGAGACATCAGGGCTTCAGTCTACGAGTCCAACCTGACCGCTTTCTGGGGCGTCCCTCAGCGCACGCCTATATCCGCTGGACGGGGCTGCTCCTCTATCCACCGGATCGCGGGCCCACACCGATTGCGTCAGCGCAGCGCCAGCGGATCAGCGCAGAGCTGATGCTCTCCAGACTTCGACATCAGGGTGCGTATCGAAGCGGTATCCCTGGCCGCGGATGGTGCGCACAACAGAAGAGTAGGCACCCAAGCGCTTGCGGAGCCTGCGCACGTGGACATCGACAGTGCGTTCGTCAGGGCGGTCAGCGTCATCGCCCCACACTTTGTCCACAAGCTCGGTGCGCGACAGGGTGCGGCCTTCGCTGCTGACGAGCGTTGCCAGAAGGTCGAACTCTTTGACCGTCACGGTTTCCAGCCTGCCGTCGATGTGCACTTCGCGCCGCGGAAGGTCGACCTTGAGGCCAGGTGTGGGCTTCTGGACTTCGGCGGGCTGGGGCGGCTGAATTCGGCTGGGAATGCGGGAGCGGACGGGACCGTGCGTGCGGGCGGCAGCACCGCGGGCGGCGGGGGACCCGGTCGCAACTGCGCGCACTGCTTCGAGGTCGCGTTCGGGGCCGGAAGGCGCCAGTGCGATGATCGCCTGGGTTTCTGACGACGGGGCGAGTTCCTGCGTGTAGTCCCGCAGCGACTCGGCGATTTCCGTGAGGTTGGTGCCGGAGGCGGCAGCCTCTTCTTCGCTCAGACCTATGTAGAGGATGATTCCGCGGGCTGAACCAGGCTGAGCCTGCACTCCGGCGGGGCCGTATGTGCGAGGGGCGGACTGCGGGTCTACCGGGGTCAATCGGGCTCCTCGCCTGCGGGTTGCTGCTGCGCTGCGGGGGTGGATGTTCTGGGGTGCAGATGCGGGCTGCGCCATGGTTTTCTCTTCTCTTAGCGATGGGACTGTGTGGATGCTGCTGAAGAACTCGTTCGCGACCGTGTCAGCACGTGAGGTCGCGAACGCAGAGCATCGGCATTCGCTGCAGGAAGAACATGACGTCATTATTTGTCACGGCTTGACTGAAAACCAAGCCGAAATCAGCTTTTGGGACGTTTGTGACGACATATGACGCAACAAAAGGTGTTTTTGTGACTCGATAAGCGGTTTTGCCCGTATTCAGGGGAGTCAAGATGACAGAAGAAGAACAGCACGAGGTGCCAGGCGCCTCGTGCTGTTGAGCTGCAGTCCCGCGGGACTCAGGTGAGTGGTCAGGCTGTTCCGTACATGCGGTCGCCGGCATCGCCAAGGCCGGGAACGATGTAGTTGTTTTCGTCGAGCCCTTCATCGAGAGCCGCAGTGAACACATCGATGTCAGCCCGTGTTCCGAAGCGCTGCGTGATGTAGTCGACGCCCTCCGGGGCGGCCACAAGGCAGACGGCAGAGATGTGCGAAACACCGCGCTCCAGCAGGAAATCAATGGCCATTTCCAGAGTGTGGCCGGTGGCCAACATGGGGTCGATGACGAACACCTGGCGGTCTTCGAGGTCGACCGGCAGGCGCTGAGCGTAGGCCTCGACTTCGAGGGTGTCGTCATCGCGGACCATGCCGAGGAAGCCGACTTCGGCGGTCGGCAGCATGCGGGTCATGCCTTCGAGCATGCCGAGGCCGGCGCGCAGGATAGGCACTACCAGCGGGCGCGGCTGGGCGATCTGGATACCGGTGGTTGCACACACCGGGGTGTTGATCTGCTTGAGCTGCACGCGAACATTGCGCGTGGCCTCGTAGGCAAGCAGTGTGACGAGTTCGTCGGTCAGCTGGCGGAAGCGAGCTGAGTCAGTGCGCTCGTCACGCAGAACGGTGAGCTTGTGGGCAATGAGCGGGTGGTCCGCCACGTGGAGCTTCATGGTTTAAGCCTAGCGCCGACCGCGGCTGCAGTCCTGCTTTGTGTGCGCGGTGCGGGCAGAGACAATAGACGCATGACTTCAATGTGTGCGCCCAAAGCCCACGGGGGCGGTGGTAGTGCTCCTGAGCGCGGGCCTGACTGCGGTAGTGCAGCCATTGGCGCCGCCGGCGGAAAAGCAGTGGGCTGACATGGTGCTGGCAGTCCGCGAACAGCACGCGGAATGGATGGGTGTAGCGCTTGAGCAGGCGCACCAGTGCCCCGAATCCGATGTGCCGATCGGCGCTGTTGTCATTGTCGACGGGAAAGTGGTCGGAGCTGCCTGCAACCGGCGCGAAGCCGATGCCGATCCGACCGCCCACGCCGAAATCCTCGCTCTGCGCCAAGCCGGGCAGACTCTGGGCACGTGGCGGCTGGACGGGGCGGTCCTCGTCGTCACGGTTGAACCGTGTGCCATGTGCGCCGGAGCGGCAATGAACGCCCGCGTAGGCACGATCGTCTTCGGTGTGCACGAACCCAAAACCGGCGCGGTGGGATCCGTGTGGGACCTCCCGCGGGACCGCGCGGCTCACCCGATTCCCCAGGTGTATCCCGGTGTGCGGGCCGATGAATGTCGGGCTGTGCTGGATGATTTTTTCGCTGATCTGCGGCTGCGCGACAGACCGGAGTGACCAGAATGACAGTACTTCGGTTTGTGCCGTGGCGGCTGAGGCCGTAGAGTTATCCGCGGTAGCGTGTCCGAGCGGCCGAAGGTGCAACACTCGAAATGTTGTGTAGGGCAACCCCCTACCGTGGGTTCAAATCCCACCGCTACCGCCAGATGAAGCTCCGGGGTTCTTGCCTCGGAGCTTTTTCATGTTCTGAGGACGCAGGCATGTTCCCGAGGCACAGCGGGGGTTAAGTAAAGAAAAGTGTGTCTTTTCCGGGCGTGTTGCGGTTATTTGATCCAGCCTTTTTGGATGCCGAGGTTGTGTTGGTAGCTGGTGTCGATGGCGGTGTCGTATTCTGCTGGTGCACCGATGTCATTGGTAGTGGCTGTGGTGTTGTGGGTGATCAGGTCTGTTGCTGTGGAAAGTGCGTCTTGACCCCATCGTTGGTCCCTGGCGATCTTGACCGGATCGTCAGGGACTTCTGAAGCGGCCTGGGTTTAGTTCCGCTTCTATTACGCCCCTGTGTTGATGGGCTGGGTGAGATAGTACTCGGTTTCTACATCTTGTGGGGTGGCGTAGTCCAATGCTTCGTGAAGTCGCTTGGTGTTCCACCAATGCACCCACCGCAAGGTAGCCAATTCGACTTCTCCGACCGACGTCCACGGACCTTGGGCATGAATCAGTTCCGCCTTGTAGAGACCGTTGACTGTTTCGGCTAGAGCATTGTCATAAGAATCGCCGACTGTTCCCACACTCGGACGGATTCCGGATTCCGCTAGCGCGGTGGAATACT